>JAGRGU010000062.1 GCA_020445335.1 Gammaproteobacteria bacterium
TGGGTTTCTACGCGCCGGCGCAGCTGGTGCGGGAGGCGCGCAGGCAGGGTGTAAGGGTGTTGCCGGTGGAGGTCGGACGCAGCGACTGGGAGTGCACGCTGGAGCGGTCGACCGGTGCCGCCGGGCCTTGTCTGCGTCTGGGATTGCGGCTGGTGAAGGGGCTCTCCCGCGGCGGCGCGGAGCGCTTGGTGCAGGCCCGTCGAGAGGCGCCTTTTAGCTCCGCCGGGGATCTCTCCCGCCGCGCCGGTGTGCACCGGGGGGAGCTGCAGGCGCTCGCCGCGGCCGGCGCGCTGACGTGCCTTGCCGACGACCGGCACCGCGCCGCCTGGCAGGTGATGGGGGTGCGGCCGGCGCTGCCGCTGCTTGCCGACGGCGTGCGGGAGGCGGATCCGCCGCTCGCTCCGCCGACCGAGGGGGAGAATATCCGCGCCGACTACGCCATGCTGGGATTGTCGCTGGGACGGCACCCACTGGCGTTGATCAGGGATCGGCTGGCGCGCCGGAGGGTGATCACCGCGGCGGCGGTCGCCGAACGCCGGCAGGGGTCGCTGGTGCGCACCGCCGGCCTGGTGCTCTGCCGCCAGCGGCCGGCGTCCGCCAACAGCGTCACCTTCGTCACGCTGGAGGATGAGACCGGACAGGTCAACCTGGTGGTCTGGAAACAGCTGGCGGCGCGCCAGCGGCGGGAGCTGCTGCAGGCGCAGCTGCTCGGCGTCGCCGGCGAGGTGCAGCGCGAGGGGGAGGTGCTGCACCTGATCGCGAAATATCTCTGGGACTACTCCCCGCTGTTGACGGGACTGGTGACCCATTCGCGGGATTTTCACTGAGCGCCAACGCTGAACGTCTGCATGGCGTCAACAGGCCCCACTTCTCCAGCCGCTTTATTTACTGCTCGCCAGCGAGTATGGTTCGCCTCTTAAAACCAATAAATATAAGGGCGGCGGCCGTCGGTTCGGCGCGCGGTTGCCGCTTCGAAAAGGTACAGGGGCAATTGTTATGGCGCATATAGTGGTGTTGGGCGCGGGTACGGGCGGCTTGCCCTGCGCGTATGAAATCAGGCAGCTGCTCTCCAGCGAGCACAGTGTCACGGTCATCAACGAGAACGACTACTTCCAGTTCGTTCCCTCCAACCCCTGGGTGGCGGTGGGGTGGCGCGACCGCAGCAGCATCACCTTCGATATTCGTCCCCATCTGGATCGCAAGGGTATAGGATTCATCGCCAAGCGCTGCACTGCGATCGACCCCAACAACAATCGCCTGACGCTGGCGGACGGCGAGACGGTCGGCTACGACTACCTGGTGATCGCTACCGGTCCGCGCCTCGCCTTCGACGAAGTGGAGGGCTCGGGGCCCGAGGGGCATACGCAGTCGATCTGTACGATCAATCACGCGGAGAAAGCCTACGATGCCTACAAGGCGCTGCTGGCTGAGCCGGGTCCGGTGGTGATCGGCGCAATGCCGATGGCGAGCTGCTTCGGTCCCGCCTACGAGTTTGCATTCATCGTTGATGCCGATCTGCGTAAACGCAAGATGCGCGACCGGGTACCTATGACTTTCGTCACCTCCGAGCCCTACATCGGTCATCTGGGACTGGGAGGCGTCGGCGACTCCAAGGGATTCCTGGAGTCCGATCTGCGCGCGCACCATATCAACTGGATCACCAATGCGAAGGTGACCAGGGTCGAGCAGGGCAAGATGTTCGTCGATGAGTACGACCAGGATGGCAAACTGCGCAAGCAGCATGAACTGCCGTTCAATTACTCGATGATGCTGCCCGCATTCACCGGGGTGGAGGCGGTGAAAAACGTGGAGGGACTCTGCAATCCGCGCGGCTTCGTCTTCGTCGACAGTCATCAGCGCAACCCCACCTATGCCAATATCTTCTCCGCCGGAGTCAGCATCGCAATTCCACCGGTGGAGGCAACCCCGGTGCCTACCGGAGCGCCGAAAACCGGCTATATGATCGAGTCGATGGTGACCGCTATCGCGCATAACATCGTCGACGATATCGCCGGTCGCGAGGCCTCCACCAATGCCACCTGGAATGCGATCTGCCTGGCCGACATGGGCGATACCGGAGCCGCTTTCGTGGCATTGCCGCAGATGCCGCCGCGCAACCTTGCCTGGTTCAAGAAGGGGCGTTGGGTGCATATGGCCAAGATCGCTTTCGAGAAGTACTTCATCCGCAAAATGAAGCGTGGTACCTCGGAGCCGATCTACGAGAAGTACATCCTGAAAATGCTGGGAATCGAAAAGCTGAAGTAGCCGTCGGCAGGGTGGCGGACAGCTGCCGGGGAAGGCGCTACCATTATCAGCCTATCGCTCCCCGGAGTTTGTCATGCTCGAGTACCTCACGCTGATTCTTCTCTGCCAGCTGGCTGGCGAAATCTTCGTCACCCGTTTGCAGGCGCCGCTGCCCGGACCGGTGGTCGGCATGCTGCTGCTGTTTCTGTTTCTGCTGTTCAGGGGATCCGTGCCCGAAGCGTTGGGACGCCTCTCAGCAGGGCTGCTCAATCACCTCTCGCTGCTGTTCGTGCCCGCCGGCGTCGGTGTGATGGTCCATTTCGAACTGTTGGGTGACGACTTCTGGCCGCTCGCGACAGCGCTGGTCTTGAGCACGCTTGTCACCATCGCCGTCACCGCGCTGGTTATGGCCGCGCTCAATCGGACGGGATCCGCCAAGCCGCTGGCCGGGAAGGTGCGCGATGAGTGAGAGCGGCGATATCTGGGTCTATCTCAGCGCCAGTCCGCTGCTGCATCTGAGCCTGACGTTGAGCGCGTTCGTGGTCGCGTCGGCGCTCTACAACAGGCTGCGTCGGTCGCCGCTGCTGAATCCGGTGCTGCTGAGCGTGGTCGCGATTGTCGCGCTGCTGCACCTGACCGATACCGACTATGACCGCTATTTCGACGGCGCCAAGTTCGTCCATTTTCTGCTGGGACCTGCCACGGTGGCTCTGGCGGTCCCGCTCTACCGGCAGTTCGAGCGGGTGCGCAAGTCGGCGCTGGCGATTCTGGTCAGCCTGGTATGCGGTTCGCTAACCGCTGCGGTGAGCGCCATATCACTCGCCTGGCTGCTGGGCGCACATCCGGTTTCGATCGTTTCGCTGGCGCCCAAATCGGTGACCGCGCCGGTGGCGATGGGTATCTCCGAGCAGTTGGGCGGCCTCCCCTCGCTGACCGCGGTGCTGGTGATCCTGACCGGCATCGTCGGTGCGATGCTGGGTCCGGCGGTACTGAAACTGCTGTGCATCGAGGATCCCGCCGCCCAGGGGATGGCGATGGGAACGGCCAGCCATGGGATCGGTACCGCGCGGGCGCTGCAGCTGGGGGAGCTGGCGGGCGCATTCGCCGGGCTGGCGATGGGGCTGAACGCGCTGGCGACGGCGTTGCTGCTGCCGTTGCTGTGGCGGCTGATGTTCTAGCACGACCTCTTCGGCTGCGCTTCACCTCTTCACAAGTCGCTTCACTGCCCGGCCATCGATGGCCACCAGTCCCAATCCGATCAGTCCCATGCCGAGGTAGTGCTCGCCCGACAGCGACTCCCCGAGCAGCAGCGTACCCAGCAGAATCGCGGAGATCGGGATCAGGAAGGTGACCAGCAGCAGGTTGGTGGCGCCGGCAGTTGCGAGCAGCCGGAAGTAGAGTATGTAGGCCAACGCGGTGGAGAGGAGCGCCAGAATGACGATCGCGGCGATCACCAGTATGGATGGCAACGGTAGCAGCCATGGCTGATCGAAGCCAATCGCGAGCGGGGCCAGGACCAGCGAGGATGCGGTGACCTGGCCAGCCGCGGTCACCACCGGGTCGACTCCCATGCGTTGGAAGCGGCGGCCGAAAACCCCGGCACAGGCGTAGCAGAACGCGGCCAGCAATATCGCGCACTGTGCCAGCAGCTCACTGCCGACACCCCGCAGCGCCGCGGGTCCCATCATCAATACCACGCCGCTGAACCCGGCCAGCACGCCCAGTGTTTTGGCCAGGGTGATGCGCTCATCGGCCAGCAGCAATCCCGCGACGATAATGGTGAACAGCGGCGCGGTGGCATTCAGGATAGATGCCAGCCCGGAGGTGATGTGGGTCTGCCCCCAGACGATCAAGACGAAGGGTGCGACATTGTTGAGACAGCCCATGGTCAGGAAGGCGCGCCAGGCACCCGGTTTTCGCGGAGGATTCAGGCCGCGCAAGCCGGCGTAGATCCAGAGCGCGGCGGCAGCCAGCGATACGCGCAGCAGCACGATCGTCAGCGGAGGCAGTCCGGTGATCGCAAGTTCGATCAGAAAGAACGACCCACCCCACAACAGCGACAGCGATACCAGTAGCATCCAGTCGCGCGCGCCCATGGTGTGATCGATGGTCGATGACATGATTCGGTTCCTGGTCGTGGGGCAGAAGAGGAGCGGTAATCTACCCCGCGTTGCCTCGGTTGGATATCCGAATGTTGCGCGCTATTTCGATTGGATGGCTCGAATTTGAGATCAAGAATCGGATAGGGCGGGTTGGTGTTCTGGGTTAGGCTACTACAGCAGTCAATTCAGGGGTCTACAGATTGGACACGGGAACCGATATGAGCATGCCCACAGAGGAGACCATGTTCCGGGCGGTCGCGGAGCGCGATGAAGCTTATGATCACAGCTTTCTCTACGGGGTGGTGACCACCGGGATCTTCTGTCGTCCATCCTGCCGCTCGCGCCAGGCGAAGCCGGAGAATTTGCGCTTTTTTCCAGACGAACAAGCCGCCCTGCGGGCAGGCTTTCGTCCCTGTAAACGCTGTCGGCCGATCGAGCCCGGCGCAGAGCTGGAATGTCTGATCGAGATAGCCCGCCATATCGATACCAACGCCGAGCAACGCCTGACATTGGCCGATCTTGCTGGTCGGTTCAAACTATCACCGTCGCATCTGCAGCGCCGCTTCAAAGACGCTTTCGGTGTTTCGCCCAAGAATTATCAGGACGCGGTGAGAATGCGGCGTTTCAAAACCATACTGCGTCAGGGCGAGGATGTCACCGGTGCCGTCTATGCCGCGGGTTTCGGTTCGCCCAGCCGGCTCTATGGCGAAGCTGCGCGCGCTGTCGGTATGACGCCGGGAGCCTATCGGGCCGGAGGGCGGGGTGAGCGCATCGCCTACGCCTGCTGCGAGAGTTCGCTCGGACCACTACTGCTGGCCGCCACCGACAGAGGCGTATGTTGCGTGCGCTTCGGCGACTCCGAGGCGGAGCTGCGCGATCAGCTGCGACAAGAGTTTCCCAACGCCGAGCTGGTCGCTTCCACCGCGGCCGGAAGGCCCGAACTGGACGCCTGGGTCGCGGCGATTAATCAGCATATCGCCGGTGGTGCGCCACTGCCCGAACTGCCGCTCGATATGCGCGGCACAGCTTTTCAGGTCATGGTGTGGCGCTTTCTGCTGGGTGTGCGCGAGGGGGAGGTGCTCAGCTACAGCGAACTGGCGCAGCGTCTGGGCAGGCCCCGCGCGGTGCGCGCGGTGGCGTCGGCTTGCGGCGCCAACCGCATCGGCCTGCTGATTCCCTGTCACCGGGTGTTGCGCAGCGACGGTGGGCTGGGGGGGTACCGTTGGGGAGTGGCGCGCAAACGGGCGCTGCTCGAGATCGAACGGAAGCGGCGCCGGGAGCGCTCCTGATCGTCAGCCTCCGGACCTCCGCCGACTGCGGTTTGGCAACGCCGGGCAGAGCGCATACCATTAGCGCCATTCGCTGCAATCAGGATTATCAAGATGTCTGAAACCCCGGTTCGGAGACACTCCACCCGTTGCGTACGGGTCGGCGACGTCATGCTCGGCGGCACCGCGCCGGTGGTGGTGCAGTCGATGACCAATACCGATACCGTCGACGTGGAAGCCACGGTGGCGCAGGTGGCGGAGCTGGCACGGGCGGGATCGGAGCTGGTGCGAATCACCGTGAACTCCGAGCCGGCCGCCGCCGCGGTGGCGCGTATCCGCGATGGTCTCGACAAACTGGATTGCCGCGTGCCGTTGGTCGGCGACTTTCACTTCAATGGGCATAAGCTGCTGCAAAGATATCCGGAGTGCGCACAGGCGCTGGCGAAGTACCGCATCAACCCGGGTAATGTCGGCCGCGGCGCCAGTCGGGACGAGAAGTTCGCCTCGATGATCGAGCTTGCCTGCCGCTACGACAAGGCGGTGCGCATCGGCGTCAACTGGGGGTCGATGGACCAGGAACTGGTGGTGCGGATGATGGACCAGAACGCGCGCTCCCCGCAGCCGCAGGGGAACGACGCGGTGATCCGCGAGATCATGGTGACCTCGGCGCTGGACAACGCGCGCCGCGCAGAGGAGCTGGGGCTGGCTCGGGATCGTATCGTGCTCTCCTGCAAAATGAGCGGCGTGCAGGATCTGATCGGTGTTTATCGCGAGCTGGCTTCGCGCTGCGACTACGCATTGCATCTCGGGCTGACCGAAGCCGGCATGGGCTCCAAAGGGATAGTCGCTTCGACCGCGGCGCTTGCGGTACTGCTGCAACAGGGTATCGGCGACACTATCCGCATTTCGTTGACGCCGGAGCCGGGCGGGAGTCGAACCCAGGAGGTGGTGGTGGCGCAGGAGATACTGCAGTCGATGGGACTGCGCTCCTTCATGCCGGCGGTAATCGCCTGCCCCGGCTGCGGTCGCACCAGCAGCAGTTTTTTCCAGCAGCTGGCGCAGGATATCCAACGCTATCTGCGCACGCAGATGCCGCAGTGGGCGGGTCGCTATCCGGGGGTCGAGGAGATGTCGGTGGCGGTGATGGGGTGCGTGGTCAACGGTCCGGGCGAAAGCAAGCATGCCAATATCGGCATCAGCCTGCCGGGCACCGGAGAGGTGCCGGTGGCGCCCGTCTATGAGGATGGCGAGAAGACCGTCACGCTGAAGGGCGAGCACATTGCCGAAGAGTTTCAGGAAATCGTGGAGGCCTATGTCAAGCGCCGGTTCGGTTCAGGTGGGTGATTCGGTTCCGGATTCAACGGCAAGCGTTCAAATTGGCGGGAACGATCAATCAGCGAGTAGTCCCGGCGGAGGAGTGCCCGCGAGGTGTTTTGGGACCTGGTGTCAGGCGGAATTCTCCGAGCCACCCGATCGGTTCAACCCGGACTCGCGGGTTCAGGATCCCACCCCCTCTCCGTTAATCGAAGATATCGTCAAGCACTCAATGTCGCTCCGGAAGCGGGACTACAATCGGGCTGTAGCAAGTGGCAACGCATCAGGTTTCGCCAGCGCAAAACCCTGTGCATAATCAACCCCGATCTCACGCAGTACCTGTATGCATTCAGGGGTCTCCACGTACTCCGCCACTGTCTGCATCCCCATGCGATGGGCAAGCTGGTTGACCGCCTCGACCATTGCTCGATCGCCGCTCTCTTCGGCGATGCGTCTGACCAACTTGCCATCAATCTTTATGTAATTGACTGGCAGGCTCTTGAGATAGGCAAAGGACGAAAGTCCACTGCCGAAATCATCCAAAGCGAATTTGCCGCCGATCTCACGGATCGCGTTTATCAGTTGCGTTGCTGCGCTTATATTGCGAATCGCGGCAGTCTCGGTTACCTCAAAGCATACCCTCTCGGGATCGATTTCATGGGTATCGAACTGTTCGCGTAGAAAGGGCAGGAGCTTGTCATCCCCGAGCAGATTTCCGGAGAGGTTGATCGCGAGGTTTGCTTGACTCTCATCAGGGAATAACTTCTTGTAGTCACGGAAAACCGTACGGATAACCCATCGGTCAATCTGGTCCATGTGGTCAAATCGTTCTGCAACCGGAACGAAACTACCCGGTAGCACCAGATTGTTGTCTTGATCGATCATCCGCAACAGTACTTCGCACCACTGCATTTTGGGCGTCTCATCTTCGAGGGAGAAAATCGGCTGACCGTATAGACGAAACCGGTTCTGTTCGATGGCACTGCGCATATCGGATAGGCGCAGTATCTCCCGGTGATGGGGGTCCGCACCGCTAAAATCCGGCTGGTAGACATGTACGCGGTTGCGTCCCAGATCCTTGGCCGCATAGCAGGCCACATCGGCATGGCTCAACAATACTTCCGCTGTTTCAACCTGCCCGGCGATGGCTACCACACCGATACTGACGCCAATGTCGAAAGGCTGCTCGTCCCACACGAAGCGATAATCTCGCACGCTACTCACCAGGGTTTCCGCGATCTCGAAAGCCTTTTCGATCGGGCAGTTGTCCAGCAGCAGGCCAAACTCGTCACCACCCAGTCGTGCCAGGGTATCGCGCTCACGCACCTCATTCGCAAGCAGGTGTGAAATGTGTTTCAGAAGCTCGTCTCCGGCACGGTGACCGCAGGTGTCATTGACGATCTTGAACTGATCCAGATCCAGATAACAAATCGCGTGGCGTGTTCCGTACTGCTTGCTGCTGGCGAGTGCCTGCTCCAGCCGGCGGTCGAATTCACGCCGGTTGACAAGGCCTGTCAGGGTGTCGTGAGTGGCATGGTGGGCGGCTTCTCGCGCCATACGACGGGATTCGCTAACGTCATTGAACACCAGAACGACACCAGTCAACTTGTCCTTATAGTCACGGATGGGTGCAGCCGAATCCTGAATAGCGTACTCGCGACCGGTACGGCTGATCAGAACCGTATGATTTGCCAGACCAATGACCCGTCCTTCATTACAGCAGCGCTGTACCGGATCGATGACCGGCTCCCGTGTCTCTTCGTTGACTATTCGAAACACCGCTTTCAGCGGTCTACCCCGAGCCTCGTCCGCGCTCCACTCCGTGAGATTCTCGGCCACCGGATTCAGATACTCGATGTCACCGTTGGCGTCGGTGGTGATGACCGCATCGCCAATGGAGTGCAGAGTAACCTCGGCCCGCTCTTTCTCCGCGTGCAAGGCCTTCTCGGTGCGAATCCGTTTTGCGACCTGGTCGGTCAGGTTAATGTTGGAGATGGCCAACTCCTCCGCCCGGCGCTCGTCAATGAGCCAACGTCCAGTCAAGGCAAGCAGAAACAGTCCGAACAGACCGGCAAACGAAAGTCCTCCACTGAGCACCCACCATCCGGTCCACGAACGACGTGCTGTCAGGTAGTTGTTGTCAGCTGTAACCCTGAGTTGCCAGACGCGGCCTGCCACCTCGTGGTGCCTGAGGTAATGGAGGTTGTTTTGCGATGCAGCGGGCCCTGCTGCTGAGACTGTTTTCACTTTGCCGTGATCGTCCAGGCGAGCGTAAGCCAGCTGCTCCGGGTTCTCTTCGTCTGTGTTGTCGGAGAGCTGTATCAACAGGTCGGTAACGCTTACTCCATCCAATGCTGTTGCAAGGACGTCTCCCAGGCGAAAAACACCGACCGCATAGCCAAGTAGTCCGGCGCGTCGTTCCTCGATAGTGGCAGGTACCGCTTCCGTACGGTAAATGGGAACAAACACCAATACGCCGGTTTGGCTAGCTTCCTCCTGGACCAGGGTGATGGGTGGCGTAACCACCGCCTCGCCGTTATCCCGCGCCACGTCTATCGCCGTCCGCCGTTCCGGTTGGGAGTAAACGTCGTAACCCAGGGCGCCCTCATTGCCGGCGTAAGGCTCGATATAATAGACGGCTACATACTCGGGCCGGTCCGAGGCCGGGATGAGGTTTCCGTCTGCATCCCGTTGCCAGATGCGAAAATCGACAAAACCATCCCGGCGTGCTGTTTCCTCATAGGCCGGACGCTCTGCAGCGGAGATCCGGGGATTCCAGGACAGGGCTTGTATCCCGGGCACACGCTCCAGGGTACGAGAGACGAAGGTGCGGAACTCTTTCCGACTTACCTCACTGGATCCGGCGAAATAACTCTGAATGGCGTGCACGACTTCCAGATAGCGTACCATTTGCTTATCCAGAGATTCGGAGATGGCTTCACCATTTCGCGCGAATGCAACCCTGGCTGCCTGCTGTTCCTGGTGGCTCGCAAAGATGAATCCAATTACGACAAGGCTGAAAAACAGCAAGAGAGGAAGGGTGACCGTGAACCGGCGCTTGATCCATACTTCCCTCGGCCTCCCCGAAAAGATGAATACGATCGGCACGAAGATCAGCACTCCAATGCTGTCGCCCACCCACCAGGTCATCCAGCTGTAACCATACTCGGACAAATCGATCAGCCCCGAGGCCACCAGGGTCGCGACGCCCCAAGTGGAATTAAGCAGGCAGCTGACCGGGCCGCCCAGCACCAGCAGAGCGACTATATTGCGCAGTTCGAGTAGCCCTGGATCTCGCTCGAAGAACCTTTGTACGAGTTTGGCCCCCAACAACGCCTGGGCACCGGCGCCGAGTGCGATAACAAATGCAACTGAGGCCGTTTTCAGGGTGGGTATCGAGATCAACAATTCCGGGTTGGGACTGAGATTCGTCAGAAAGGAGCCGAGGATAACGCCGGGTAGGAAGCGGCCACCGTATAGAAGCAGCGCGGCGAGAGCGATCCCGGCTCCTGGCCATACGGCAGTCGCGTAGCCTGGTGGAATCGCCAGCAACAGGCTGAGGTGTCCCGACACAAAGTAGAGGAGTGCAATCAGGAGATTCCCACCTGCCGATCTGGATTTGCTACTGTTAAGGATATTCATGCTACTCCCGTCTGCGGCCACCAGTGGCACTGGGATTTGTTTGGCTCAACCAGATTCCCGGAACCGATTTTCCGACCAAAGGACCGACCGATCGTGATCCATTGGCATCCGCCATTTTTTTTAGCGACTGATGAATATCCGACTGCAACGTAAAAATGGCTGAGTATCTCTGCTGCATCGATCTGCCTGATTGGTAGACGCCACCCGCCCCATGCAAAACCCCGGCATGTTATGCCTGACCTGGGAGGATGGAATTTGGAGGCCCAAGCATACTACCAGAATAGAAGAGATCCGAAGCTCATCCTCTTCCTCGGACTGCACTTGGCGAGCCAGATCATAAGAGAGACGACAGTCGTGTGCGTCACCCCATCGACCGTTGCAGCGCGGTGCGGGAACATGCCCCTGCTTACCTTCAAGGTGGAACGAGGCTACTGCACCGGTTCCGCTCCGATCTTGATAATAGGCACCTGCCAACTGGGCCGGCCTTTATGGACCGGTATCGACGGCGGGCTCGATGGCTCTGCAAACGGGTATAGCCGCAGGGTATCTGTAAGCCTACACAAGGCTGTGAGTCGCATTGTGATGCGCCTGGTACGTTACCGTCCAGTCAAGTGATTCAATTTGGATGCTGGTCAGCAGGCTGTTACAAGTGGGCAGCCAAGAGGGCGTTTTCTTCAAGCGCATCCGGAGGGAAGTGGTGCTGCTTCACTACTGATATGTCGTGTATGTCGTGCGATAAGCCCGGGAACCTTGAAATCAAGCCGCTTTCAACGAGCGGCAAGAGTCTGTTTTCTAGGCCGCCTGCCTGTTTCTTATCGACCTGGCCCAGCTTTCCATGGCCACGTTCGCCAACGGCATCGGTGCCTCCATGAAAGTGATGATGAACTCATCGTGAGTCTCGACAACGCCGATGGAGCGTGGGCGGACCGCCATCGCCTGCGGATTGGGAAGGGTGATGCCGAAGCAGAAGACGATGTTCTTGGCGTCGAGTATGGCGCTGTCGATCTGGCCGTGAGTCAGGCTTCGGGTGTGCGAATAGTGGTCAAAGATGGCGATGAAAGTGGCAATTTCGTTGTCGTCGATCTGCTGCTTGAGGTGATCGAGGATCTCATCCACGGAGGTGAACAGCGTCTCCTGTTTCTCCACCTCCAATGTGAACACCGGATACCTTTCCTGTAGCAGGAGTTGCTTCATTCTCTCGCTCTCCGACGGTGAGGCCGCTCGCTTTGCTGACGAAGAAAAAAGACGACTCGGCACAGCCCTTGCTCCGGCTGCCGGTAAGAGATGCAGGCTAGGTCAAAGCGGCTGTCGGCGCATTGAAAAAACGCAATCTTGCGATATGCGCGCCCGAGTCGATCAACCGTCGGCGATATGCTCCAGGTTGCGGATATCGAGCAGGAAGCTGTTGGGCTTGGTCTCGATCAACAGGCTTTTGCGCTTGAATTCGGCGATCGTTCGGCTCGCTGTTTCGGTGGTGATGCCGAGCATTGCACCCATGTCCTCGCGTGGGAAGAGCGTGCACTGGCTGGTCGCCTCGTCACGCACCAGCCGCAACAGCAGCCGCGCAACGCGCTGTTTCGCCGAACCGGTTGAGAGTTCGGTGAGCCAGGCGTCCGCTTCGACGAGCGCCTTCTGCCAGCGGTTGAGCAGCTCCTTGTGCAGTTTGGGATTGCTCTGTGACAGTGCCTGCACCACGCTGACCGGCAGGCTGCAGGCCTCGGTCGACTGCAGTACCACGGCATCGTGCTGGTAGGGCTGCCCGAGCAGGGTCTCCAGGCCGATCACATCGGTCGAGCGGATCAGGCGGACGATGCGCTGGGTACCGTCGGGCAGGTACTGGACCAGCTTGAGCACACCGCTGCGGATGGTGAACAGGCGCTCTCCCTCGTCCCCGGCACGGTAGAGCACCGAACCGGGGGGGAGGGTATAGAGGTCGATGGGTTGGTGGATGTTCTCGAACTCGCTTTCGTCCAGCCCGGAAAAGAGCACTGAGTTGCGCAGGGTACAGCTGAGACAGTCCGCATGCCCCTCCCATGCTTCTTTGTCCGAGACCAGTTTCTTCATCGCTCGCCTCAGCCGCCGACCTTGGGCAGATGCCGCAGCGACTCCTGGATCGCCTCTTCCGGGTAGGCATAGTCCTGCAGTTCGCCGGCAAAGTAGCGATCGTACGAGGACATGTCGAAATGGCCGTGACCGGAGAGATTGAACAGCAGCGTCTTCGGCTCGCCGGTTTCGGCGCATCTGCGCGCCTCGCGAACGGCCGCGGCCACCGCGTGGGTCGATTCGGGCGCCGGTACTATGCCCTCGGTACGCGCGAACAGCACGCCGGCCTCGAATGTCTCCAGCTGCGGCACGGCGATCGCATCGACCAGTCCCTCCTGGTGCAGCTGGCTGACCAGCGGCGAGTCACCGTGATAGCGCAGACCGCCGGCGTGAATGCCCGGCGGCATGAAGTCGTGACCGAGGGTGAACATCTTCATCAGCGGGGTCAGGCCGATGGCGTCGCCGAAGTCGTAGGCGTAGACCCCTTTGGTCAACGTCGGGCAGGATGTGGGCTCGACCGCGACCAGCTGGATCTCCTTGCCGGCAGCCTTGTCGGCGAAGAAGGGGAAGGCGATGCCGCCGAAGTTGGAGCCGCCGCCGCAGGGGGCGAAGATCATGTCGGGGTAGTCGCCGACCATCTCCAGTTGCTTCTTCGCCTCCTCGCCGATGATGGTCTGGTGCAGCAGTACATGGTTGAGCACCGAACCGAGCGCGTAGTTTGTGTCGTCACGCTGCGCCGCCTCTTCCACCGCCTCGGAGATGGCGATGCCCAGCGATCCCTGCGACTCGGGATCCTTCGCCAGGATGGTGCGCCCTGCCGCGGTCATGTCGGTCGGACTGGCGAACACGTCCGCGCCCCAGGTCTGCATCATCGACCGGCGGTAGGGTTTCTGCTGATAGCTGATCTTGACCATGAAGACGCGAACATCCAGGCCGAACATCTGCCCCGCCAGCGCCAAAGAGCAACCCCACTGGCCGGCGCCCGTCTCGGTGGTCAGACGCTTGATGCCGGCCTGTTTGTTGTAATAGGCCTGCGCCACCGCGGTATTTGGCTTGTGCGACCCGGCCGGACTGACCGCTTCGTTCTTGTAATAGATCTTGGCCGGCGTCTTCAGCGCCTGCTCCAGCCGGTGCGCGCGGTAGAGTGGGGAGGGGCGCCAAAGGCGCAGGATCTCCCGCACCTCTTCGGGTATCTCGATCCAGCGCTGCTGGCTCATCTCCTGTTCGATCAGCGCCATCGGGAAGATCGCCGCCAGCGCATCGGGGCCGACCGGTTGGCCGTCCGGTCCCAATGGCGGCGCCGGTGGATTGGGCATATCCGCCATCACATTGTACCAATGGGTGGGCATATCGGTTTCTTTCAGCAGGATCTTCGTTTTCAAAGCGGGCCTCTCCAGGTGAAAAATGCAAACTCGCAGCCGCGTCGCGGCGATGGTTCGCGGTGTTGTTATCGGTTTCTCAGCATTCAGCGGTTAATCTTCACACATTTGCCGCATTTGATCAGCTGCTTCTGTTTGACTGGTATCATTACCGCGCCATTTTCCCAGTGGAGACCCATTCCCCCATGTCGCTGATCACGCTCAGACAGATCCAGCTCGGTTTCGGTGGACCGCTGCTGCTGGACGGCCTCTCCTTCTCCATCGCCGAAGGGGAGAGGGTCTGCCTGCTGGGCCGCAACGGCGAGGGCAAGTCGACGCTGCTCAAACTGGTCGCGGGCGAAATTCACGCCGATGACGGTGATATCTCGCTGCGTCAGGGGGTCAGGGTGGCGCGCCTGGAGCAGGAGGTACCCGAGTCACTGGAGGGTACGGTGTTCGATATCGTCGCCTCCGGCCTCGGCGGCATGGCCGAGTTGGTGCGCCGCTATCACCATCTGGCGCTGAGGCTCGAATCGCAGGCCGACGGCGAGACGCTGGCCAGGCTGGCACGGGTGCAGAACGAGCTGGAGGCGGCTGGAGGCTGGCACTCCGAGCAGCTGGTCGAGCGTACCCTGTCGCGGCTGCAGCTGACCGGGGAGAGCGAGTTTCCGACCCTCTCGGGCGGCTTGAAGCGGCGCGTTCTGCTCGCCCGGGCGTTGGTTGTCGAGCCCGATCTGCTGCTGCTGGACGAACCGACCAACCATCTGGATATCGAATCGATCGACTGGCTGGAGCAGTTTCTGCTCGGCTTCGGCGGCGCGCTGCTCTTCATCACCCACGATCGTGCATTTCTGCAGCGTCTGGCGACGCGCATCGTCGAGCTGGACCGTGGCCGTCTCGGCGACTGGCCGGGTGACTATGCCAATTTTCTCAGGCGCAAGGCGGAAGCGCTCAACGCCGAGGCGCAGGCCAACGAACGCTTCGACAAGAAGCTCGCGCAGGAGGAGATATGGATCCGCCAGGGGATCAAGGCGCGCCGCACGCGCAACGAAGGCAGAGTGCGGGCGCTGCAGGCGATGCGCGAAGCGCGCGGACGGCGTCGCGATCAGAGCGGTCAGGCGCGCATGGCACTGCAGGCGGCGGAACGCTCCGGCAGACTGGTGGCAGAAGTGGAGGGGATCAGCTATGCCTGGGACGGCGTGCCGGTGGTGCGGGAGTTCTCGACCACCATTCTGCGCGGTGACCGTATCGGCATCATTGGCCCCAACGGCGTCGGCAAGAGCACGCTGCTGAACCTGCTGTTGGGGCGGCTGCAGCCGGACAGCGGAAGCGTGAAACTGGGTACTCGAATGGAGGTGGTCTATTTTGACCAGATGCGCGCCGCGCTGGATGAGTCGAAGTCGGTGCGCGACAACCTTGCCGATGGCAGCGACAAGGTCGAGATCAACGGCCGGCAGAAGCATGTGATCGGCTATCTGCAGGATTTTCTCTTCACCCCGGATCGCGCCAACCAGCCGGTCAGGTCGCTGTCGGGGGGCGAGCGCAACCGCCTGTTGCTGGCACAGCTGTTCACCCGTCCCGCCAACGTGTTGGTGATGGATGAGCCGACCAACGACCTCGACCTTGAGACGCTGGAGTTGCTCGAGGAGTTGCTGCTCGACTACCAGGGCACGCTGCTGCTGGTGAGCCATGACCGCGCGTTCCTCGACAGCGTGGTGACCAGCACGCTGGTGTTCGAAGGCGACGGCAGGGTTACCGAGTATGTCGGCGGCTACCAGGAGTGGCTGCGCCAGCGTCCGTCCACGGCGACCTCGCCGGCGGAGCTGCCGAAGCCGAAGCCTGCGCGCGACAAGCCGAAGTCGAAACCACACAAGCTCAGCTACAAGGATCAGCGCGAGCTCGATGCGCTGCCGGCGCAGATCGAAGCGCTGGAGACGGAGCTGGGTTCGATCCAGGGGCAGCTCTCGGAGAGCGGTTTCTATCAACAGTCCGGTGACAAGGTGGCAGATGTCACGGCGCGGCTCACCGAGCTGGAGCGCGAACTGGCCGAGCGTTACCAGCGCTGGGAGGCGCTTGAGAAGCTGCAGGAAAAGGTTGATTGAGATCTGCGGTCAGGCCTGAGCGAGTTCCGGCTCGCGTTGTTAGGCCCCAGTGTTCGGGGCTGGCAGCTGGTCGAGTGGCTCGGGATACCACAGCCAGCGCCGGCGGAAGTGGCGCGCCGGCAACCGATCCCCGCTGACGTACCTGTGGGCCTGAGCGCCCGCAGCTTCGCCTCCTGCCACCCCTTCTTGCAAGTTGTTTATTTCCTTTAACGCAGCGATTATTCTTGCGCAAGCCCCGGCTGAATGCCAGCTGCAGCCCTGCTGCAACAGAGTGACAATCTGGAGTCATAGAACGATGAGATGGAGAGGCAGGCGTACCAGCAGCAACGTTGAGGACAGACGCGGTTCGCGTATGGTGCGTAGGGCCGGCGGTGGCGGCATAGGCATGATCGTGCTGGCGCTGGTGGCGATCTACTTCGGCGTCGACCCCAGCGTGGTGCTCAATCAGGGTGGCAATATTCTCGGCAACAGCGCGCCGCCGGAGTCCGGCAGTTATCAGCCGAGTGCTCAGGAGGAGGAGCTTGCCGCTTTCGTCGGAGTGGTGCTGGCCGATACGGAAGCCACCTGGAACCGGATCTTCAGCGAGAGCGGCCGGCAATACCGGGAACCGAAACTGGTGCTGTTCAGCGGTTCGGTGGAGTCCGCCTGTGGCATGGGACAGGCAGCCATGGGGCCTTTCTACTGTCCGGGCGACATGAAGGCTTATATCGACCTCAGCTTTTACCAGGACCTCAAGCACCGCCACCAGGCGCCGGGTGATTTTGCCCAGGCCTACGTCATCGCGCACGAGATCGGCCACCACGTGCAGAATCTACTGGGTATCTCCGAGAAGGTGCAGCGTGCCAGGCGGCAGTCGACCAAGAGCGAAGCCAATGCGTTGTCGGTCAAGCTGGAGTTGCAGGCCGACTGTCTCGCGGGCGTCTGGGCTCACGATGCGGATCGCGCCCGGGAACTGCTCGAACAGGGAGATATAGAGGAGGGGCTGCGTGCCGCCAGCGCCATCGGCGACGACCGACTGCAGCGACAGTCACGTGGCTACGTCACGCCCGACTCTTTCACCCACGGCAGCTCGGCGCAGCGCGTGCGCTGGTTTCGCATCGGCCTTGAAAAAGGCAATGTCAACTCCTGCAACACCTTTGATGCCGCTCAGATCTAGAAATTTGAAGTGAACTTGCTGTTTGTTCATCAGAACTCTCCCGGGCAGTTCAAACATCTTGCGCCCCATCTCGCCTCCTTGCCCGGCAACCAGGTGGTTTTCATTACACGACCGGGCAAGCCGGACTTACCCGGGATACATAAAATCGAATATGTGCCTCGACGCAATCCATCGGAGAGGACGCACCGCTATCTGCGTTTAGTCGAGGAGGGTGTACTCAACGGCCAGGCGGTGGCACGGGCTGCTGTGCGGCTGAGTAAGGAGGGATTCGCACCCGATGTCATCGTGGCGCATATGGGTTGGGGGGAGGCGCTCTATCTCAAGAAGATCTGGCCACGAGCAAGACTGCTTGGGTACTTCGAGTGGTATTACCGCAGTCATGGGTCCGACGTCGGGTTTCTCGAGCAGACGCCGCCTTCGCTGGACATCGCCTGCGGCATCGAGACCCGTAATGGTCTGCATCTGCTGGGTCTGCAGATGATGGATTGGGGAATCAGCCCGACGAAATGGCAGTGGCAGCAGCATCCCGAGGTCTATCTTCGGCGTATTTCGGTGATTCACGACGGTGTGGATACCGACCGGGTAAAACCCGATTCCGAGGTGACGGGCTCGCTGCAAAACGGGTTGAGATTCAAGGCTGGCGACGAGCTGGTAACCTATGTCGCGCGCAACCTGGAACCTTATCGTGGTTTTCATGTCTTCATGCGTGCCGCTGAAATCATCCTCAAACGGCGTCCGAACACCCACATTCTGGTCATAGGTGCTGATGGTGTCAGTTACGGGCAAAAGCCGAAGAATGGTTCCAGTCATCGCGAAGTCATGCTCGATGAGGTGGATCTCGACCTGGAGAGGGTTCACTTCCTCGGGCGGGTTGATTACGATCTATTTCTCCGTGTGCTTCAACTCTCTGCAGCGCACGTCTACCTGAGCGTGCCTTTCGTGCTCTCCTGGTCCATGTTGGAGGCGATGTCGGCAGGCTGCCTCGTGATCGGCTCGAGAACTCCGCCTGTACAGGAGGTTATAAGTGACGGCAGCAACGGTCTGTTGGTCGATTTTTTCTCCCCCCGGGAAGTTGCGGATGCCGTCGATCGAGCACTCGATCATCCCGATCGCATGGCGGCGCTGAGAGCAGCGGCAAGGCGGACCGTGGAACAGCGTTATGCGCTGAAGAGCTGTTTGACTAAACAGGTGGAACTTGTTGGGTACCTGGCCAGACAAGCTCATACTTGAGCCAGCAGATTTTTTGAACCCGGTCTGAAAGGCGGATGTGGCCGGATACTCTCGCAAAGTGATTGGCCCGGAATATCCACTCAAAAATTATAGAACTTTGTCGATAAGAATTGTCGGAAGACACACGGTACGCAATAATCCGATAGAATCTACTCCAGCTTGACATTGGGGCATAAAGATAATTTCCTGATTTTTCTGCGAAAAATCCAACCGGTAAATCAATTTTCATATTTCGGTACACACTGCACGTTAAGGAGCGTTTATGTTCACATCTCTACGATTATTTCCTACTGTTCTGCTGATATTCATCTCCCTTACAGGAGCGGTAAAGGCAGTGGAGCTGGATTCGGAACAAAAGCGGTTGAGCTACGCATTTGGTTATCTCTACATACAGCAGTTCAAGCAGCAGGGGACCATGCTCGATATGGAGGCGTTCTCGGCTGCTGCCAATGATGTTTTGCAAGGCAAAGAGATCCGCATGACCAAGGCGGAGATGAGCGCTACCATGCAGGCCTACCGCACGGGACTGGATGAAGATTTGAGGGCCAACGCCGAGGCCAGACTGAAGGCTGGTCAGGATTTTCTGGAGAAGAACAAGAAGGAAACGGGCGTAGTGGTACTCGATTCGGGTGTGCAGTATATCGAACATATTCCGGGAGTGGGTGCCCCGCCCAGCGCAGGTGCCAAGGTCAAGCTTCACTATCGGGGAACGTTGATCGATGGCACGGAGTTCGACAGCTCCTACAATGATTCTGGAGAACCCGCAAGCTTCGAACTGAAGGACGTTATTCGAGGTTTTCTTGAAGCGGTCACGAAGATGAAACCGGGCGCCAAGTGGACGGTTTTCATCCCGGCACACCTTGCGTATGGGATAGGGGGCTGGAGTCCGAAAATCGGTCCCAACGAGGCGTTGATTTTCTATATTGAACTCGTCTCTGTGGAGTAAAAGCGCCTTCGAGCAAGTCGTGAACGATTGCTTGACACTAAGCAACGTCAATTGAGGGGTCAGGCACGATTGAAGCGCAATCGGGTCTGATCCCTTGTGTTTTTTCATTTGACTTGGCGATCTTGGTGCTTTGAAGGTTCAAGTGCCTTTACCGGGTGACTGATTGCTGAGCCTCAAGGGGCGCCGGGAAACTTTCCAATACTTTTTTACTTGCTCCAGGTTTGTTTATCTCATTTCTGATTCTGCTCTCCCTTTCAGTAGCGGGCACATTACTCGATGCACTTTATTCATCCAGCTCCAAGTCGATGAGTTTCCGGCTACTGCGAATCGGCTGGTTGCACGACTAACTGCTTTTTCCAGAGCCTTTCAGCAAAGAGCCTACAAACCTCCACTCAAGAATCAGTCGTGCACGGACGCAGTAGAAAGACAACCGGTTAATGGACGGTGCTGAGATGGAGATGGTCGGAGAATTCGCTGCTTGAGAGTGCCTGGGGACAAAGTGAAATTGCTTACGACACCCATAATGTATTGAGATAGAATCCACGCGATGAAATATTTGGCGAAGCTCCAGGACCACTTGGCTGATATTCAGGACCTCCGCATTTTGGGTGCGGCGAAGGATGTGTTGGTGCTGGATCGTGGTAGATTGTTTTCCATCGACAAGGCAACGGATGTCGAGTGCGAGGACACTTCGCTTGATGCAATAGTCTATGCTGCGTTATCTCTGGGTCTGGAAGCCAGCTCAGGGATCATTCTGCTACTTCCCCCCGAACACTTTTCAACCTCCGAACACGGGTTCTCCAAGCTTCAGCGCGGTGCATTGTTGCAGGCACTTAGATTTCAGCAGGATGAAATCTTTCCGGGAATGGAACCTCTGATGGTTACGGCCGCCTGCAGTCCTGGTTCCAGTCTCGCGCTGTGGATGCGGAGAAGTGAGTTCGAGCGCTGGCGGCACGCGTTCGCGATGGGTGGGTTGAAACTGTTGGCTCTGGGTCCACGCAGTCTGCTGCGCCAGTATTTGGGGCAGAAGGGATTCAGCGCAATTGACGAAGAGACGATGCTCGAAGTTACCGTTGACCCCCGGGGTGATCTGACCCGATGGGTCATGCAGGAGGATAGTGGGAGTGAGCAAAATCAGGAGCGTGATCCGGTTTCCAACTTCTGGGCGCAATTTCAGAAGCAGTGGCGAATTCGCCGGTCCGACTACCTGTTCAAGCCTGAGCGAAAAGAGACAAAATCGCGACTAGGGCTTTGGTTGGTGGCGACGGTGCTCGTTGTTGGGCTACTGGTGACATTTGCTGTTATGCCGATCGTCCAGCAGTTGGCGCGGCGAGCAGAACTGGAACAGCAGGTAGCAGAGCTGACACAGCGCTCTGCTGATGTGCTGAATCTGCGAGAGGAGGTGCTGGATCTGGAAGCTCGCCTGGCGCCTGTCTTGAGCTATCCAGAGACCAGTATCAGCAGTTTGCTGGCCCTGCTGGATCGTTTCATCCCCAAAGGGAGCTGGCTTACCAGTATTCGTATGACGGAGTCGGTTGTGGAAATTGATGGTATCAGTCCCAACCCCCCGCAAATCATAGAACAGCTCTCGGTGCGGCCGGAGTTTTCTGAGGTTGCCTTCAGCAAAGCGATACAACAGGATCTGCGAACGGGACTTGGCGAGGAGAGGTCCCGTTTCGGGATTCGACTGAAACTGGCGGGAATCGACTTTGAAGGTTGGCGTCGATCCGTAAGGAAGGAAGATGAATAATCGTCGGCTCATTCAATTGTTTGTGGTGGTGCTGGCGATCTTTATCTTGTTCAAGGTCGTTCCCATGGTGAATGAGTGGCGGGGATCGCTGGACGCCGATATCGAGCGACTGGCGGATCGCCGGGATCAGTTGGAGCGCCTGCTGGAGAAGAAGGATGAGTGGCAGGATCGGCGCGAAAAGCTGTCGATTCACGAATTGGATATCGGTGCTCGCGCTTTGCCTGGAGGGCGTCCCGAAGTAGCCTCGGCAAGGCTGCAAAGCCTGCTGCGTGTCAATGCTGCCGAAGCAGGAGTGGAGATCAGCTCGTTGTCGCTGCCGGAGTTCGAAGAGATCGGTTCCTGGCATCTGCTGCAGGAGGTGGTAACCATGCGTGGCTCTGAGGTGGCGATGCTCGAGTTTCTGGAGCGATTGGAGTCGGGCAGGACTCTGCTCCGAGTGGTGGGCTCGCAAATGCGCAAAGAACACGACACTCTGTTCGGTTCGGCCACGGTGGTGGGTTTTTCACCTTTGATGACAGAACGAAAGGATCAGACCGGTGAATGATTCTCGGGAGATCAACCTCACGATACTGGAACAGGTATTGCTCCCTCACGGCATGGTACCTGCGGAAGATTTCGACTCGAGCGGGATAATACTTTACAAAGGTGAGAAGAGGGGGGAACTCCAGCAAAAAGTTCGCTTTATGTTGAGCAGCGCTCGCACATTTGAGTCCGCTGAAGGTGAAGTTATCGAGCGCGCCATACGATTCTGGCGCGCTGAACTCTCACCCACGGGGCAGGATGGCGATGCAGGCACGGACGAAATGGAGGTCGACGAAGAGCATCTGAAGGAACTCGCATCAGATGCCCCCGTTATCAGGTTGGTCAACCACTTCATCGCCCGGGCTCTGGACCTTGCGGCCAGTGATGTGCATTTTGAACCGGAAGAGAGTGAACTCGCTGTGCGCGCCCGGGTGGATGGCGTCATGGTCAAGATAGACACCATTTCCGCTGCAAACCGCACGGCGGTGGCTTCCCGCCTGAAACTGATGGCGCGCATGGATATCGGTGAAAAAAGACTGCCCCAGGATGGCCGTATCGGTTTTCAGTTGGGGGGGAGGCGTCTTGACCTGCGTGTCTCCACGCTGCCTGGTGTGCATGGTGAGTCGATTGTGCTGCGCATCCTCGACCGGGGAGATTTGGGTACAGATTTGAACGGGCTGGGAATGCCCTCTGAGTTGCTTGCCCGGTATAACGCGCTGACACAGCAGCCAAACGGCATGATCCTGATCACTGGGCCGACCGGTAGCGGTAAGACCACGACACTCTACGCCACGCTGGACAAGCTGAATACAGGCAACCAGAAAATTATCACCGTGGAAGATCCGGTGGAGTACCAACTGCCGGGAGTGACACAAGTGCAGGTGAACTCGGCAATAGGTCTGAATTTTGCCGCTGGACTGCGTTCAATCGTCCGCCAGGATCCGGATATTATCCTGATCGGTGAGATACGCGATCAGGAGACCGCCGATATTGCCTGTGAGTCGGCGTTGACCGGGCATCTGGTGTTTTCCACGCTGCATACCAACGACGCTGCTGGTGCGGTGAGCCGCTTGATGGATATCGGTGTCGAGCCCTACCTGATCAGTGCAAGCTTGTTGGCAGTGCAGGCGCAACGCCTGGTCCGACGGGTCTGCCCTCGTTGTGTCACCGATCATCCATTGAAAGAGGATGAAGCACAGGCGTTGCATTTGCCCCGTCGTGAGTGGGCCACGATCAAGCGCGGTACAGGCTGCGAATACTGTGGCGGTACCGGATATCGGGGTCGAATCGGCTTGTACGAGCTGTTGCCTTTCTCCTCCGCTATCAGGCGGCTGGTCAATGCCCAGGCGGATACAGATGAAATCCGCGCACAGGCAGTGAGCGAAGGTATGGTAACCCTGCGACAGGATGCACTGGATAAGCTGAAACTCGGGGTCACCACTCCGGAAGAGGTGATCAGGGTTACCAGCGCTCGGCATTGATACCCAGCCGGGCTATCACCCAAAAGAAGGGGCGATGGATATTTCGGGCTTCTGTGCATGATCTATAGAGAACAGTACTTTGATGTTACCCTATTCAGTTTCGTGATCTCATAAGTCCAAGTCTATGCAGCACTTTCGATACACGGCGGTAGACCGTAAAGGGGAGCAGGTCAGTGCAGCTGAACTCGCAGACAGTGAAGCTGAGCTAATCCGTCGTCTTCGTGGCAAAGGGCTGAGCCCAATCACTATCGAACTGGATTCCTCTGGGATCAGGGCGACCGCCTCTTCTGGCGTGCGGAGTTCCGATTTGGTGGACATTCTGCGCGGACTGGGCACCCTGCTAACTTCTCATGTACCCGTCGATCGAGCACTTGGGCTGCTGGCTCAGACATCGGACCGTGAAGCTGTGGTGCAGCTTCTGACAATGCTACGTGAAAGCATCAGCCGTGGAGAGAGCCTGGCCGGGTCCATGGCTCAGCGTTCGGATGTATTCCCCAATATGGTTATCTCCATGGTCCAGGCCGGCGAGGAAGCGGGTATTCTCGAGCAGCTGACACCTCAGCTTGCCGACTTTCTGGATGAGCGGGAGCAGACAAAAAAACAGGTCGTATCAGCGCTGATCTATCCAGCTTTCCTACTGGGCGTAGGCGTGATTTCAGTGGCGTTACTGATCGGTTTCGTTGTGCCGAGTTTCGCCGATCTGTTCAACCAGATGAAAGATGGCATACCTGCTTCGGCCGCGTTCCTTCTGGCCATGAGTGACTGGATCAGGAACTGGGGCTGGACGCTACTGGTGGCGCTTGGGGCTCTTCCATTTGGCTGGAAGCTGGTGAACAGGCAGCCGGAAATGAAGTTGACGCGTGACCGCTGGCTGTTGCATTCGCCCCTGTTCGGAACGTTGATGTTGTATCAGGATTCAGCGTTGTTCTGCCGTACGCTTTCGGCACTGTTGTCGGCGGGCGTGCCGTTGATTCGAGGACTCGGAATCGCCCGTGGCGTACTTTCCAACGAAGTCTTGCAACAGGGCGTCAGGGCGGCAGAAGAGAAGGTGCGGGCCGGCAACAGCCTGGGACGGGCGCTCGAGATCCACACAGAGTTTCCGACCCTGTTGAGTCGGTTGCTGGCAATTGGGGAAGAGTCGGGGAGAACTCACCAAGTGCTGAACCAGCTTGCCATACGTTATGACCGAAGGTTAAAGGAGAGCTTGGCACGTCTGGTCTCGTTGATCGAACCGGTGTTGATTCTGCTGCTCGGCATAGTGGTCGGGGGCATTGTAATGATGATGCTCTCTGCCGTATTCAGTATCAATGATATAGGCACGTGAACGGCACCCCTTTTGGTTTCAAGAAAAAAATCGCATTTTTACGCACTAATCCGAATAGTTCCGAATCAAGATTGTATCCAGGACTAAAGTTCGGGTATAAGTATGACGCTAGATTGCACGAACATGTTTCTCCTGCGTACGAAAAAATCGGGAACTCAAGGAATTAAAACTGATGGCTAAGACTGCACTTCAATCAAATAGACCCAGGATTCTGAACGTGCTGTTCCCACTTGCCGCAAGCTTTCTGGTGACCGCCTGTGCGGGGCTTGAGCCGAAGAATCGCCCCTCGAGCATGTTTGATGTGAATCTCGATCCAGAGTGTTGCGAGGGTTTCATCATGACGCCAAAGCCTGAAGCGACGGCGTCCGGGGGCACCACACCGGAGCCTCAGCAACAGCCCGCCGAGGGGCGCAAGCGCGGCACCTTCAACCAGAACGGTCAGTTGCTGGAGCCCGGCACGGTCGGACCCCAGTCGGTGGCTATGGACGCAAAGGGGGCGATTCCCACCAAAGGCAAGCCGACGGATAAACTGGTATTGGACTATGAGCAGGCGAGCCTCAGGGGGGTGATCGAAAATCTTGCCGATGCGCTTGGTATCAACTTGCTGATCAGTATACCGATTGAAGGCTCCGTTACTTTCAGAACGAATCCCGAAAATCCACTGATGCGGCGGGATATCTGGCCGCTGTTCAGGCTGCTGCTGGGCAACGCAGGTCTCAACCTGGTCCAACATGGGGATGTTTTCGAGGTGACGGCAGGTGTCAGCGGCCTCGACGAAATTGCCCTGCAGGGTACGGACAGCGATTCCGAGACATCGATGACGACCCAGATCACGCCACTTAGATTCGTCGACGCGACCGTCGCTATCGATCTATTGGCCCCGATACTGAACAACGGGGGTGGGCGGGCGACAACGGCCAACAGCATCAATATGCTTGCGATCACCGCACCACGGGAGGGGCTGACTAAAATCAATCAGCTTCTGCGCCTGGTGGATGTTGACCCGTTCCGGCACCGGGGTATCCGGCTCTTCTACCTACAGAATACTGATGCGGAACAGGTAGCAAAGGAACTTTACAGCATCCTGAAAATGATCGAGGGGAACGAGGGCACCTACCAGGTGCACGGTCTGCAACGCATCAATGCGCTGCTGGTGGTGTCGCCGCCACAGCGGGGGTTCCGAGAGGTTGAGCGTTGGGTTGATATTCTCGACGAGGCCGGCAGCGCCCAGGGCGAACAGATGTTTGTCTACCGGATGAAGAGCTTGAGCGCGGTTTCGATGGCGGAAACCCTCAGCGAGGGGTTCAGTCTGGAGAATGGCGTAACGGGGAAGGCAGGTGGGAACGACCAAGGCGACGGCGATAGAAACAGAGTCACCCGGCAAAGCAGTTCGCGTGTGCCGGGGGGGGAGACGGATTCGGAAAAGCGTACTGAGCCGGTACAGGCAGCTGCGCCTCCGGCCGTCATAGAAATCAAACGCGATGGTGTTGTCGCCAGTGAAGGGGTTTCGGCAAATCTGAATCTGACGATTGTCGCAGACGAGGAGACCAACAGTCTGTTGGTACGCGCCACGCCACGCGACTATAAACAACTGTTATCCACCCTGTCGCAGCTGGACAAGTCGCCTCTGGAGGTCGTGATTAGCGTGGTCATCGCCCAGGTGACCCTGAACGACGCCACCGCGTTCGGTATCGATTGGGAGGCCATTTACGATACCACCAACATCATTTCCGGTTCGATTCCGCAAGCGGTGAACAGCTTCGTCGGGACCGGCTTTGGCGTGCCGGAGGGATTGACTACAACCGACGGCTCGGCGGTAGGCCTGGTGATCAGCAATACCAGCAGTGACGGCGACCTCAAAGCCGTTCTGAATGCGCTGGCCACCACCAACAAGGTGGATGTTTTGTCACGTCCCACCATACTGGTCAAAAATAACCAGGAGGCGAGCATCAAGGTAGGTTCCCAGCAGCCGGTGATCACCGCGCAGAAGTCGGCGGATGATTCAGGGGCGACTCCGGTTGTCTCGAACGATATCTCCTACCGGGATACGGGCATCGAACTGACGGTAAAACCACAGATCAACGAAGAGGGTATCATCCAGCTGGAGATCGACCAGTCGCTGTCGTCGATCGGCCAGAACAGTGCCGTACCCGGGCTTCCGTCATTTGATAATCAGCAGATCCAGACAGTGGCCGTGGTGGCCGACCGCTCTGTGATTATGCTCGGCGGACTGATCGAAAGCACAACGATCAATCAGGAGGAGTACGTACCCTTTCTCGGTGCCATCCCGGTAGTTGGCGCCGCCTTTGGCACCACCACCCTGAGTACTGTAAGAAGGGAGCTGGTATTGATGTTGATGCCCGAGATTGTTGATCCGAATGGTGGCGAAGCGTTCTACAAAGCGTTCCGAAAACGCGTGCAGTACGCTGCTTCGGTACTGGAGGACTCTTTTTCCGGGAAGCCTTGGAAGCCGATGGGCGTAGCAGAAAAGGCCGAGCGCATCCTCATACGCGACAAGTGACTTTGTAGATAGTCTTGAGCAGGGGCGTGGCCAGTATTGAGCCGCAAAGACTATCGAGTGATTACACCAGTATTGGGATCAATGATGAAAGCGAAACGATTCAATGGCTTCACACTGATTGAACTGCTCGTGGTCATGGCCATCGTCGCCATGCTCGCCGCGCTCGTAGGCCCCACGCTGTTCGACAAGCTCGGCGGCTCGAAGCAGAAAGCGGCAGGGGCCCAATTGAGCATGATCGCATCGGCCTTGGACTCCTATCGGCTGGATGTGGGCAAGTATCCGCGCAAGCTCGAAGATCTGAATGATGATCCAAGAACCAGTCCGGCCTGGAGCGGTCCCTATTTGAAAAAGGGTATACCGAAGGACCCTTGGGGCAATAGCTACCAGTATCGTCAGCCAGGGAAGGAGAGCCGTATCGGTTACGATCTCTACTCTTATGGAGCAGACGGACAGGAAGGCGGAGAAGGTGAAGACAAGGATGTGGTCAACTGGTAATTTCCCACCCGCTTCTTTGCCCCGTCGGACTCAGGCTTGAAAGGTTTTACGCTGCTTGAGCTGTTGGTTGTCGTTGCGTTGATCTCTCTACTGGCACTGATCGTCCCTCCCGCCCTTTTCAATGACACTACAAGGCAGTTCAATAAAGCCGTCGATTCGGCGCTTCTGACGTTAAGGCGTGCCAGATTGGAAGCGGTGATGGAGAAGAAGAGCAGAACTGTCACTTTTTCCAGCAGGCCGCCGGAAGCGGATGATGAGGAAAGCTGGTATCGCGACGGAATCGAGGTTGTTTTTTCTGGAGACGACGTGCAACCGCAGATAGTCAAAGTCAGCTTCTTTCCCGATGGCAGCAGCACAGGAGGCGTGCTGACTTTCAAGGACAACCGGCTGCGACGCCGAATATCGATCCATCCCCAATCGGGTCGTGTCAGCATCGAACGAGAGTGACCAAAGCCGGCTGATTGGAAAAGTCCATGGCAAAAAAGCTAAGACAACGCGGCTTCACCCTGCTGGAAGTGTTGGTGGCGACCACGATCGTCGGCTTGGTATTCGGCGGAGTGTTTTCTGCCATTGTCGTGGCCAGGGATCTGGGCTTCAGAACCCAACGCGCTTTCAGTCGGGATACCAAACTGCGTTATCTGGCTAATACCGCCATCTTATACGCCAGGTATGGCGACAAAGCGCCCAAACAGTTGTTGCCCGAAAATAGTCGCGTGGACGATGAAGAGATTGCTCTGGAGTTTTCGGAGGAGACGGTCATTCAAACCGGCAAGTTGGAGCGGTTGCATCTCGAAGCTGAAAACGTGGAACCTGTGAGTGCCATCATCTGGGTCAAGTACAGATATATAAAATGACCAGAACACTTTCCGTCAGTCGCAGTGCCGGCTTTACGCTACTCGAACTCTTATTGGCCCTCAGTATAAGCGCACTGTTGTTCAGCGTTCTGGCGCTTGCATCCAACACCATCTCTTCTGAATGGGACAGCCAGAACGAAATACTACAGGACGATGTAGAGCAGGCGCTCTATCTGCTTCGGTTGGAGAGGTCGTTGCAAGGTATGTTCCCCTACACCTATCGACCACAAGGGGGTGGGGGCGATTTGCTGTTGGTGGATGGCAGCGAGGATTCGCTTATCTGGGTAAGTACGCTCTCCCCTGGAAAGCCGGGGGCGTTGAACGTATGGCGCTTACGCAACGGCGAGGAAGAGATACTGCTCGACAGAGCACCGTTAGCTGCTGGGTTCAAAGAAGATACGATGGAGTGGGGAGATGTTGAGCGGATATCAGGGCTGGCTGCGATACGGATTGGTTATGCGGCATACAATGAGGCCGATAAAAAATTGGAATGGATCGAGGAGTGGCCGCCCGAAGGTGCGGGCGAGGCATTCTCTGAGCTACCTAAAGCGGTAAGAGTCTCGTTTTATCGTCAGCGGCGGGTTGTTCAGAGGCGGGATGCCGAGTTTGAACTGATGGCGATAATTAAAGCGGAAAATGTAGAGACGGCAAATTGAAACCAAAGATAGGCAAAGATAGGGGCTTTGTCCTGATATCCGTTCTCTGGATGAGTGCCATGCTGATCGGCTTCCTCGCATTGATCTCACAAAATGCGCACAACAATGCGGGCATGGCCATGGCGATATCTGCCAATCATGCGGATGATCTGGCGGTTCAGTCGGCGATGGCCCTGATCAAGAAAGGCTTGATTGACTGGAACAGGCTCGGGAATGAGCAGGATATCGATGTGGCCAGAAAGGCAATTCTGTCTTTACCTGAGTGGCCGCAAGGCGTCGATTTCAATGTCACCCCCAACAGCAGCAAGATCAATCTTACCAAATTGACTGAGGCTGAGATGCGGCGCATTTTGGAGCATAGAGCGCGTGTTCGTACAAAGGATGTCGATGAACTGATTCAGGCCTGGGCAGACTGGCGGGATGCTGATGATAACCAGATGCCTCAAGGTGCGGAACGCAACTATTATGAGCGCTTGGGGCAGTACAACATGCCCTCCAACAAGGCCTTCCAGGTTCCGGCTGAATTGCTCTTTGTCAGGGGCTACAGGGAGGCTTTCAGTGGTGTCGATGTCAATGCCGTGTTTACCGTTTACGGCTCGCATAAGGGGGTCGACTTCAATACCGCTTCCAGAGAGACGCTCCTGTTGCTGCCCGGAATGACGGAGGAAGCGGTCGATAGGATTCTAGTCGCGAGAGAGAAGCTCGATCTGTCCAATAGAACCGAGTTGGCGTTGGTGCTGGATGCCGCTACGCTACTTGAAGTACAAACGTGGATCGCAGACGACAAACAGGCGAACATCTACTCCATCGCAGTGTTCCCCGAATCGCCTGTTTCGCCAGAGTATGCTTATGTCGAAATCGTCGAATTTGATACGTTCTGGATCAGCCTCAAGACACTGAGCGTCAACCCAATGGCCCGTTATGGGGCGACTGGTCGGTAAATCGCCCGAGTGCTCGCCGTAATTTACTCGACGCCGAAGTAACCGGGGGGAGCGGAGTCTATCAATTGTTGTTGTTTTGCTCGCAACTCGGCTCGGGCCGGGGTGTCGTTGGCGAACTGCGGCGACGAGTTTTGTGCCGACTGGCTCTGGGAACTCGTGGTGGAGCGCGGGTTGCTGCTAGGCGCGGTGTTGCCCTTCAGTCTTTCGCTGTTTCTCGCTGAAAGCGTGCTCTGAACAGCCGTCCGTGTCCTTCTGTTGGTGTTGCCCGGCGATGTTCCGGAGGACGCTTGCTGAGTATTCGAAGGCGGCATCTGTTGCCGTGCGCGCGCGTGAGCCGGTACGTTTTGTTCCGGCGACGGCTGGAGCTGATTCGCAGGGGGAGTTGCGGCGCCCGGTGGGAAGTTTCGCGCAATCAGTGCGAGTTTTGCACGGCCTTTGTCGCAGGCGACAAGACCCCTCTCCGGATCGGGTTCGCAGCTGGTTCCTGAAGGTAGGCGGAGCCAAACAGACCGGGTCTCTATCGAAGAAAGTCCGAAACCGGTCAGTTTTTCAGTTGAATCCTCCTTAAAGGCCAGTGGCGCAAATATTGGCCCTTCCCATCTGAAGTGATAGACCTCTCCTTCAGCTCCGCTGATTACCACATGATGATGGTTTCCCACCGTTAGTACGCCGTCCAGGCGTAATTCATACAGGGTGCCGCTTTTATTCGCGGATGATTGACCGCCGGCGTCCGTTTGTGCACCACGCTCCGGGTCGAAGAGAGAGGTCGCGGCCTGCGCGGTTTTCAGCATCAACCCAGAGAGGAGGAGTCCTGCCAGAATAAGGGCGGTGGCGTGCATCCTGTATCTCGGCCGGCATATGGTTTCCAATTTATCACCCTCTACTAGAACTGCGTTGAAAACGAAAAATACTCGTCACTCTTAAGACTACGGGATTTTTGCATTGATTGTTCGGCCTGTTCAAGTTACCGATTCTGCGATGCAGCCGTTTGTCGCTTAACCTTCCCAATCTATCGATACATCTGTTTCCGCTACCGTCGGCAACCCTTGGTTCGGGCTTGGAAACAGATGTAGCCCAACTGCCTCGTTAGGTTCTGGAGAGTGAAATTTGTTCCGATCATTTACTGATCATTTCACGGATAGATAGGTAGCGAATCGGCAAACTGGGCTTTTGCTTTAATTGGCCAACCAGGAGAGCCGCGATTATGCGCTTATGCTGGGGGTATTCGAAGGTTCGATGGGCCTGCCTGAAAAGGGCAGGAGAGGAACCTTATTAGTAATTGTCAACTTTCTTTACACATGCTGTCTCAGCGAGTTCGAAAATAGCGGTTGCATGCAAAAAAAATCAATAAAAACAATATGATGAGATCATTGGCACTAAGTTTGCATATATAAACGCATCTAGTCAACCAGCGTATCTTTTGGTGTTGGCTGAGACGAAGACAACGTATCGGCTTTTCAGGGTTTAGCCAGTTTTACAAAGTCATACAGGGGACGATCCGGTGTCAGATTTTTTTACAGTCCACGCTTAGAGATTTCGAAAAGTGTGAACTGGTTCAAAAAAAATCTAAGCGGGACGCGGGTTTAAAAAAAGTGGCACGAGATACGCATTAAGGGAAAGCAGATAGCGGCCAATCGCAGCGAACATTCATAGAGCGGACGCGGATTGAAAATATTCTATTCGGGATTTGAGCGGCCCGAGTGTGATTTAGGAGATTAAGAGCAATGCAAAGAAAATTGAAACGGCTAACAGGAATTATTGCGCTTGCGATAGGTGGCTTGGCCTCTGGAAACGCGAGTTCGATGGTACTGTTCAGTAACACCAGCTACGAAACTGGGCAATCAAATTCTTTTCTTTTTTCTACCGTGGGTGACTGGGCAGCGAGCAGATTCTCGGTCTCATCCGGCTGTGGCACGAGTGGTCCGGGCTGTCTGCTGGGCAGCGTGTTTCTGCCGCTCTCTACCGATCCTGATAACCCTGGTTCACTTAGCGTGCCGACTTCAAACTTCACGGTAAGTATCCATAGCGATGTCGATGCGCCCGGTTTCATAGGCTCGGTTGGCACTACGCTGACGAATGGTGCAAGCCTCACTACTGCTGCCACCGAAATCGTTTATCAGCCGCAGGATAGTCACGCCCTCTACGAGTTTGTCGCACCGGCAGACGTGCAACTGTACGACGACGACTACTGGATCAAGATCACATCCAACTCCACCGACCCCGTGAAACTCACTTGGGATTCGGTTTTTGGCGGAGCGCGGCAGTATGCCATTAGTGGTGGAACATTCGGGCCTGCCGGTGGTGTTAACAGCACCTCGTACGGCATGATAATCGAGGGCGAGTTGTCAGCGGTTCCCATCCCCGGGGCGGTCTGGCTCATGGGGAGTGCATTGATTGGATTCGTCGGTTGGGGTCGTAGAGTCAAGGTTTGACCCGAGTCGGCAAAAAGGTTGCTCCAGCTTGCAAGCGAAGCGCAAGAGGCCTTGGAGCAACGCAGTAAAGAATTGAGCACTAGGCTCAATCCGGATAGTTCGCAAGTTGATGAGACTGTTCGGTGGTGTAGAACGACAATCAACAAATCACGACAATTGAAGTTGAAATTCAGGAGAATGACAATGACTAAGATTAAAACTTTGGCCGCCGCTGTAGCGATTGCCAGCATCTCTGGTTTTGCGAATGCAGACGCCCCTGGCGCACCTTCCGTGTATGACAGCGGCCCGATGTCGCCGGCGCTGAACACGACCAACCTGTCGGATCAGGAGCGCGCAGCTTTTGCAGCTCTGGAAGCCGTCATGCAGGCTACCGAAGGCCGCATTCACTCGGCCGGTTGCCCCAGCGTCTCTCTGCCGCTGAAGGTATACTCTGATGCGCTGACCAGCCCGGTTATTGGCAATGCCAGCATGGGTCAGTCCCCCAACAGCATCGCTTTCAATGTTACCGGCGAAGCTGCCAACTATCGTGGCCAGAAGTTCAACATTGCGCAGAATGGCAATGGCTACATCAACGGCACCGCTGTTAATGCCTATGCCGGCCAGATGATCTTCAACTCTGCCAACAACATGATGGTCGGTGACATGACTGCTCTGCAGGTTATGTCGATCAACTGGACCATCGATGATTACACCGGCAAGGTCATCAAGGACTTCTACATGGGTACCGGCCAGGGTGCTGGCGAAGTGCCTGACAGCCACATCGTTTACGACTGGGGCCTGCAGGCTCTGCTCAAGAAGGGTTATCCGGTTGAGAAGTACTGGCAGCGTTCGAAGACCCAGCGCTCCAATGGCGTTCAGGGTAAGACCGTATTCGTGAAAGATCGTCTGGTGGGTGTTGTTCCCTGCCGCATCACGATCGCTCTGGCCGGTCTGAACCAGGTTGGTGTCTTCCAGCAGAGCGGTACGCTGACCATCGCTCCTGCTCCGGTTGTGCCCAGCACGCCTGTTGCGGAGTTCACCTTCTAAGACAGATACTGTCTAGGTGGTTAAAAGACGCCCGGCTAACGCCGGGCGTTTTTTTATGGTGCCCAGGCAGTGTGTACCCCGGGGTAAAAGCCATCTACCCGCCCAGCTAGTGAAAGTAAGACCGGGACACCTCGGACTGGCGAGCTGACTCAGTTCACTTATATAGCATTGTCCTGCGAATCGTCCGTCCAAGACCTATGCGTAACTCGCTGATCCAACCGGCATGATTCCCGGGTGCCCTTTGAGAGACGAATCCACTCTTTCAGCTTTTGTCTCAGCCCGAAATAGAGCGCGAGGCGGTTATCACGCCTACTAACCCTGAAGAACTCTCTGTGACTTGAGCAGATTGAAGGGCGATGCCTTTCAATTAGAGTTCCGTCCGTACGCCTGCCGTTGTTCGATAATGCGAGCGTTGAAACTGGAAACTGCGCTAGCGCGTGCCGAGGCGCTGATCCACGATATGACGCACTTCACGATCTGCTGATTGAGCGCTTTGAATGACTTCGGCAAAGACTTGCCCCTTGATGCGATTAGCATGATTGCATCGTAATGGTCATGACCTCTCGGGTGAATCCGACTCGCCGGGGTGCTGGAGGTTCAACGGGCCCGGAAATCAATTGCCAAAGGCGGAGTGAAAGAAGCGCTCGGACTGGTAGCGGAACAGCACCCCGTCAGGCCTGATCTCCTCGACCAGCAGGCCGTTGTCGTGCCTTTCGCCTTGTCGCAGCTTGTCACCGTTCAGGCGAATGAAGCGTCGCTCCGGTTGCTCCGAGTAGGCGAGCGCGTTGATGGTGATCTCCGGCAATCGCGCGCGGAGCTGCGCCGATGGGGGATTATCGGACGGGAGGCTGGCGCGTAACGGCTCGGCTGTCGCTGCGGGCATCTCCCTGGACTGCGTCGGCGTGGTCGACGGGAGAGGGGCCGGTTGCGGACCCGCTAATTTAGGCGCGGTGTTCTGTGACTCGATACGGCGCTTGATCTCCAGGAACTCCTCGCGCATCTGCAGGTGCTCCTGTCGCGAGTTCTGCGCACTCTCCGCTTGCGCGTCGGTCGCCACGGTTTCCGGCGTTTTGGCGCGCGTTACTACCGCAGGGTTGCGTTTTATTGGCGCAGCAGGCGGGGTGGATGCAACCTTCGCGGGCTGAACTTCCGGCCGTGATCGTTCGGGTGGAGGGGGCGCCGATGGGGTTTCGACTGTCGGTGCCGCTGCTGTGGCCTCTGGCTTTTCGCCGCCAACATCATCGACCACCGCGGATGGCGGCGGCGAACTCTGCCGCCCGGCGACGGGCCAGTCGTAATTCGTCAGTAACAGCAGCGACAACAGCAGAATCACCGCAACCGCCAGCAGCAGCGGGATCAGCAATCGATTGCGTTGCCGGGTGTGCTCGGGTTGCGGCTCGGAGAGGAGCGGTGCTGCGGGTCGCTGCGCGCGCTCCCGCTCTTGCTGTGTGCGCTTGAGAGCTTCAAGAATATATGACATCGCTATGCTGTCATCGGCCGGCGCCGGGCTGTTGCGTGTGGTGTAGAGGTGTCGTTCGATTCGCGCTCGCGAGCGGCAAGCTCCCACATGGCGGCAGCAGCTCTGCCGGTCCGGTACTCCGAAGCGGGTGCTGCTGGAGTCGCTGTGGCGGTCTGTCGTTGTGCGCTTTGCTGCCAGCGGTACGCCAGCAGCACGAGTGCGGCAAGCAGCAGCAGCGAAACCGCCACCACCGGCCAGCGCGAGTCGGCCTTATACTGCGATGCGGTGGCAAATATCTCGCGCGAGGCACGATCGACGATGCGGCGTCCGATTCGGTGCTGTTCGGTGGCATAGGCCCCCAGCAGGGCGCGGTCGCAGAGCAGATTGATAAGGCGCGGTATGCCATTGGAATGGTGGTGGATGCGCCTGATCGCGGCCGGTGTGAAGAGCGGCCGGGTAACGCCCGCGACCGCCAGGCGATGCTTCAGATAGGCCTGGCATTCGCTTTTCGTCAGTGCGCCCAGATGGTAGTGCGCGGTGATCCGTTGTGCCAGCTGCCGAAGCTCCGGTCGGTTGAGTTTTTGCCGCAACTCCGGTTGTCCGATCAGAAAGATCTGCAGCAATTTGTGGGTGTGGGTCTCCAGGTTGGTGAGCAGCCGCACCTGCTCCAGTACCGCTGACGAAAGATTCTGTGCCTCGTCGATCAATACCACCGGCCGTCTGTGCTCGGCATGCGCCTGCAGCAGATAGCGGTTGAGCAGGTTGATCAGCACCGGCGCCGAGCCGGTGTCGGGAGGAAACTCGATACCGAACTCGTCGCAGATGGCGCACAGCAGCTCCGCGGCGCTCAATTTTGGGTTGAGAATCAGGGCCACCTCGACCTGTTGCGGAAGTTGATCGAGGAACGCACGGCAGATGGTGGTTTTACCGGTGCCGACCTCTCCGGTCAGCAGCACGAAGCCGCCCCCTTCACCGCTGCTGAACATCAGGTGTGCCAGTGCTTCGCGGTGTTCGTCGCTGAGGTAGAGAAACCTGGGATCGGGCGTCAGCGAAAACGGGGAAGTGTCGAGGCCGAAATAGTCGTAATACATGGTTGATTCAGTGGAGCAGCCCCTGCAACCTCTCCAGGTCCAGATTTATACGCAGGTCGCTGATTTCGAAGATATCCTGCAACAGGCTGTAGAAAGGCTCGCCACCATTGTCGTCAGCGAGTGTTTCGAAGCACTCGTAGTATGCTTCGGCAAGGGTCCGTATGAAGTGCTCATCCGCCGGCCTGAGCCTGTCGTTCTCTGTGGGTGCGGGAACGGGGAGGGTGGAGCTGCCACAGGCTTCGGCAATGCGTAGCAGTTCGGCGCTTACCGCCCCGACATAGGCGTCATCGTGCCGACGACCGAAGCGGTCGCTGGTGGAGAGTTGCAGCAGCAGCGCAGCACGTGCTTCGCCAGCGAGCCCCGTCAATGCTGTCGCCGTCTGCTCCGCCAGATCGGCAATCCTCGCCAGCTCCGGTGCCGGGGTCGTGGCAGACACGACCGTTTCGGTCACATCTTCCTGTGGGAGTTTTTCGTACTCCGCCAGTTCGTACTCCAGCGCGATGATGAAGACCCGTATACCCTCTGGGTCACCGATCGAGAGCCGTTTGAGCGATTGCTCGACAGCCTGGCTCTGTGGCTCCGTAAAGTATCGAGGAGTGATGAATCGGGTCATGCCCCTGGCCTTGGGTCTGTGCCTTCGTGTTGTTGAAAATTAACACTATCGGCAACCGAAGTCTCGCCGCAGAGGGTGCGGGGTACAGAACTTGTAGCCTTTGACGCAGGACGAGCGGGCTCCCGGGCGGGAGCAGGGGGGACCGCTGGCCCGCAGGCGTAGCGCCGTGGCAAACCGGAGCTATGCCGCGCGCTCTGAGCTCAGGGTCGATGCGGGACGGCTAACCGCCCCAGAGCTTACGGATCCAGGAGCGTTTCTTCAGCTTGGGTCGGGCACCGGCGGCAAGGAAGAATCCGCTGTAGGCCATATCCTCCTCCATGATGTGCTTGGTGAGCCACACCTTGAGGAAGTGCATCAGCTCGAAGCCGATGGAGGCCTTGCCTTCGGCCACCTTGCGCTTCAAGTCCAGCACTTGATCCAGCAACTCCCGGTGATGCTCGTGATGCTCTTCGTAGCCGGGGTAGTCGAGGATGCGCATCAGGCTCTCTTCGACGGCGAAATGGATGCGCGTGTAGTCGGTAAGCTCGTTGAGGATCTCTCCGACGACCTGATTGCCATGACGCTCCTGAATTGCTTCATGCATGCGGTTTATGAGTTCGGTGAGCAGTTTGTGCTGCTCGTCGATCTCTTCGATGCCGACGCTGAGTTCGTCGGACCATTCGACAAATTTGGTCACTGCCGGGCTCCCAATGCGGTGATGGAAAGAGTGCGATCGTTTGTGCCGGGAACGGAGAACAGCATCAACCGTTCACCGACCGGTGTCAATGTATCGGGCGCAACCGCGGGGAACTTGAGATTTCGATGGTGCCACCGGAGAGGACGGGGGACACCGCACGAAGTGGCGTGCGGCCAAAACAGTGGTTTGCTTCGGCCGCCGGAGAGGAGATCGGCAGTAAATCAGGCCCAGCTGTAGACCACCATGCGATAGGAGTCAGGGTCGTTCTGTCGCATCGCTTCCAGGTCGGGTGCCAGCTCCTCCTGCGGCGCATGCAGCGTCAGCTGCCGGTCGGCTGCGCTGTCCGATTCGCGTGGCATATAGTTGAACGGCAACAGCGGGATACACTCTTCTGGTCTGACAGCGTTATGGCGTTTCATATCATTTGTCCTATGTTGACCTGCATTTAACGGAGCAAATGATATGCCACGAAATAAGAAGATATTGTTAATCAGGAGGTTGCAGTCCAATACCCCGATGTTCCGAAGTGCGCTGCAGGGTGAGTGTAAAAATTCCCGACAACTGAGTTCAGTCGGATTTGCGCGCCAGTATCCTCGCTACCGTGTCGACGATGGCCTGGGTCTGGGGATCGATTTCGATATTGACCAGGTCGCCAACCCGGCGCGCGCCGATGTTGGTGCGCGCGAGGGTCTCGGGAATCAGATTGACGTCGAAGGTCGCTTCGTCGACAGTGCCGATCGTCAGACTGATGCCATCGATGCCGATGTAGCCCTTACTGAAGAGATAGTGCGCGAACGCCGCCGGCAGGCAGAAGCGCAAATTGTGGTTGTTGGCGCTTTCGTTCACTGCGATCACCTGCGCGGTGCAGATGATGTGGCCTGACATCTGGTGACCACCGATCTCGTCGCCGAAACGGGCTGCACGCTCGATGTTGACCCGGTCGCCGGGCTGTAGCCGACCCAGGTTGGTAACCCTCAGAGTCTCCTGCATCAGGTCGAAGCTCACCAGATCCTCCGCGATCGCGGTCACTGTCAGGCAGCAGCCGTTGTGCGCGACCGAAGCGCCGGGCGCGAGCCCTTCGAGCCAGGTTTGTGGAAATCTCAGAGTATGGGTCTGGAAGGCTTCGCTGCGCCTGATCGCAATTAACTCTGCCGTTCCCTGAACGATACCGGTGAACATCTCTCCTCCGTTAACCAGCCACCGGGCGGCATGATAACATTCGTGCGCCGGGTTGCCCGCATCGGGCGAATTTCGTTCAAGGGGAGAGCAGAATGCGCATTGTCAGATTCGAAGGGCCGGATGGCAGCCCTGTCTACGGTGAGGAGTTGGCTGGTGGTCAGGCGCGATTGCTGCAGGGAGACCCGCTCGCCGGCCTGATCCCGACCGGGGAGACGCTGGCCGTAGTCAGGCGTTTGGCTCCGATTGAGCCGGTCAACATCTTCTGCATCGGCCTGAACTATCGCGCGCACGCCGAGGAGACCGGCGCGCCCCTGCCCGAGAATCCAGTGGTATTCATGAAGCCCACTACCGCGCTCAATCATCCGGATTCGGAGATTCGTCTGCCCGCCTGCTGCGTGCATGGTCCGGAGGTCGACTACGAGGCGGAACTGGCTGTGGTGATAGGTAAAAGCGCGACCAACGTGAGTGAGCAGGATGCACTCGACCATGTGCTTGGCTACAGCTGCGCCAATGACGTCTCCGCGCGCCGCTGGCAGAAACATGGCGGAGGCGGTCAGTGGGTCAGAGGCAAGTCGTTCGATAGCTTCTGTCCGCTCGGACCGGTGCTTGTGACCGCTGACGAGATAGCCGATCCACAGGTGCTTCCGTTACGTACGCGACTTAACGGCAGGACGATGCAGGAGGGCCACACCTCGGACATGATCTTTCCGGTGGCGAAGCTGATCCATCTGCTGAGCCAGGATACGACGCTGCTGCCCGGGACGGTGATTCTGACCGGGACGCCGCCGGGGGTGGGGTTCGCGCGCAATCCCCCTGTCTATCTCGCGCCGGGTGATCGCATCGAGGTCGAGATCGAGGGTATCGGGGTATTGGCCAACAGCGTGGTGGCGGCGCACAGCTGACAAGTCGGCCTACTGGCTCTGGTAGATGGTTTCCATTCTGAGCTCATGGCGCCGTCTGTCGCGGCGCCGCCGCTCGCCGTTGCGCGGCGGTTCGGAGAGGGCGAAGTGGTTGCGCCGGTCGCGTTCGGCGCTGCGCTCGTAGTAACGCCGCACGTCCACCACATTGCCGTTGAGCTTGCGGCCGTTGAGTTCATCGATCGCCGCAATAGCGCACTTGACCGGTTGGATGAAGACCAATCCATGGCACTCCAGGCTGCGGGTGGCGGGGTCCGAGAGACGCAGGATTCCGCAACGTTTGATCTCTCCCTGCTTGCCGGTGGGGATGAAGAGCAGGGTCTTTTTTCTCACCGCACTGCGGACGAACTTCTTCAATCGCTCGTGTGATGTATCGGCCGAAATTTTCGCGATAATTAGCCACATAGGGTGTCGTCCTTGCGTTCAACCATACGCTGCGCGCTGCTTGACGCACAGGCCCTATTATAGCGGACCCCCTCCGCCGCGAAATGTTAACAATAGTGCGCCAGTTCTTATTCCGGGATGTTCGGCGGATCCAGATCCTCCGGGCGCACCGATTCGGGATCGACCAGATTGAGCAGCCAGGATTTCAGAATATCGACGTGTTCGTTCTCCTCGGCAGCGAACTCCGCAGCCATTTCGCGCACCTCCGCTCTGGGGGAATTCTCGGCCACGGCGGCGTAGAAGTCGCGTCCGGCCTCCTCATTGTGGAGCGCATACTCGATGGCCTGGCGCCGGTTCATCATATAGTGCACCTCCTGCATGGGGCCGCTCTCCGGCCCTTCCGGGGTGCTCCATTTGAAATCCCACGGCAGAATCTGCGGCAGTGTCATCCCGTCGGCGTGGGACTTGATTTCGCGCGCGTGCAGCTCGCCGAAATGGGCCAGCTTGCGAAACAGCTTGGCCACTTCGGGGTTGTTGTGCACCTCCATGCTGTCGGCCAGCTCTTCATAGCGCTCTACCGATTCGTTCTCCAGCGCGATGGCGTGCGTCATGAACTCGGCGAGGGTATCGATAACCTGCGGATCTTTCGCGTTCATACCTGAAATCCTCTCTCCAGTTGATCGACCTGCGTGGAGACCAGGTTCTCCGGCTGCCAGACGGGTATCCGCGACTGGTAGAGCAGGCCTGTGGACATGCCGTCGTCTGCCTGGATCCGGTGCGCCGCTTCCACCGGGTCGGCAGTCGGCTCCAACTCGAACGGCCGCACTATATTTTTCCACTCCTTCTGCTCGGGGCGGTAGGTGGTGCAGGGGCTGAGTCCCTGTACGAAGGAGAACCCCGGGTGTTCGATCGCAGCCACCAGCAGCTTGGCCAGACCGTTCGGGTCGCCGGTAAAACCACGCGCGATGAAGCTGGCACCCGAGGCAAGGGCGATTGCGGCAGGATTGAAACTGGGCACGCCCGGGCCGTGCGGCGTCAGTTTGCTCTCGGCCCAATCCGGTGCGGTGGTTGGGGAGGCCTGCCCCTTGGTCATGCCGTAAACCTCGTTGTCCATGACGATGTAGGTCATGTCCATGTTACGCCGGCAGGCGTGCAGAAAATGGTTGCCGCCGATGGAGAAGCCGTCACCGTCGCCGCCGGCCACCAGCACGGTCAGTTCCGGCCGCGCCGCCTTGAGCCCCGAGGCAACCGCCAGAGCGCGGCCATGCACGCCGTGGAAGCCATAGACGGAGACGTAGGCCGGTAGGCGCGACGAGCAGCCGATGCCGGAGACCATAGCCACATCCTTGCGCGGCAGTGCGAGGTACGCGAGTGCCTTGGTGACCGCACTGAGTACTGCGAAATGGCCGCAGCCTGGGCACCAGACGGGCTTGACCTCGGTTTTGTAGAATTTGGGCTTGAGGGGGGTGTCGGTGCTCATATCAATTCCACTCCTCGATCATTTTGACGATCTCACCGGGACGGATCGGCAGCGGTCCGGGCTTGGCCAGCGCCCGCGCGCCGTCGGGTAGCAGATTCTTCGAATGCAGATAGTGGAACAGCTGCGCGCCGTGGTTCTGCTCCACGGTCAGGATCCGCGAGGTGCCGGCCAGCGCCTCCAGCAGCCGCGCTTCCGGCAGCGGGCTCAGCAGCCGGATGGCGACCACCCGCGTCGCCCGGCCGGCGTCGCTCAGCCGTTCCGCCGCCTCGAACGCCGGGCCCGACGACGAGCCCCAGGCGATCAGGCAGTTCTCGCCCGCGCCGCGGATCTCCGCCCAGTGCTCGATGCCGTGGACAAGCTCCATCTTCTGCAGGCGCTTGTCGAGCTGCAGCTGGTGATCCAGCGGCATGCTAGAAGGGGTACCGCGCTCGTTGTGCTCCAGGCCGTCGGCAGTGTAGATGCAACCCTCGGTGCCCGGTATCGCCATCGGCGAGATGCCATCCTCCGGTGCCAGGCTGTAGCGGCTGTAGTCACCCTCGCCCTGCTGCGCAATTCGCCGACCCTGCCCGGCGGGTGCCGCAGGCGGCGGATCGATGACGCTGCGCGCCTGTCCCTGCGACTGGTCGGATAGAACGATGGCGACGGTCTGCAGCGCCTCCGCCAGATGTACCGCCCATTCGGTGGTGAAGGTACAGTCGCGGATGTTGAGCGCGCCCAGTACCAGATGCGGTGCATCGCCGTGGAAGCCGTAGAGGGCGATATTCAGATCGGACTGCTCGGATTTGGTCGGAATGCCGGTAGAGGGACCGCCACGCATCACGTTTGCGACCACGATCGGCGTCTCGCTGGTGACCGCCAGACCCAGCCCCTCCATCA
>JAGRGU010000063.1:0-1267 GCA_020445335.1 Gammaproteobacteria bacterium
AAGACCTACGCCGCCGGCAAGATCCCCGGCGGTTTTTTTCGCCGCGAGGGCCGTCCGGCGGAGAAGGAGATTCTGGTCTCCCGCCTGATCGACCGTCCGGTTCGTCCGCTGTTCCCGAAGGGGTTCAACAACGAAGTGCAGATCATCTGCACCGTGATGTCGCTCAACCCGGAAGTCGATCCCGAGATTCCGGCGCTGCTCGGCGTCTCCGCGGCGCTCTGCATCTCCGGGCTGCCGTTCAACGGCCCGATCGGCGCCGCGCGCGTCGGCTACAAGGATGGCCGTTATCTGCTCAACGCCCCGGGCACCGGCATGAGCGAGGAGAACGATCTCGACCTGGTGGTGGCCGGTACCGAGAAAGCGGTGCTGATGGTCGAGTCGGAAGCCAACGGTCTTGCCGAAGAGGTGATGCTGGGCGCGGTGCTGTTCGGCCATGAGCAGATGCAGGTGGCGATTCAGGCCATTCGCGAACTGGCGGCCGAAGTGGGCAAACCGGTCATCGCCTTCACCCCCCCGGTGGAGAACACCGAGTTGAAAGAAGCGGTGGAAGCGGTGGCTGGCGACGCGATCAGCAGTGCCTACACCATTGCGGATAAAATGGAGCGCTACTCCCGTATCGATGCGCTGAGCGCCGAGGCTGTCGACAATCTGTGCGCCGGTGAAAACGCGCAGTGGACCCAGGAGGAGGTGAGAGGCGCGATCGACAAGCTCAAGAAGAGAATAGTACGCAGCCGCATTCTGGCCGGCGAGCCGCGCATCGACGGGCGCGACACCAAGACCGTGCGCCCGATCACCGTGCGTACCGGCGTACTGCCGCGCACCCACGGTTCGGCGCNNTTCACCCGCGGCGAGACCCAGGCGCTGGTGATCACCACGCTCGGCACCGAGCGCGACGCGCAGATTATCGACGCGCTCGAAGGCTCCTACCGCGAGCCCTTCATGCTGCACTACAACTTCCCCCCCTTCTGCGTCAACGAGACCGGCCGTGTCGGCAGCCCCAAGCGGCGCGAGATCGGCCACGGGCGTCTGGCCAAGCGCGGCGTGCTGGCCTGCATGCCGGGTCTGGAGGGGTTCCCCTACGCGATCCGCGTGGTTTCGGAGATCACCGAGTCCAACGGCTCCTCCTCGATGGCGTCGGTCTGCGGCACCAGCCTCGCGCTGATGGACGCGGGTGTGCCGATCAAGGCGCCGGTGGCCGGCGTGGCCATGGGCCTGATCAAGGAGGGCGACGACTTCGCCGTGCTGACCGACATTCTCGGCGACGAGG
>JAGRGU010000063.1:1292-11399 GCA_020445335.1 Gammaproteobacteria bacterium
GGACTTCAAGGTGGCCGGTACCGCCGAAGGGGTCAACGCGCTGCAGATGGATATCAAGATCGACGGCATCACCCGCGAGATCATGGAGATCGCGCTGGAGCAGGCCAAGGCCGGTCGGCTGCACATCCTCGGCGAGATGAACAAGGTCATCTCCGCGCCGCGCAAGGAGATGTCCGAGCACGCGCCGCGCATTGTCTCGTTCAAGATCGATCCGGACAAGATCCGCGACGTCATCGGCAAGGGCGGCACCACGATCCGCTCGATCACCGAGGAGACCGGCGCCACCGTCGACGTCTCCGACGACGGCATGGTCAAGATCTTCTCGGTCGACAAGGCGGCGGGCGAGGAGGCCAGGAAGCGTATCGAGCTGATCACCGCGGATGTCGAGGTGGGCGCGATCTACGAGGGCAAGGTGGCCCGTCTGATGGACTTCGGCGCCTTCGTCACCATCCTGCCGGGCCGCGACGGCCTGGTGCATATCTCGCAGATCTGCGAGGAGCGGGTGGAGAAGGTCAGCGACAAGCTCGCCGAGGGTGACGTGGTCAAGGTCAAGGTGCTGGAGGTTGACAAGCAGGGCCGCGTTCGTCTGAGCATGAAGGCGGTGTCCGACGACGACTGATATCCGTTTCCGGGATATCGTATGGAAGGGGGGCTGCAGCCCCCCTTTTTCGTCAGGGTTGCGAATCTCCGTGCGTGCAGCGGGATCAGCGCGGCGAGCTCTGCATCGGCCCGCTTGTCGCGTATGCCGGCAAGGGATTACTTTATCCAAACCCGCCCCCGTTCCGGAGGATAGCCAACTTGGCAGCAGTCAGAAGAGTTTCATCGACCGCCGGAGAGAGCGACTTCAAGCAGTCGCTGTTCGCCCGCATCGCCGACGATATAGAGACGCAGGGATACAGCATACGGCCGGCGGCGCTGCCGGAGGCCCTGGCCGGATCGCTGTTGCTGCACCAGCAGGCGATGGCGGCGGAGAAGTACAGCCGTGCTGGAATCGGCAGGGGCGAGGGTTATCTGCAGAACGAGTTCGTCAGGACCGACGAGATCTGCTGGATCACCGGCAACTCGGCGGCGGGAAGCGCCTGGCTGGAGTGGACCGCCAGCCTGAAGGATTTCCTCAACCGCCAGCTGTTCCTCGGCCTCTTCTCCTTCGAGAGCCATTTTGCCCACTACCAGCCCGGCGACTACTACAAGCGCCACTATGACGCGTTCCGTGGCGAGGCCAATCGCGTGCTGTCGGTGGTTGCCTACCTCAACCCCGACTGGGGCAACGCCGACGGCGGCGAGCTGGTGCTCTACCGCGACGACCGCGAGCGGGAGGGGATCAAAGTCGTGCCGCTGCTGGGCACGCTGGTCACCTTCCTCAGCGAGGAATTTCCGCACGAGGTGCTGCCCGCGAATCGCGACAGATATTCGATTGCGGGTTGGTTCCGGGTCAACTCATCGATCACGGGCAGGGTCGATCCGCCGCGTTAGCGGGCGGAGGGAGAGGCCTTTCGACCCGGCAGCCGGCGGGTCGCGTTGCAGCGTCGCGGAGTATCAAGCGCATAATGTCTGGAGCAGGATGAGCAGCGTGCAGAGTTTCCCGCCGATCGTGGGCGACGGTTCCAGGGTGCTGATTCTGGGCTCGATGCCGGGCAGGGCGTCGCTGCTCGCAGGGCAGTACTACGCCCACTCGAGAAACGCCTTCTGGCCGCTGATGGAGGCGCTTCTGGGCATCGATTGCGCGCTGCCCTACGCGCGTCGCTGCGACGCGCTGGGCGCTGCCGGTATCGCGCTCTGGGATGTACTACAAAGCTGCACGCGCAGCGGCAGCCTGGATTCGGCGATCGTCGAGTCATCGATCGTGAGCAACGATTTCGCCGCTCTGCTGCGGCAGCGGCGCACCATCGCCGGGATCTTCTTCAACGGCGCAATGGCCGAACGCAGCTTCAAGCGCTACGTGCTGCCCGATCTGGGCGCTGCCGCCGCAACGCTGCCGCGGATTCGCCTGCCCTCGACCAGCCCGGCCCACGCGTCACTCACCTTTCAACAGAAGCTCGAGCAGTGGCGCCAGATCCTGCCGCTGCTGCGAAGCTGAGACGGAACGGAGGCATGCAGACCATGAGCGAAGATACCAAGAGCAGGATCGAGCGGAGTATTCATGAGCGCAAATCCCTGCACCCCCGTTTTCTGCAGCAGGTGAAGAGCTACCGCCCCTTCCTCGAAGTGGAGCAGCAGGCCTTCCGCAGCGGCGCGCTCGCCAAGCGGGAGAAGGAGCTGATGGCGCTGGCGATCTCGATCGTCAGCAAATGCGAGCCCTGCATGGAGTGGCATCTCGATCAGGCGCTGCAGGCGGGCGCGAGCGACGAGCAGGTCTACGAGACCATCGACGTGGCGATAGAGATGGGCGGCGGCCAGGCGATCGCCTACGCCCGCTTCGTACTCGGGGCGTTGGAGTTCTTCCGCGCCCGCTGAGGGCGTCTGACCGCTGCCGCCGCGGCGCACCGCCGTCCCTGCCCGACCGCTTCAGCGCAACTGCGACAGCTCGCGCACGATGCGTTCATCCAGCCAGTAGCGCGCCCGCCACGGAGCGCCGCCGGCGACGAAGCCGACGTGGCCGCCGTGGTCGCTCAACTCCAGGCGTACAGAGGGGGCGAGCTCGGCGTGGGTCGGCACGGTTTCGGCAAGCATGAAGGGGTCGTCGCGCGCGTGCAGCAGCAGCGTCTCGACGCGGATGCGATGCAGATACTGGCGCGAGCTGGACTCCGCGTAGTAGTGGTCGGCACCGCGAAAACCGTGCAGCGGCCCGGTGATCCGGTCGTCGAACGCATGGAAACTCTTCAGCCCGGCGGGATCGACCCGCAGCGGTGATTCGATCTGCCGGAACTTGCGCCGGTATGAAGCGCGCAGCTTGCGCAGCAGATAGTCGCGGTAGATCCGCGACAAGCCGCGCTCGAGCCGCGCGGCGCACTGGTCGAGCCTGTAGGGGACGGAGACGGCGATGGCGCGGCGCAATCCGGCCGGCTCGCGTCGCTCGCCGAGCCATTTCAACAGCACGTTTCCGCCGAGTGAAAAGCCGACGATGGCGCTCACCGGGTTGCCGGAGGCTTGCTCGACGTGCGCGACGACGCGCGAGAGATCCCCGGTCTCACCCGAATGGTAGCCGCGCGGCAGTCGGTTCGGCGTGCCGCTGCAGCCGCGAAAATGCATGAAGACGACGCGGAAGCCGGCGTCGCCCAGCGACTTCATCAGGCCCGACGCGTAGTGCGAGTCGATCGACCCCTCCAGACCGTGCAGCAGCAGCACCGTCGGCCCCGGCGCCGTTTCGTTGAGCCAGGCGATGTCAATGAAGTCGCCGTCCTCCAGCTCCAGCCGCTCGAGGCGCGTGGCCAGCCGCGGGCGCGGGCGGAACAGCACCGGCCAGATGGTCTGCAGATGGGGCCCCGGCAGCCACCAGGCCGGCGTGAAGCCTCGCTGTTCCCGCGCCGCGCCGCTCACTGCTCCTGCCGGGCGTAGAGCGAAGCGTAGAGCCCCCGGTTGCGGATCAGCTCGGCGTGGCTTCCCTGTTCGACGATCTGCCCGTCCTCGAACACCAACGCCCGGTCGGCCTGCTTCACGGCGCTCAGGCGGTGGGCGATGATCAGCGTGGTGCGGCCCTGCAGGAACCTTTGCAGCGCGAGGTGCAGACGGCTCTCGGTGGCGGTGTCGAGCGCCGAGGTGGCCTCGTCCAGAATCACCACCCTGGGGTCGCTCAGCACCATGCGCGCGACCGCCAGCCGCTGCTGCTGACCGCCGGAGAGGCGGATACCGTTGCGCCCGACCAGGGTGTCGAGCTGCTGTTCCAGGTCGCGCACCACGTCGTCGAGCTGCGCGATCTCCAGCGCCTGCCAGAGACGTTCGTCATCGATCTCCCGGCCCAGCGTGAGGTTGGCGCGCACGCTGTCGTTGAACAGCGCCGGGTGCTGCAGCACGGTGGCGACATTGTCGCGCACCACGTCCATGCCGATCGACTCGACCGCCACGCCGTCGAAGCGGACCCTGCCGGACTCCGGCAGATAGAGGCCGAGAATCACCTGCACCAGGGTGGTCTTGCCACCGCCGGAGGCGCCGACCAGCGCGACCTTCTCTCCGGCGTCGACCGTGAGCGAGATGTCGTTCAGTACCAGCGGGCCGTCGCCGTAGCGGAAGCAGACATGCTCCAGGCTCAGTGCCACGGTTCGTTTGCCGGCGAAGGGATTCTCGCGGTGCGCGAATTCGGGCTCCAGGCGGATCTGCATCAGTCGATTGATACGCTCGAGCGCGGCGCGCGCGCCGTTGTAGGCGTATTGAATCGCCAGCACCTCCTGCACCGGTCCCATCATGAACCAGAGGTAGGCGAACACCGCCAGCATCTGGCCGATGCTCAGATCCGAGAAGAGCACCATCAGCATGCTCAGCGCGCGGAAGATGTCGAAGCCGAACAGAAAGATGGTGAACGAGAGGCGCTGGGCGGCGTCGCTCTTCCAGGTGAATGCCGCCGAGTGGTGGCGGACATGGTCGGCCTTGCCGACGATGCGCTCGATGTAGTGCGCCTCGCGGTTGCTGGCGCGGATCTGCTGGATCGCGTCGAGCGTCTCCGCCAGCGCCTCCTGAAAGTGCTGGTAGGCGCTGTTCTCGCGCTTCTTCAGCGCCTTCACGCGGCGGCCGAAGAGGGTGGTCGCCCAGATCACCAGCGGGTTGAGGAAGAGGATGAAGAGCGCCAGCTGCCAGTTCATCCACAGCAGCACCACGGCGGTGCCGAGGATGCTCAGCAGCGCCACCAGGAACTTGCTGGTGGCGGTGCCGATGAAGGCGTCGACCGCATCCAGATCGGTGACCAGGTGCGAGGCGACGGTGCCGCTGCCGAGCGTCTCGTACTCGGACATCGAGACCCGTTGCAGCCGTTGCAACATGCGTCGGCGAATGCGGAAGATCACATCCTTGGAGATGATCGTGAACTGGCGCGTCTGCCAGACCCCCAGCACCAGCGAGGCCAGGCGCATCATCAGCGTCAGCAGCAGAATGGCGACGATGTAGAGCACCGGCCCCTGCCAGCCGGCGGGGAAGATCCGCTCCATCAGCGCCACCGCGGGTCCCGGTCTCCCCAGCAGCACCTCATCCACCAGCAGCGGAATCAACAGCGGGATCGGTACGCTCAGCAGCGCGCCGGCGATCGCGATCAGGTTGGCCTTGGCCAGCTCCTTACGGTGCCGCAGCACCATGTCGGTCACCTCGCTCCAGCGGTAGGGGAGGCTGCGGATGGTCTCGTCTGTGGCGCGTTGCTCGGGCATGAGTTGAAAGAGTTCGGGGTGGCCGGATGGTTCAAGGGTGCGCCGCGTTTCGACAGTGCAGCGCGGAGATTATTTCACGAATTTCCGTCGCGGTGGCAGCGGCCGCCGTACCAATTCGGCGTCAGCGATGCGATACTCTGGCGCTGCTGACAAAATGGAGGGGTTGAAGCGGATGTCGAGTGGTAGATGGAGCCTCACCGCGCTGCTGTTGCTGGCGCCTTCGCTGCTGCTGGCGGAGTTGAGTCTGAGCGGCGAGCAGGTGCAGGGCGGCATGCTGGTCGGCAGGACGGCGCCGGATGCCGAGGTGTGGGTGGACGGCAACCGCGTCAGGCTCTCGCCGCAGGGGGTGTTTCTGATCGGCTTCGGGCGCGATCACGCCGCGCAAACGCTGGTGGAGGTGCGCCATGCCGACGGCGGCAAGGAGTCGCGTACCATCGACGTCGCCCGGCGGGAGTACGAGATACAGCGTATCGACGGTCTGCCGCAGCGCAAGGTGACGCCGCAGAAAATCGACTATGCGCGCATCAAGAAAGAGAATGCCGCGGTTGCCGCCGCGCGGCGGCGCGACGATCCCCGAACCGATTTTCTCAGCGGTTGGATCTGGCCGGTGGAGGGACCGATCTCCGGCGTCTACGGCAGCCAGCGCATTCTGAACGGCAAACCCCGCCGGCCCCATTTCGGCGTCGATATCGCGATGCCGGTCGGTACCCCGGTGCGCGCGCCGGCGGACGGCATCGTCACCCTGGCCTACCCCGATATGTTCTACTCCGGCACCACGCTGGTCATCGACCACGGCCACCGGCTCTCCTCCTCCTTTCTCCATCTGCAGCGGGCGTTGGTCAAGCCGGGCGATCGGGTGCGCAGGGGTGATATCATCGCCGAGGTCGGAAAGTCGGGGCGGGTCACCGGCGCCCATCTCGACTGGCGCATGAATCTGCGCACGGCCAGAATCGACCCGCAGCTGCTGGTCGGCGCCATGCCGCAGGCGCAGATGGATCGAAAAAAAACGAATTAGCGGGTACACTTAGCCAGCTTCAGGACCAGGTCTGGCGGAACTGGATCACCATTCGAAAAAACTAACGGGAAAGGCGGGACATGAAATCGATCGACCGGATACTCGTGGTACTCAGTATGTTGGCGGCGGGCGCGGCGCAGGCCCAGGATCTGCTGTCGGTTTACGACCTGGCGCTGGAGAACGATCCGGCGCTGAAAGAGGCCGCGCAACAGCTGGCCTCGGCGCGCGAGGTGATGCCGCAGGCAAAGGCGCGACTGCTGCCGAACATCTTCCTCAGCGGCGACCTGACCTACGTCAACCGGGACACCCGCAGAAGTTCCACTCGCGCCAACGAGGGTAGCGAGGATTTCAGCACCCACTCGCTGGCGCTGCGGCTGCAGCAGCCGATCTACCGCCGCGACTACTGGATGCAGCTGGATCAGGCGGAGAACCAGATCGCTGCGGCGGAGGCCAACTTCGCCAACGCCGAACTCGATCTGATGGCGCGCGTGATCAACGCCTATTTCAACATCCTTTCGGCGCAGGACGACCTGACGGTATCCAGGGCGCAGACCGAGGCCAACCAGCGCCAGCTCGAGCAGGCCAGGCAGCGCTTCGACGTCGGTCTGATCGCGATCACCGACGTGCACGAGGCGCAAGCCGCCTACGACCGCTCGCGTGCCGATCAGATCGCCTCCGAGAACGAGGTCGACAGCACCTGGGAGGCGCTGTTCCAGATCATCGGGCCGCAGCCGCGCGATCTCGCCAAGCTCGGCGAAGAGCTTCCGCTCGACTCGCCCGATCCAGTGAACATCGAGAGCTGGGCCAACTCTGCGATCGAGCAGAACTACGGCGTGATCGCGGCGATGAACGCGGCCGAGGTGGCGCGCAAGCAGATCGAGGTGGCACGTTCGGGACACTACCCGAGCGTCTCGCTGGAGGCCTCCTACGGCGCCAGCCGCAGCAACGCCAACTCCGGCAGCGACCTGGACGATGCGCAGATCGGTCTGCAGCTGACCGTTCCGCTCTACCAGGGCGGCGGCACCACTTCGCAGGTGCGGCAGGCGCAGTTCGACTACGAAGCGGCCAGGGAGGTGCTCGATCGCGAACGCCGCTCGGTCAACAACGCAGTGCGCAACGCCTATCGCGCGGTGATCTCCACCATCAGCCGGGTCAAGGCGCTGCGCGCCACCACCGTCTCCTCGAAGAGCGCGTTGGAGTCGACGCAGGCGGGTTACGAGGTGGGCACCCGCACGCTGGTCGACGTACTGGCCGCGCAGACGCAGATGTTCAGCGCCACGCGCGACTATCTGCGCTCGCGCTACGACTATCTGATCAACGGTCTGCTGCTGAAGCAGCGCGCCAGCATCCTCGAGCGCGAGGATCTCTCCCGCGTCAACGGCTGGCTGGTCAAGTAGGCGCGGCGCTTCCACGTATGTCCGGCAACAGCTTCGGCAGGCTCTTCACGGTCACCTCCTTCGGCGAGAGCCACGGGCCGGCGATCGGCTGCATCGTCGATGGCTGTCCGCCGGGGCTGGCATTGACCGCGGAGGATCTGCAGCTGGATCTCGACCGGCGCAAGCCGGGCACCTCGCGCCACACCACGCAGCGGCGCGAGGCGGACCGGGTGGAGATCCTCTCCGGCCTGTTCGAGGGCCGCACCACCGGCACGCCGATCGCGCTGTTGATCCACAACACCGATCAGCGCTCGAAGGACTACTCCAAGATCATGGACCGTTTCCGGCCCGGCCATGCGGACTACACCTACACGCAGAAGTACGGCTTCCGCGACTATCGCGGCGGCGGCCGTTCGTCGGCGCGCGAAACCGCGATGCGCGTCGCCGCCGGTGCGATCGCCAAGAAGTACCTGCACGAGCGCTACGGCATCCGGATCCGCGGCTATCTCGCCCAGCTCGGTCCGGTCAGGGCAGAGCGGCTGGATTGGGCGCAGGTGGAGCAGAATCCGTTTTTCTGTCCCGATGCCGACAGGGTCGAGGAGATGGCCGCCTACATGGACGCGCTGCGCAAGGAGGGCAACTCGGTCGGCGCACGCATCAACGCGGTTGCCAGCGGCGTGCCGCCGGGTCTAGGCGAGCCGATATTCGACCGCCTCGACGCCGATATCGCGCACGCGATGATGAGCATCAACGCCGCCAAGGGGGTGGAGATCGGCGCCGGTTTCGAATCGGTGATGCAGAAGGGCACCGAGCATCGCGACGAGATGACCCCGGAAGGGTTCGTCAGCAATCACGCCGGCGGCATACTGGGGGGGATCTCCAGCGGTCAGGATCTGCTGGTCAGCGTCGCCTTCAAGCCCACCTCCAGCCTGCGGCTTGCGGGCCGCAGCGTCGATCTGGCCGGCCGGCCGGTCGACGTGATCACCGAAGGGCGGCACGACCCCTGCGTCGGAATCCGCGCCACGCCGATCGTCGAGGCGATGCTGGCGCTGGTGCTGATGGACCACGCGCTGCGCCAGCGCGCGCAGAATGGCGACGTCAGCTGCGCCACGCCGGTAATACCCGCTTCGGTTTGATCCCGCTTCCGGCCGGGTGGAAGAGTTGCAGCGCGTGATGCCTTATTGGCGGCTCTCATCCTTCTATTTCTTCTACTTCGCGGCGCTCGGCGCACTGGTTCCCTTCTGGGGTCTCTATCTGAAGCAGATCGGCTTCAGCGCGCTCGAGATCGGCCAGCTGATGGCGATCCCGATGGCGACCAAGTTCGTCGCGCCCTACATCTGGGGCTGGCTCGGCGATCATCTGGGGCGGCGCATGCTGATCGTGCGCCTCGGCGCCTTCCTCACCAGCCTGGTCTTTCTCGCCGTCTTCTGGCTGCAGGGGTTCTGGGAGCTGGGTCTGGCGATGTCGCTGTTCAGCTTCTTCTGGAACGCGGTGCTGCCGCAGTTCGAGTCGGTGACGCTGGTCTACCTGAGGAAACAGGCAGATCGCTACGCACGCGTACGGCTGTGGGGTTCGGTCGGTTTCATCCTCACCGTGATCGTGCTCGGCGTCGCGGTGGACCGCGACGGCCCGGCGGTGGTGCTGCCGGTTCTGTTCGCGATCTACCTGACGATCTGGCTCGCCAGTCTGCTGATCGCCGACCCGCAGAGCGAGCAGCATGCTCCCAGCCAGCAGCCGATTCTGGCCATTCTGCGGAAACCGCCGGTGCTCGCCTTCTTCCTCGCCTGCTTTCTGTTGCAGGCGGGGCATGGCGTCTACTACGCCTTCTACTCGATCTACATGGAGGAGGTGGGTTACTCGAAGACGTTGATCGGCCTGCTCTGGGCGCTCGGCGTCATCGCCGAGGTGCTGGTGTTTCTGGTGATGCACCGGCTGCTGCGCCGATTCGGCGCCCGCCGGGTGCTGATCGCCAGTCTGCTGCTGGCGGCGCTGCGCTGGCTGCTGATCGGCAATTTTCCGACGATGCTGCCGCTGCTGCTGTTTGCGCAATTGCTGCACGCGGCCACCTTCGGCACCTTCCACGCAGCGGCCATTCATCTGGTGCACCACTACTTCACCGGTCGCCACCAGGGGCGCGGACAGGCGCTCTACAGCAGCCTCAGTTTCGGTGCCGGCGGCGCGCTCGGCAGTATGGTCAGCGGGGTGATGTGGAGCAGCGCCGGCGCGGAGCTGACCTACGGAGTGGCGGCGCTGGTGTCGATGCTCGCGGTCGTGGTCGCCTGGCGCTGGGTGGTGGATGAGTTATAGGGGGTGTGGGTTCCCGCACCCACGGTTAAGCAGGTCTTCTGTTTTAATTTTGTGTCGCTGCGCGACGGTTTGTTTAGATGCGGGTCCCGGCCCGCGAGCCGGGTGACTTTTGTTTCGGCAA
>JAGRGU010000064.1:0-749 GCA_020445335.1 Gammaproteobacteria bacterium
TTCTGGAAGATGTAGGGATAGCCGTGTTCGAACAGCCTGGGCACCACGATATGGCTCCCCTTGACCAGCCGCACCCGCTTCTCCGGGCGGCGCTCGGGGTCCAGGTGCAGCACCTGTTCGACCCAGGGTCCCGCCGCGTTGACCAGCGCCCGCGCCCGCACCTGGTACAGCTCCCCGGATCTCTGATCGCGCAGGTCGGCGAGCCAGTGGTCGGCCCCGCGTTTTATCCCGACGCAGCGGGTGTGCGTTCTGATGCGCGCACCGCTTCGGGCCGCGTCCATCGCGTTGAGCACCACCAGACGGGCATCCTGCACCCAGCAGTCGGAGTACTCGAAACCGGACTTGAACGCAGGTTTGAGCAGCGCCCCCGCCGGGTGTTTGCGCAGGTCGATACGGTGCGACGGCGGGAGCACTTTTCGGCCGCCGATATGATCGTACAGAAACAGGCCCGTGCGGATCAGCCACTGCGGCCGCAGCGCCTTGTGGTGCGGCAGCACGAAACGCATCGGCCAGATGATGTGCGGCGCCGCATGCAGCAGCACTTCGCGTTCGCGCAGCGCGTGCCGAACCAGTCTGAAGTCGTAGAACTCCAGGTAGCGCAGGCCGCCGTGGATGAGCTTGGTGCTGGCGGAAGAGGTGTGCTGGGCCAGGTCATCCTGTTCGCACAGCAGCACGTTCAGGCCGCGTCCGGCCGCGTCTCTGGCGATACCGGCACCATTGACGCCGCCACCGATTATCAGCAGATCCGT
>JAGRGU010000064.1:816-1460 GCA_020445335.1 Gammaproteobacteria bacterium
GCCCCCCACAACGGCGTGCCCATGAACGCGAGCCATCCCAGATGGATGAAGGCACTGCCGATAATCGAGATGAAGAGGCGGTCGCCGCGCGTGGTGTCCAGTCCGAGCACGCCTCTGCGGGGTCCGCCGCCCGGACTGAAATGCTCCCACACCCCCATGCCGCCGATTGCCAGCAGGATGAAGATAAAGAACGCCGCGGTCGGCCAGGTCCATGCCATCCAGGAAAGAATCATGCTGCGGCCTCCTAAACCCGGCCTAGGGCAAAGCCCTTGGCGATATGGTGGCGGACGAAGTAGATCACGAAGGCGCCCGGAATGATCGTCAATGTACCCGCCGCCGCCAGCAGTCCCAGCTCGTAGCCCGAGGTGCTCGCGGTGCGCGTCATGGTGGCGGCAATCGGCTTGGCGTCTACCGCGGTGAGGGTCTTGGCCAGCAGCAGCTCCACCCAGGAGAACATGAAGGTGAAAAACATCACCACGCCGATGCCGGCCGCGATCGTCGGTATGAATATGCGGACGAAAAAGCGCCAGAACGAGTAGCCGTCGACATAGGCGGTCTCATCCAGCTCCTTGGGCACGCCGGACATGAACCCTTCCAGAATCCAGACCGCCAGCGGTATGTTGAACAGGCAGTGCGCCAGCGCC
>JAGRGU010000064.1:1537-33549 GCA_020445335.1 Gammaproteobacteria bacterium
GGTTGGTCAGCAGCCAGAAAAAGAGGTGCTTGTCGCCGAGAAAGCGGTAGCGTGAAAAGGCATAGGCGGCCGGCAGCGCCACGCTGACCGACAGCAGCGTGTTCATCACCACGTAGGTGAGCGAGTTGAAGTAGCCGTTGTACCAGGTGGGATCGGTGAATATGGTGATGTAGTTGTTCAGCGTAAACTCCCGGGGCCAGAGCGAAAAGACGCCCAGGATTTCGTTGGTGGTTTTGAACGACATGCTGACGAGCCAGTAGATCGGCAGCATCAGGAACAGGATATAGAGGGTCGGCACCAGCCATTTGACACGCATCGTCACTGCGCCTCGTTACGCATCATCAGGGTGTAGAAGATCCAGCTCAGCAGCAGAATGATCAGGAAATAGATCAGCGACATCGCCGCCGCCGGACCCAGATCGAACTGGCCGAGAGCGATCTTCACCAGATCGATCGACAGAAATGTGGTGGCGTTGCCCGGTCCGCCGCCGGTCAGCACGAAGGGTTCGGTGTAGATCATGAAACTGTCCATGAAACGCAGCAGCACGGCGATGGTCAGCACCCGCTTCATTTTCGGCAGCTGGATATAACGGAACACAGACCAGGCACTGGCGCCGTCGATACGCGCCGCCTGATAGTAGGCGTCCGGGATTGCACTCAACCCGGCGTAGGCCAGCAGCACCACCAGCGAGGTCCAGTGCCAGACATCCATCAGGATGGTGGTGAACCAGGCCGCCAGCGGCTGCTGGGTAAAGTTGTAGTCGAAGCCCATGCCGTTGATCATCCTGCCCAGCAGGCCGATGTCCGGCAGCGCGAAAATATTCCACATGGCGCCGACCACGTTCCACGGAATCAGCAGCGGTAGCGCCATCAGCACCAGACAGACCGAGACCCAGGGCCCCCTCTTGGGCATCGCCAGCGCGATGGCCACGCCCAGGGGTATCTCGATGAGCAGGATGATGCCGGTGAACGTCAGCTGGCGCAGCAGCGCTGCGTGGAAACGTTCCGAATGCAGAATCTGTTCGAACCACTTGACCCCCTCGAAGAAGAAGACGTTGTTGCCGAAGGTCTCCTGCACCGAATAGTTGATCACGGTCATCAGCGGAATCAGCGCATTGAACGCCACCAGCACCACCACCGGCAGTACCAGCAACCAGGCACGTTGATTGGTCGTCTTATCGATCATTCCAGTATCCAGCCGTCGGCGTAGACATTGGTCCGGTCGCGGTCGAACACGAGATGACCGCTGCTTTCGGGTAGTGCCACATCCTCCGGCGTCACCAGCCTGATGGTGTGGGATTTGTGCTGCACCGCCACGATGCGGTAGCGGCCGACGTCGTCCACCCTGACGATCTCCACCGGCAGGCCCGCATCGCCGAAGCGCACAAACTCCGGGCGCACCCCGATCTCCGTCCGGGCCGTGCCGGGCGGCACCTCCACCGCTGCGGCTGTCTCCAGCCGGTGGCCGAGAAAGCTGGGGAACCCGTCCCGGATTTCGCACGGCAGCAGATTCATGCCGGGCGATCCGATGAAGTGCCCGACGAAGGTGTGTTTCGGCTTGTCGAACAGCTCCACCGGCGTGCCTATCTGCACCACCTGTCCGTCGTGCATCACCACCACGTTGTCGGCAAAAGTGAGCGCCTCGGTCTGATCGTGGGTGACGTAGATCATCGTCGCGCCAACCTCCTGGTGCAGCTCTTTCAGCTTGGAGCGCAGCTGCCATTTGAGGTGGGGATCGATCACCGTCAGCGGCTCATCGAACATGATCACGTTGACATCGGAGCGCACCAGCCCCCGGCCCAGCGATATCTTCTGCTTGCCGTCCGCGGTCAGGCCGGAAGCGCGGTTGCCCAGCACCCCCTGCAGATCGAGCATGCCGGCGATCTGCTGCACCCGGCTTTTGACCTGATCCTCCGGGATGCCGCGGTTGCGCAGCGGAAAGGCCAGATTGTCGTACACACTCATGGTGTCGTAGACCACCGGGAACTGAAAAACCTGCGCGATATCGCGCCGGTCCGACGGCACGCCGGTGACATCCCGGTCATCGAACAGCACCCGCCCCCCGGAAGGCTGGAGCAGACCCGAGATCACATTCAACAGCGTCGTCTTGCCGCAGCCGGACGGACCGAGCAGTGCGTAGGCGCCGCCATCCGACCACACCACGTCCAGCTGTTTCAGCGCCCAGTCAGCGGGGGATGCGGGCTGTTCCAGATAACTGTGCCGGACCCTGTCCAGGGTTATTTTTGCCATGTTGCTAGCGCACTCCGGAAAGGCTGTCGATCATCGCGGAACAGATCCGGCGACGGTTTGCATCTGCCGGCGCCCGGGTTTTGACTGGATCAAAGGAGTCTGCAGTAGACATATGCTTCCCGATTGAGATCATATGAGCCGTTCGTCCGCATCGAAATAGAAACAGCGGTCGGTCTGCAGAAACAGCTCCACCCCCTGGCCGCGCCTGAACGGATGAATGCCGTGCGACAGCGACACCCAGGTATCGTTGCCGACGCGCATGTGAATAACGCTTTCGGATCCGCTGATTTCGGTGATCACCACTTTGCCGGTAACGCTGATCGCTTCGGCGTTGCCGGGCGCCAGCGTGATATGGTGGGGCCGGAAGCCGATGGTGTAGGGACCGTCCGCCAGCGCGGCGTACTTTCCTGTTGCTTTCCAGCTGACCGTTTCGTTGTAGTGAAAATGCTCCCCGCGCTTGTGAATCGCGGCGGTATTGATCGGCGGATCGGAAAAAACCCGCGCACTCAGCAGATCCACGGGTTGCCGGTAAACCACCGCTGTCGGTCCGTACTGGGTGATACGACCCTGGTGCAGCGTCGCGGTATAGCCGCCGAGCAGCAGCGCCTCGGCGGGTTCCGTGGTGGCATAGACGACCGTGGCGCCGGTGGCGTGAAACAGTCTGGGCAGCTCTTCCCGCAGCTCCTCTCGCAGCTTGTAGTCGAGATTGGCCAGCGGCTCGTCCAGCAGCACCAGGTCGGACTCCTTGACCAGCGCCCGCGCCAGCGCGGTGCGCTGCTGCTGGCCGCCGGAGAGTTCGCCCGGCATGCGCCCGAGCAGCGGATCTATCTTCAACAGTTCGGCGACCCTGCGCACCCGCGTCTCTATCTCCTGCGCCGGCATGCGCATCACTTTCAACGGCGAGGCGATATTGTCGTAGACGCTGAAATTGGGGTAGTTGATGAACTGCTGGTAGACCATCGCGACGTTGCGCTTCTGCACCGGCATACCGGTGACATTCTCCCCCCTGAACCTGATCTCGCCGCTGGTGGGACGCTCCAGGCCGGCCATCAGCCGCAGCAGCGTGGTTTTTCCCGACAGCGTCGTTCCGAGCAGAATATTGAACCGCCCCTCCTCCAGCTTGATGCTGGTGGCATGGATATGCGTGTCGATACCGACCACCCTGGTAACATTCTGCAGTTCGATTGCCATTCAGATCCGCCTGAAATCCTTCGCTGCCCCGCGCGCCATTTACCCGCCGGTGCAGCCGCAGCGTTAATCGCCGCGTTTGCGGTGATCGACCATGGCGTTGCACCCGCTCCGTGCCGCGATCACCAGCGTCACCCCCCGCTCGCGGCAGATCGCGGTGAACGCCGGTGCCGGCATCCGGTCGGTGACAAAATAGTCGATATTCGAGATATCCGTTATGCGCATCGGTGCGTTGCGCTCGAATTTGGTCGAGTCCGCCACCAGAATGACCGATCTGGCGTTGGCGATAATCGCCTGCGCCACGCGCACTTCACGCGGATCGTAGTCGAGCACCGTGCCGTCCTCCTCGATCGCGGAGGCACCCACCACCGCGAAGTCAACTTTGAACTGGGCGATGAAGTCGACCGTCGCATCGCCCACGATGCCGCCGTCCTCGCGCCGCACGATGCCGCCCGCGGTCATCACCTGGATGGTCTCACATTCACGCAGCGTGTTGACCACATTGATGTTGTTGCTGATCACCAGCAGCCCCACCCGGCTCACCAGATGACGGGCGACCTGTTCCGTGGTTGTGCCTATGTTGATGAACAGCGAGGTATCGTCCGGAATCAGCTGCGCGGCGCAGTGGGCGATCACCTCCTTCTCCTCGGACGAGATCCTGCGTCGCGCCTCATAACCCAGATTGGACACGCCGTCATGGACAATCGCACCGCCGTGAACCCGGTGCAGCAATCCCAGTTCGCGCAGCTGATTGAGATCTCGCCGGATCGTCTGCGGTGTCACATTGAACGTTTCCGCAAGCTGTTCCACCTGTACTTCCCCGCGAATCCGGGCATGATTGAGTATCTCCTTCTGGCGTGGATTCAAACTGGCTGCGTTGACCTGCGCGCTCATGCTATTTATCGGAATCCGTCCTAATCGGGCCGGTGACCGCCGGCCGGTAAGCTGAATCCAACCGGCACCCGATTGCGGAGGGCGCTACAGGCACCCTCCGCCGCCGCACCGGTGTCACGCCGGCAGGCGATCAACCCGCCTTTTGCCAGCGCTTGACCAGTTCGTCATAGTTGATGGTCTCGCCCTTGGGTTTCTCGTTGGCCAGCTTGGCTTTCGGGGCTCCCGGCTGGTTGAGCCAGAATGCGGGATCTTTCGGTTCGTTCAGACGCGGACCGCAGCCGCCGTAGACTTTCGCCTTCTCGTCAGCCACCTGCATGCGCGCCATGGTGACGTCCATCTCCTCGGCAAGCCGGTCCATCGCCTCCTGCGGGGTGAATGCGCCGGAGTTGACATCGCCGATCTGCTGCCACCAGATCTGCGCCAGTTTCGGATAGTCAGGCACGTTGACACCAGTGGGCGTCCAGCGGACACGGTCGGGCGAACGGTAGAACTCGACCAGACCACCCAGCTTGGGCGCGCGCTCGGTGAACGAGGCGTGGCGAATGTCGCTGTCCCGGATCGGCGTCAGGCCGACGTGGGTCTTCTTCAGCGAGACGGTCTTGGAGACGACGAACTGCGCATAGAGCCAGGCCGCCTTGCGACGGTCGACCGGGGTGGACTTGAACAGCGTCCAGGAGCCAGCGTCCTGATAGCCGAGCTTCTGCCCCTCCTCCCAGTAGGGTCCGTGCGGTGACGGCGCCATTCTCCACAGCGGCATACCGGCATCGTCGACGGTATTGTTACCCTCGCTCTTCGGCGCCACCATCGAGGCGGTGAAGGCGGTATACCAGAAGATCTGCTGCGCCACGTTACCCTGCGAAAGCGCCGGCAGCGACTGGTAGAAGTCGTAGCTGGCGGCACCCGGCGGGGCGTATTTGCGCAGCCACTCGTCCCATTTGCGGATGGCGTAGACAGCGGCCGGGCTGTTGGCCGCGCCGCCACGCGAAACGGATGAGCCGACCGGATTGCAGGAGCCCTCCTCCATGCGGATACCCCACTCGTCGACCGGACGGCCGTTGGGCAGGCCTTTGCTGCCGGCACCGGCCATCGACAGCCAGGCATCGGTCATGCGCCAACCCAGATCCGGCGCGCGTTTACCGTAGTCCATGTGGCCGTAGATGCGTACGCCGTCGATCTCTTTCACATGCACGGAGAAGAACTCGGCGATATCTTCGTACGCTGACCAGTTGACCGGCACGCCCAGATCGTAACCGTAGATCGCTTTGAACTTCTGCTTCAGCTCCGGACGCTGGAACCAGTCATAACGGAACCAGTAGAGGTTGGCGAACTGCTGATCCGGAATCTGGTAGACCTTGCCATCAGGACCGGTGGTGAAGGAGATACCCATGAAATCCTGCAGGTCGAGATTCGGATTGGTGACATCCTTGCCCTCGCCGGCCATCCAGTCGGTCAGATTGACCGCCAGTTGCAGGCGCGAGTGGGTGCCGATCAGGTCCGAGTCGTTGATGTAGGCGTCATACAGGTTTCTGCCGGTCTGCATCTGGGTCTGCACGGCCTGCACCACCTCCCCCTCACCCAGCAGCTGATGGTTGACCTTGATGCCGGTGATCTCTTCGAATGCCTTGGTCAGGGTTTTGGATTCATACTCGTGGGTGGGAATTGTTTCCGAGAGTACGTTGATCTCCATGCCCTTGAAGGGTGCCGCGGCCTTGATGAACCAGGCCATTTCGTCCATCTGCTGTTGTGCCGAGAGGGTCGACGGCGTGAATTCACTCTTGATCCACTTGTCCGCTTCTGCCTGGCCTGCCAACAGAGCGGTGGAACTACAGAACAAAGCGGCTGCTATCGCAACTGCGATTGGTTTCTTCATTAGATTTTATCCTCCGACGCTTGGTGCCGATCTGCACCAACGGCTTTCGATATTAGCACAGCAGAGTTTCGTTTCAATGCGTAATATGCAATAAAACGATCAGAAATTTGAATAAAACGAACATTTCAGCACTTTCTAATAGGTTGGCTTTTGCTTAGAATCAGGCACAGCGAGCGGCGCCGTCGAGCATGCCCGCGGTTGCGGGACATTGTCGTGCACGCGGCGCCACCCCCGGCCCGTCGACCGGGAGGATCGACCCAACTCACTGACCCGGTCAGTGGAAACAGGAGGCTGGAGATGTCGGAAAACGTACTGCTGATGAGTATAGACCAGGGAACCACCAGTTCCCGTGCCATACTGTTCGAGACCAACGGGCAGCCGGCATTCACCGCGCAGCAGGAGTTCCGACAGATCTACCCCGCCTCCGGATGGGTGGAACACGACCCCGAAGACATCTGGAGCAGTACCCTTGCGGTGGTGCGCGAGGCGCTGCAGTGGAGCCGTGAGCAGGGGCGTAGCCCGGCCGCCATCGGCATTACCAACCAGCGCGAGACGACGATGGTCTGGGAGCGCGAGAGCGGCAAGCCTGTCTGTAATGCGATCGTCTGGCAGGACCGGCGCACCGCCGACTACTGCGACCGCCTCAAGGCAGAAGGCAGGGAGGCTTTGATCCGGGAGCGTACCGGACTGCTGCTCGACCCTTACTTTTCAGGCACCAAACTGCGCTGGATTCTGGAGCACGTCGACGGCGCACGGGCGCTGGCCGAGCAGGGTCGGCTAGCCTTCGGCACCCCTGACAGCTTCCTCATCTGGCGCCTGACCGGCGGGCGCGTCCACGCCACCGATGCCAGTAACGCCTCGCGTACGCTGCTGTTCGACATACACCGCCAGTGCTGGGACGAAGAGTTGCTGGAGCTGTTCGGTATTCCCACTTCGCTGCTGCCCGAGGTGAGAGACAGCGCCGCCGATTTCGGCACCACCGACAGCGAAGTGATCGGCGCCGGGATTCCGATCGCCGGAGTCGCCGGCGACCAACAGGCGGCAACCATCGGCCAGGCATGCTTCGAGCCGGGCATGATCAAGTCGACCTACGGCACCGGCTGCTTCGCGGTCCTCAACACCGGCACGCTGGCAGTGATCTCTAACCACAAGCTGCTGACCACGGTCGCCTACCGCATCGGCGGCGACACCTGTTACGCGCTGGAGGGATCGATCTTCGTCGCCGGTGCGGCGGTGCAGTGGCTGCGCGATGGCCTGGGCATCATCTCTTCCGCACGCGAAACCGAGGCGCTGGCGGCCAGCCTGGACGACAACCGCGGCATCTATCTGGTACCCGCCTTCACCGGCCTCGGCGCACCCTATTGGGATCCACACGCGCGTGGCGCGCTCACCGGGCTGACGCGCGACACAGGCGTCGCCGAGATCACGCGCGCCACGCTGGAGTCGGTCGCCTATCAGACCCGCGACCTGATCCAGGCGATGGCGGCCGACGGCGTCACGCTGGAATCGCTGCGCGTGGACGGCGGCATGGTGGCCAACGACTGGCTGCTGCAGTTCCTCGCCGATGTGATCGACATTCCAGTGGCCCGACCGGAGGTGACCGAAACCACCGCTCTCGGCGCCGCCTACCTCGCCGGTCTGCATCAGGGCCTGTTCGACTCTCTCGCCGACATCGCCGGCCACTGGCGCCGCCAGGCGCTGTTCACTCCGGCCATGGACGGAGCGCGGCGCAGCATGCTGCTGGCAGGCTGGGATCGCGCGGTCGCCCGCGCGCGCAGCTAAGGCCGCGACAACCGACCGGTGAATATCCGCAGCAAGCTGCTCCTGGTTTTCGGACTGGGACTGGCGTTCAACATGGCCATCGGTCTGTACGCGATCGATGTCCTGAAACAGGCGACCCATCGTGCCGCCGAAGTGGGCCAGCATGCATCCCGCATCGTCAACACCAGTCTGACGGCGCAGGTTCACTTCAAGAAACAGGTGCAGGAGTGGAAGGATATCCTGCTGCGCGCGCATGAAGCCGCCCTATACGGCAAACACCTGCGACAGTTCATCGACCAGGAGAAGCTGACACGCAAAAGCATCGGCGAGTTGCTTTCGCTGCTGGAGCAGGAGTCAGAGGCCGAACGCTATGCCAAGCAGTTTCTTACCGCGCACGCACAGTTGGGCGTGCAGTATCGCGATGCGCTAAAGCAGTTTCAACCGGGTGCGAAGGAGAGCATATTTCTCGTCGATCGCACGGTGCTGGGCATAGACCGTCAACCCACCGATCTGATCGATCGCGTAGTCGAATCGGTGCAGCGCGAAACCAACGACAAACTCGCCGTGATCAACGCCGAGGTGACCCGCATCGAGCACGAGAATCTGGCATTGACCATCATCGGCATGAGCTGCGCGATTCTGTTGATGGTATGGCTCGTCGACCGCACCGTGGGCAGGCCGATCGCCGCCGCCACCGGCGTCGCGCAGCGCATCTCCGAAGGACGGCTGGACAACACGATCGACGCACGCGGCAGCGACGAGGCGGCGCGTCTGCTCAAGGCGCTGGACTACATGCAGCGCAGCCTCAGCGACTACCAGGAGAGCCTGCGCCGCAGCGAGGCCCGCACGCGCCTGCTGCTCGACTCCTCCGGTGAAGGGATCTACGGCCTCGATGTGGACGGCCGCTGTACCTTCTGCAACCCGGCGGCGATGCGGCTACTGGGGTACAGCAACGTCGCGGCGCTGATCGGCAAGGATATTCACAGTCTGATTCACTACTGCCGTGCCGATCGCTCGCCGCTGCCGGCGGCGGAGTGCAGCGTTTTGCAGACCTTGCGGTCCGGCCGGGAGACGCACGTCGACGACGAGCTCTTCTGGCGCGCGGACGGCAGCGGTTTCCCGGTCGAATACCGCTCCCATCCGATCCATCAGGACGGCCGGATAATCGGCGCCGTGGTCACCTTCTCCGACATCACCCGGCGGCGCAGGAACGAGCAGGCACTGCGCGATGCCCACTCGGCGCTGGCCGCCGAGCGCGCCAGCCTGGCGCAGCGCGTGGAAGAGCGCACACGCGAGCTGCACCTGGTCAACCTCGAGCTGGCCCGCACCGCCCGCGCCAAGGATGAATTTCTCGCCACCATGAGCCACGAGCTGCGCACCCCGCTCACTTCTATCCTCGGCATCTCCGAGATGCTGGTTGATCAGCTCTACGGTCCGCTGCAGCAGCAGCAGATCAAGGTGATCGACACCATCCACGAGAGCGGCAACCACCTGCTGACGCTGATCAACGACATCCTCGACGTGGTCAAGGTCGAGGCGGGCAAGATGGAGCTGGCCTGGGATACGGTGCCGGTGGTGCAGCTGTGCGAGGCAAGCCTGCGGCTGATCGGACAATCGGCGAAGCGTAAGAAGCTGCAGGTGACCTCGGAGCTGGATCCGCTCTGCGGTACGCTGCAGTGCGATGCCAGACGCATGAAGCAGCTGCTTGTGAATCTGCTCGGCAATGCGGTCAAGTTCACCCCCGAAGGCGGATCCATCGGACTCAGGGTCTCCACCGACAACGCCAAGGGCCAGATCTGCTTCACCGTCTGGGATACCGGCATCGGTATCCCAGAGGAGCTGCAGCGAAAGCTGTTTCAGCCCTTTGTCCAGCTCGACAGTCAGCTGACCCGCCGTTACAGCGGTACCGGACTGGGACTGGCGCTGGTCTACCGCATGGCGGAGCTGCACGGCGGCCGCGTCAGCGTCGAGAGCACCCCCGGCGAGGGGTCGCGTTTCAGCGTCCACCTGCCCTGGCAAACCGAGCAGGTGATGCAGGAGGCCGCGCTGGAGAAGAGCTATCAGCAGGCGGCCGACCCGGTGCGCGGAAGACCCAGACTGCTGTTGGCGGACGACAACAAGATCAACGCCGACATGTTGGCGCGCTATCTCCGCAGCATGGGTTACGAGGTCACTCTTGCGCCGGACGGCGTCGAAGTGGTCGCCTCCGCGCTGGCAGATCCGCCGGACATCATCCTGATGGATATACAGCTGCCGAACATGGACGGCCTGGAAGCGACACGGCGGCTGCGCGGCCATGCCAGACTGCGCAACACACCGATCATCGCGCTTACCGCGCTGGCGATGCCGGGCGACCGGGAGCGCTGTCTCGAGGCGGGCGTCAACGACTATCTGAGCAAACCGGTGGGGTTGAAGGAGTTGCACCAGGTGCTCCACTCCTGGCTCGACGAAGGATGATCCGGCGGCGGTTTCCGTAATAGAATCGCGCGGTGGCAAATCTCTTCGCAAAACTTACGCGCTGCAGCGACCTCCTGGCGATCACCTGGGCGCTGACCATCGCCGTGCTCTCGCTGACCCCGCTGCAGCGCCTGCCGCTGGCGACCCCCTTCAGCGACAAGTTGAACCATTTCGCCGCCTATGCGTTGCTTGGTCTGCTCGCATACCTGGCACGCAGCGGCCGCGCACCCTGGCTGCTCTGGCCGTTGCTGCTGACGCTCTACGGCGGCCTGATAGAACTGCTGCAACCCTATGTCAACCGTCACGCCGAATGGCTGGACCTGGCGGCCAACGGCCTGGGGGCGTTGGCAGGCGTCCTGCTGGCGCGACGACTGCAGGTGATGATTACCGGTGGGAGCACCTGAAGGACGATGGAACCGCGTGCCCTCCGCTTCGTCGTCGCCCTACCCTCGGAGGCGAAACCGATCAACCGTCACTTCGGTCTGGTGCGCGACAACCGGGCCGAGGCATTTTCGCTCTACCGCAACGGTTCGGCGGCGCTGGTGATCAGTGGCGTCGGCAGCGACCTGGCCGCCCGGGCGACCGAATGGTTGCACGGCTATCTACCGCAGCCGGCCATCTGGTTCAACGTCGGCATCGCCGGACACCCGCATCGCGCCATCGGTGAAGCGCTGCTGGCACATCGCATAGTCGACCGGCAGAGCGGCCGGGAGTGGCAACGCAGCTACCCCGGGTTCCCCTGTTCCAGCGCCTCTCTGATCACCTGCATCGAGCCGGAGCGGGACTACCCCGACGACGCCCTCTACGATATGGAGGGGGCCAGTTTTTACGCCGCGCTCGATGCCGCCGGCGCGGAGCACACCGGCCACTGCTTCAAGATCGTCTCCGACAATCTTCACAACCCGGTCGAGCAGATCAATCGCGAACTGATCAACGGTTTGATGGAGCAGAACCTGCCGTTGCTGGAGCGCCTCTGTCACCTCTTAACCGATACTTCGCAACGAGAGCCTGGCGAGAGTGAGCGCAACTGACACCGAAGCCGGCTTTCTCGTCACCGGCGCCAGTCGTGGCATCGGCCGCGCCGTGGCGCAACGGCTGCTGGATGAGGGGCGCCATGTGATCGGCCTGGCAAGGCGTTTCGACGACGAGCTGCTGTCGCGCAATCAGTTCGACGCGGTCGCAATCGATCTGGCGCAGCTCGATCAATTGCCGCAACGGCTGAAACAGCTGCAGCGCGCTCATCCGCTGCCGTCAGGTATCATCTGCGCGGCCGGCCAGGGCCGCTTCGGCGCCCTGGAGCAGTTCTCCGCGACGCAGATCCGCAACCTCGTCGATCTCAATCTCACCAGTCAGATACTGCTCGCCCGTGAATATCTGCCGGCGATGAAACAGCGTGGCTCGGGTACCATCATTTTCATCGGCTCCGAAGCAGCGCTCTCCGGTGGCGCCCGGGGGGCGGTCTACAGCGCCACCAAATTCGCCTTGCGCGGTTTCGTCCAGTCGCTGCGCGCGGAGTGCAGCGCCAGCGGCGTGCGCATCGGCATCGTCAACCCGGGCATGGTTGACAGCAGCTTCTTCGACGATCTCAATTTCCGTCCCGGAGGCCAAGCCGACCAGCACCTGACCGCGGAGGATGTCGCACACGCCATCGCGCTGATGCTGGCTGCGCGCCCAGGCGCGGTCATCGACGAGATCAATCTGTCGCCGCAGAAACGGGTGATCGATTTCGGCGACAGGGAGTAAGCGGCGCCGGCTACCGGCGCTTCATCTCCCCCCCCGCGGCGATAAACTCCACGACGAAATCGGCGATGGTTTGCGGGTCGTTGAGATCGAGCAGCGGCAGCCGGGTATCGATCTCTCCGGGCGCGTCGGTGGCGACGGCGATCACGTCGGGATCAGCGGGAAAGATCAGCGGCTTCCCCAGCCCGGACCGGTGCAGTTCGATCTTCGGAATGGACTCGTGCTTGAAGCCCTCGACGATGATCAGGTCGAGAATCGACCGGTCCATGCGCTGCAACATCTCGCCGAGATCGGGATCGCGGCCGCTCTGCTCGTCTTCCTCGAGATCGACCATCAACGCCCAGCGTCTTCCCGAAGCGATCATCATCTCCGTCGCGCCGGCCTTGCGCAGCCGGAAACTGTCCTTGCCGGGATGATCGATCTCGAAATGGTGGTGGCTGTGTTTGATGACTCCTACCTTGAACCCCATGCGCCTCAACAACGGCAGCAGATTGACCAGCAACGTGGTCTTGCCAGTGCCGCTGTAGGCGCAAAAACCGAGTACCGGCGGGTCGCCTGCTGCGGTTCGACTGTTCCGATTCATGTAATAACCTGAACTCCCAGCGTTTCTTACGACAAGATGAGCCTGTGCACGCAATCCTTGGCGCAGCGCTGAATTCTAACTCCAACCGCTATCCGGTGCAGGTGCGCCCCTCATCACGTCGCTGGAATTACCTTATAGATTATATTATTTTCGATCTCCGTCTCGCGCATCGGTTGGCGACACGATCCACTTCGCAGTCCCTACAAAAAAATAAAGCGCCGCCGCACGCTGGGCGCTACGGAGGTGAAAACGATGGGCAAGAGTCATAACAAGTGCTATCCGGTAGTCGCCGTAACCGGCTCCTCGGGAGCCGGAACCACCAGCGTAAAAGAGGCGTTCGGCCACGTCTTCTTCCGCGAGAACATCCGCGCAATCCTGATCGAGGGCGACAGCTTCCACCGCTATGATCGCAATGCGATGCGGCATGCGGTTCGGGCCGCACGCAAGGCAGGGCGCACGCTGAGCCATTTCGGTCGTGAGGCCAATCTTTTCGATGAGCTGGCCGAACTTTTCCGCACCTATCGCGAGACCGGCGGCGGGCGGCGCCGCTTCTATCTCCACTCCGACGAGGAGGCGCAACCCTGGGGACTGAATGCGGGCCAGTTCACTCCCTGGGAGGAGATCAACGAGCCGTCAGATCTGCTGATGTACGAGGGGTTGCACGGCGGTGTGCCGGAGGTCGCCCCCTACGTCGATCTGCTGATCGGCGTGGTGCCGACGATCAATCTGGAGTGGATTCAGAAGATCCATCGCGACTGCCGCGAGCGGGGCTACACGCCGGAGGAGGTGGTCACCACCATCAAATCGCGCATGGACGACTACGTCGACTACATCACGCCGCAGTTCTCGCTGACCGACATCAACTTCCAGCGCATCCCGACGGTCGACACCTCAAACCCGTTCATCGCCCGCGACGTCCCCTCGGCCGATGAGAGCCTGGTGGTGATCCGCATCAAGAAGCGGCTGATCAAAAAGTTCGATATCAACCTGACGTTTCTTAAAAACATGATCGAGCACTCGTTTATCTCGCGCAGAAACACGCTGGTCGTCCCCGGGCCCAAGATGTCCCTGGCGATGGAGATCCTGATCACGCCGATCATCGAGCACCTGGTTGCCAGTAAACATAGCAAGAAGCGATACAAACGTTAGAGCACCACCCGATCGCCTGAGTGGCTGTCTGCGCAGGCGGCCTCTGCAGTCGCTGAGGGTCATATCCCGTGCATCGTCTCGGTGATCAGCATGTCGACCACGGCTTTCAATGCCTCCTCGTCGGTGGCGCCCTCCTCGCGCGCGCGCTGGTAGGTCTGCACCTGCCAGTGCGCGCTGGTGCCGCGCTTGACGATCTCACGCGCATGATGCAATTCGTCGACGCAGTCGAAATACTCCGCATCCTCGTAGACCAGTTCGAACATCTCTTCCAGCAGCTCGGAGAAGGGAACCACGCTGCCGCGGCCGAAATCGACCAGGCCATGGTCTACGCCGTAGCGCTGCGCCAGCCAGCGATTCTCGTCGATCAGGAAGCGCGAGTAGGTGCGCCAGCGCTGATTCCTGACCTTGATGCGATAGAGCATACGCAGCCAGCAGAGGTAGATAGAGGCGATGCAGACCGCATCGTCGAGGCGTGTGCAGAGATCGGCGATGCGCATCTCCAGGGTCGGGAAACGGTGGCTCGGGCGGATGTCCCACCAGATTTTGGTGCTGTCCTCGATCAGGCCGGCGTTGATCATCACCTTGACGTAGCGCTGGTACTCGCCGTAGCTGTCGAACTGCTCCGGCAGACCGGTGCGCGGCATCTCGTTCCAGACCGCGATACGGTAGGATTTAAGTCCGGTATCCTCGCCGCGCCAGAAGGGTGAAGAGGTGCTCAACGCCAACAGGTGCGGCAGCAGATAGTTGGCCTGGTTCATCAGGTCGATACGCAGATCCTCGTCATCGATGCCGACGTGCACGTGCATGCCGCTGATCATCAGACGCCGCACCACCCCCTGCAGGTCGTGTTCCAGCACTGCGTAACGGTCCTTGCGCGTACGCCGCAGCGACTCCCAATCGGCGAAGGGGTGGGTCGAGGCGGCCATCACCGCCATGCCGTGCTGCTCGGCCACGCGCGCCACGGTACGCCGCAGCCGGGCCAGATCTGCGCGTGCCTCGCGAATCGAACTGCAGACGCGCGTTCCCACCTCGATCTGCGACTGAAAGAACTCCGGTGTCACCTGCCCCTCCAGCAGCGCCTCGCAATCCGGCAACATGCTCTCCGGCACCTCGGAGATCAGATTGCGGCTCTCGCGGTCCACCAGCAGGTACTCCTCCTCGATGCCAATGGTGAAACTCGGTTTGTTGAACATTGTCGTTATTTCCGGTTATGTGTACTGGATTGTGTAGATCGCCGTATCCTCCAGGATCGGCGCCAGGGCATCACCCAGCAGCACCGCCCAGTGGTGCGCCCCGTCATGTTCGCGAATCAGATCCTTGCGCAACTCGATTAGCACGTGCGGGTAACCCATGCGCTCGGCATGGGTCGGCAGCGTATATCCCTGCGGCTCGTTGGCATGATAAGGCTTGTTGTCACCGACGCAGACACTGGACCTCCCGGCCAGCCGTTCGATCAGCGGACGGGCGATGCGCCCGTCCCGATTCCAGAGCACACCGATGTGCCAGGGCCGCGGCGTATTGCAGCTCAGCGCCGGCGTAAAGCTGTGGATCGAGATCAGCGCCGGCACCAGTCCGCGCGCCCGCATATGCCGAATACGCTTGTCGATCGCACGGTGGTAGGGTTGGAAAAAACGCACGCGTCTGCGCTCGATCTCCTCCGTGTCGAGGCCGACATTGCCCGGAATCGTGAAACCGTCGCTCTGCGCGGGGATCGACTGCTGGTGTTCCGGGCTGCGATTAGGGTCGATCAGAAGACGGGAAAAACCACAGCGTATCAGCGGCGCGTCGAAACGGGCGGAGAGATAGCGGGCGACCTGGAAGGTGCCGATATCCCAGGCGATGTGGCGATGCCGCAGCTGCTCGCTCAGGCCAAGCGCATGCAACTCCTTGGGTATCGCATTGCTGCCGTGATCGCAGAGCAGAATCACGCGTGCCCGGCCGGTGGTGTTGAACACCTCCACCGGCACTGCATCCTCCGCCGAAAAACGCCATGCCGGCGTAACCGATTCGTCAGGTCGCAGGCTGCCCGTCACGCTTGTCCCGGTGCCGCCCTTACCAGCCATGCGCGCTAGCCGCCGGTTGCGGAGAACACCTTCTGCAACAGATCGGTCGAACGCGCCAGCGGATTCTCGCGAATCAGTTTTTCCTCCGCCGCCAGCTTGAGAAACAGGCCATCCAGCGCCTTGTCCGTCACGTAACTGTCCAGGTCGAGCTGCTGCTGGTCGATCAGCGTGGCGAGAAAACCGGCCTTGCCGATCATCCGTTTGTAAGCCGAGGTGACGCCCGCGCCGGCGGTCGCCTGCTCCACGATCGGTCGCAACGCCTGCGTCAGTCGCTCGCCGCTCTGCTGGCGAAAGTAGCGGGTTGCGGCATCGTCAGGGCCCTGCAGTATCCCCTGTGCATCCTTGAGCGTCATACCGCGGATGGTGTCGCCGAAGATCGACGCCGCTTCGGGAACGGCGCGTTCGGCGGCGCGATTCATCGTACCGATGAACTCGTCTGCCAACGCGCCCTGCCCCGCCATGCGCAGACCGTCTTCGACTCTACCCAGAACCCCTGGCAGGGGTATCCTCACCGACTTGTCGTTGAGAAATCCACCGTCTCTCCCCAGAAGTTTGATCGCGCGCTCGACCCCCACGCTGAGCGCCTCCTTCAGACCGGAGACCATCTCCGTCTGCGACAATGCCGCGACACCACCACGATCACCCGTGGTCGGCAGTGCGCTGCCCAGAGGTTTGAGGAGATCCTGCCAGCCGGCGGATCCGGCCGCAGCCGAAAAGAGCGTCGCCGTCAGCAGCGCGGCGGTGTACAGAGGACGATACGGCATGAAAACTCCCTGATATCTTATTGTCGAGTACGAGTTGTGGCTGTTGGAATTATAGATCAACGGCAGCTGCCACCGACGGAAAAAAACTGGGCAATGCGGTCGCTTGACGCCCTACTGGCGCTCATCTGCCATCATGAAGAGATTTCACTGCTAGAATTTCGCAACACAATATCGACTGACAGGAGAAGAACGATGCGTGATACCAGTTTCCTTGCACTGGTGGTTGAAGAGGCGGAATCCGGCGAATACGTCAGCAGCATCAAAACGCGCTCCATCGACGATCTACCCGCCGGCGAAGTGCTGGTGCGCGTTGCCTATTCGGCGCTCAACTACAAGGACGCGCTCTCCTCGATCGGCAACAAGGGTGTGACCCGCCGCTATCCGCACACGCCCGGCGTGGATGCCGCGGGTACCGTCGCCGCCAGCGAGCACCCCGATTTCGCAGTCGGCGACGAGGTGATCGTCACCAGCTACGATCTGGGCATGAACACCGATGGCGGCCTGAGCCAGTATATCCGCGTTCCCGCGGCCTGGGTGATCAAATGTCCCGCCGGGCTGGGTCCGAAAGAGGCAATGATGTTCGGCACCGCCGGACTCACCGCAGGCATGATGATCGACCGGTTGATCAGCAACGGCTTGACCCGCGAGAGCGGTCCCGTACTGGTGACCGGTGCAACCGGGGGGGTCGGCAGTCTCGCCGTCGCCATCCTCGGCAAAGCGGGCTACCCGGTCACCGCCGTGACCGGCAAAGCCGAAGCGGCCGCTTTTCTCAAGTCGATCGGCGCCAGCGAAGTGATCGGACGGGAACGGCTAACCGAATCGAAGAAGCCGATGGATATGATGCTTTGGGGCGGCGTAATCGATGTGGTTGGTGGCGAGATGCTGGCTGGTGCGATCAAATCGACCTGCTACGGAGGCACCGTTACATGCGCCGGACTGGTCGGATCTCCGGAGCTGAACACCACGGTATTCCCCTTCATTCTGCGCGCGATCACGCTGGTCGGCATCGACTCCGGAGAGTGTCCGATGGCGCCCCGGGCGGCGGTCTGGCGGAAGCTGGCCGATGAGTGGAAACCCGACTGCCTTCCCTCCCTGACTACCGAGATCAGCCTGCACGAAGTGGCGGAGAAACTGCGGGAGTTGCTCGCCGGCAAGGCCAAGGGACATTATCTGGTCAGAATCGAGGAGTAGGTTCGAGGAACTGGCAGCTGGTTGCCGGCTGCCAGGCTCGCTGCTATGGGTTGGTGCCGTAGTCGCCTTCGGCGGCGCGGGGGTGGCACTGTTCGCATCGGTAGAGTTCTGTCGATGACTCCTGGCTGTGGCGCTGCCGGAAGTAGACCATTTGGGTCAAGCGCAGCGGCCATTGCGTCGTTCCCTGCGCCTCCATTATCCGGGCTGCCAGTGGGTCGGGGGCACGCCCGGCGCCGTTATCGAGCAGATAGTTGCGGATTGCCGCCGCCTGTTTCGGCGTGATCTCGACGCGAACACCGAAATGGTCGTTGCTGCCGGACATCACCCGCTCCCAGGAGACAGCCGGCAGCAACTGCGGCCGATAAGCGATATGGCAGCTGCCACACTGCTTTGCGTATGTACCGCCGGCACTTACCGTCTCGCTGGAGGTGGCACCGGTAATCAGGCGGCTGAACCAGCTCTCCGCCTGTAGCCGGGGCGCAAGCGTCAATAGCAGCAGAGTATTGGCAGCGACAAGCAGGTATGTTTTCGCTCTGGTCATCACGGCTAGGGCACCGATCGCCAGGGTAGCGGCGGAGGATTGTCGTGCAACGTACGCAGAAAAGCGATCAGCAGCACCCGGTCTTTCTCCCGCTTTAGGCCACGGAAGTTCATCGCCCGGCCGGGTACCGCACGCTCTGTGTCGGTCAGGTAGTAATTCAGACTGGCGTAGTCCCACACATGGCCCGAGCTTTTCATCCCATCGGAGAAGTTGAAGCCTGCAACCGAGCCCGCCATGCGCCCCATCAGATTCCAAAGATGCGGTCCTTTGCCGTGACCTCCCTGCCGCTTGTGGTCGTGGCAGGACGAACATTTGCGCATGAAACTCATCCGCGCCTTTTCGAGATCGACCACCGCAAGTTTGGCACTGTAATCACCGGGCAGCTGGGGCTGATAACCCGCGAGCGCTCCCGTTTCGCCCAGCACGGGTTGCGTCGAGAGCGTCAGAATCAGACCCGACAACAGTGATGATGCGAGGTATTTACCCATGTTCTGCTCCTGCGGCAAAGCTCAGCGACCTGCGGTTACCTCACGGCCGGCCAGCGGTTGCAGCGGCCGGTTGCTGTCGCCGGTGAGACGGTGGAAACGCTCGATCAGTCCGGCCGACACCTCCAGCGGTTGCTGCAACACCAGCCAGGAGACCTGCTCGCTGCAGGGGGGCTGGGTCAGCGAACCGATGTAGCGGTAGTAGCGCCGATCGCTGGGCAGTAGGAAGGTGGGATTGATTCCGACATGGCGATAGCGCCACTCGCCGGTGCGCGCAGCGTCTGGCAGATAGTCGGCGATGCGCTCGAGCATCGCGTTGCGGCGGGTACCGGCGACCACCGAAATGGCAACAACGACCCGTTGACCGGCGCCGTCGACGTGCAGCAGCTGAATCTCCATGGCGGCGCGCCGGCCTTCGACAGTGTGCTCTGCCGGTGTGTGGAAGGTCACCTCCCGCAGTTCGAAACGGCTCTGTTCGATAGCCAGCTGGCTGCCGGGCGGGTAGCTCAGTCGCAACGCACGACCGTCGTTGAGCAGATGTAACGGGGCGCTGCGGTAGCGCAATCGAAGCGCCGGCAGCCGACTGTAGCGTGAAGGCCGCAGGTCGACCGGTGACTGCTCTCCTCCCTTGGTGCATTCGGCATAGGCCGGTGAGAGTTCCCCCCAGTGTTCGGCACCGTGCTCCCCCGAGTACTCCCAGGCGGGCATCTCGCCGGCGGCAGTGGCGCGCGCCGCGCGCGCCTGGTCGCGGCTATGGAGCAGCGGCGAGGCCAACAGTCCAAGCGATAAGATGAGCAAAAGAAGAGTGCTTCGCATAAGGTGATTTCAGACGCGCTTCAAGGTGCACTTTTTTCCGGGTTATCTCCAGAGGCCAAGCATAGTGCAGAAGCGGCGGGCGCGACAAATCGGGCAAAATGTTACTATTCCGCACCGCCCTCAACACTGGAGAGAGAGATGTCGATCAAGAGCTCCCTGCAGCTACTGCTGCTGACCGCTGCGCTGTCGGTCGGCGTCACGCCGTTGCCTACAGCGGCCGCGGAGAAGTCGGTGCGCGTCACCGCCATCGTCGAGCACCCCGCGCTGGACGCGGTTCGCCAGGGCATTCTCGACGAGTTGGAGCAACGGGGATATCACGCCGGCGGCAATCTCGACTGGGAGTTTCAGAGCGCGCAGGGCGACAGCGGCATCGCCGCACAGATCGCGCGTAAATTCGTCGGCGATGCACCGGACGCGATCGTCGCCATAGCCACCCCCTCGGCGCAGTCGGTCGCCGCTGCCGCCCGTGGTTCGCTGCCGGTTATATTCGCGGCGGTAACCGACCCGGTCGATGCCAAATTGGTCAAGCAGTGGCAGCGGCCCGGTGGCAATATCACCGGCGTCTCGGATTTGCTGCCGCTGGAGAAGCACATGGCGCTGGTGCGGGAGATCGTGCCGGCAGCCCGCACCATCGGCATCCCCTACAACCCCGGCGAGGCCAACGCCGCGGTGCTGGTCAAGCGGATCGAAGCGATGGCACCGGCACTGGGCGTGAATATCGTCACCGCCTCGGCGCCGACCACCGGCGACGTGCTGGCGGCGACCCGATCGCTGGTCGGCAGGGTCGATGCCATCTATGTCACCACCGACAACACCGTCATCTCGGCCTTCGAATCGGTGTTGAAGGTAGGCAGGGATGCGCAGATCCCGGTGATCGCCGGGGATACCGACACGGTCGCGCGCGGCGCCATTGCTGCGGTGGGCTTCGACTACTACGACGTCGGCCGCCAGACCGGCACTATCCTGGTACGTGTGCTGGAGGGTGAACAACCCGGCGCGATCGCGGTACAGGGTGTGGACAAGACCAAGCTGCATCTGAACCCGAAAAGCGCGCATGACATGGGCGTGCAACTTGCGCCTGCGCTGCTCGCGCGCGCCAGCAAGATCATCGACTGATGTTCGCCCGGCAGCACTGAGAGCCCCGCGTTGAGCCTGATCGCGATACTCGGCGCTGTCGAAACGGGGCTGCTTTTCGGACTGGTGGCACTTGGCGTGTTCATCAGTTTCCGCATTCTCGACTTCCCCGATCTCACCGTAGACGGCAGCCTGCCGCTGGGCGCTGCAACTGCCGCCACGCTGATCGTCGCCGGCATCGACCCCTATCTGGCGACGCTGGCGGCAATGGCGGCAGGCGCTGCGGCGGGCCTCGTGACAGCGCTGCTAAACGTGCGCCTGGGCATACTGCATCTGTTGGCCAGCATCCTGACCATGATCTCGCTGCACTCGATCAACCTGCGTGTGATGGGCAAGCCGAATCAGGCGCTGCTGGGAGAGGCGACGGTATTCTCCCCGTTCGAGGGACTGGGCCTCCCCTTCTACTGGCTGACACCGCTCTGCCTGCTGCTGTTGCTGGCGCTGGTGGTATGGCTGGTAAACCGCTTTCTGACATCCGAGATCGGACTCGGCATGCGCGCCACCGGTGCCAATCCGCGTATGGCGGCGGCACAGGGCATCTCGACCGGACGCATGAAGATGCTGGGCATCGCACTCTCCAACGCTTTGGTGGGGCTGGCCGGCGCACTGTTCGCGCAGATACAGGGCGGCGCCGATATCACCATGGGCGTGGGCGTCATCGTGGTCGGCCTGGCCGCGGTCATTCTCGGCGAAGCGGTACTCTCCACCCGCACCATCCTGCTGGCGGCGATCGGCTGCGTGATCGGCTCCATCCTCTACCGGCTGGCGGTCGCCTTTGCGCTCAACGCCGGCTTTCTCGGTCTGCAGGCACAGGACCTGAAACTGATCACCGCGGTGCTGGTGGTGATCGCGATGTCGCTGCCGGGCCTCAGACGGCGCTGGCATGGGAGACGCAGCAACCGATGATCGAGGTCGAGGATCTGTGTGTCACTTTCAACGTCGGCAGCGCCATCGAAACGCGCGCGCTGCGAAAACTGCAGCTGACAATCCCTGCGGGGCAGTTCGTCACCGTGATCGGCAGCAACGGTGCCGGCAAGTCGACGCTGCTGAACGTGATCGCCGGCGAGATCAGGTGCGACTCAGGACGCATCCTGATCGACGGGCGCGATGTCACCCACTGGTCTACCGCCAGACGCTCGGCACTGGTGGCGCGCGTCTTTCAGGACCCGATGGCGGGCAGCTGCGAAAATCTGACGCTGGAGGAGAATCTGGCGCTGGCCAGTTCGCGCGGCGCGCGGCGCGGTCTGGGTCCTGCCGTCAACCGTGACCGCCACGACGAGTTCCAGCAGCGGCTGGCGCAACTCGGATTGGGTCTCGACAACCGGCTGAACGACCGAATGGGACTGCTTTCCGGCGGTCAGCGGCAAGCCGTGAGCCTGGTGATGGCAACCCTCAACCCGATGAAGATCCTGCTGCTCGACGAGCATACCGCCGCGCTGGATCCGAAGACCGCTGCCTTCGTCATGGAACTGACCGAACGCATAGTGCAGGATCTGTCGTTGACCACCATGATGGTGACGCACTCGATGCGCCAGGCGCTGGATCATGGCCACCGTACGCTGATGCTGCACGAAGGTCGTGTGGTGCTGGATGTGGAGGGCGACGAACGCCGCCGCATGAAGGTCGAGGATCTACTGCATATGTTCGAACAGGTACGCGGGGTGGCGCTGGACGACGACAAGCTACTGTTCGGTTGAGGTTTCCGGCAGTCGGAGTGAAATATCAGCCGGCGCGGCGTGCGCCATGCAGCATCGCGACCAGCTCGGCCTCGCTGCGGCTCAGGCCCAGCTTCTCCACCAGTCCGCTGGCCGATGTGCCCTTCTGTACCAGTTGGATCGCTTCGCCGTACGGGCGCTCTTCGTGGTGCTGATTCTCCAGCGACTCCTGCCGCAGATCGAGACGACGCCCATGGCTCTCCAGCAGTGCGACCCTGCGGTCGACACCCGCCGCGCCGGAGCAGAGTGCACCGACCTCGGCCGCAAGCGTATCGATGCAAGCGTGGAGCCTGCTGATCTCCCGCTGCTGTCGACACAGCCGCAGCGCCAGCCAGAGCAGGGCGGCGAGCGGCGGCAGAGAGATCAGGCTGGCGGCAATCAAAAGGGTCGACATGCGTTCATCTCCTCAGCCTGATTCGCTGTCAGGCGTATTCATCGATCGAGGGCGCCTTACCATCGTCCCGGCGCTGCTGTTTGCGGCGTTCGCGCTCCTCGTCGCTGACCGGCTGCCGTCGATTCTTCGACGGCTGTTGCTCCCTGCGCGTCGGCCAGACCGGTTTGATCGGCGTGGGTTGATTGATTTCGGCCATGCGGATCCCTGCGTGTCCTGCCGCCATCTTCCGGCGGCGGAAGTCAGAACATGCTGACTTCGTTCCACTCCTCTTCGGATAACAGACGATTCAGATCGACCACGATCAACAACTTGTGATCGCGGGTCGCCACACCCTGAATGTAACGCGAATTCTCTTCGTTACCCACGTTCGGCGCGGAGTCTATCTCCGAGCCGCGCAGATCTACCACCTCAGCCACGCTGTCGACCAGCATGCCGATGACCTGCTTCTCCGATTCGATGATCACGATACGGGTGGAGTCATCGATTTCACCCGGCGGAAGACCGAAACGGCCGCGGGTATCGATCACAGTGACCACATTGCCGCGCAGATTGATGATGCCGAGAACATACGGCGGCGCACCGGGCACCGGCGCGATCTCCGTCACCCGCAACACCTCCTGTACCTGCATCACGTTGATACCGTAGGTCTCATCCTGCAGGCGAAAGGTAACCAGCTGGATTACGGGATCGTTGGCCATACCTTCGGCAACTGTGGCTGTCATGTTGTTTCCTCTCCAGGACCTGAACGCTGTCCGTCAAAAATCAGGCGCAATACCACACGCATATCAACTCAAGCATTTTCCATGCCCATTTCTCGCAACAGGGCATCAACATCCAATAGCACCGCGAGTTCCCGCTTCAGAACCGCTTTTGCCCATGGTCGGTACCGGTATCGGCCGCTCCAGCGAACATCTTCAGCATTGAGCAGTTGCGGGCGCATGATTTGGTCGCAGATCAGGCCGAAGCGAGCGCCGCCGACGATCAGCAGATAGCGTTCGCCATCCGCCTGCGCATACTCCGGTTCGAGCCGCTCCGGCATGATCAGCGCGGCCAGATCGACCAGCCGGATCAGCCGGTTCTGTTGTAGCTTGACGCCACGCTGCCAGCAGGGCTGACCGGGCAATACGCTGGCCTGCCGGTCCCAGCGAAGGATGCTGTCCAAAGAACTGAGGGGTATCGCCAGCTCTACACCGCGCAGTTTGAAACGCAGCACCTGAATGGGCTGGTTTTCCGCGCTTTCGCCAGCGGATAAAGATGCTACCGGACAAGCGACCTCGGTTGTTGAATCCGGCCGGGGCGCGGGCGTCCGTGACTCGTAATTTGTCTCGATGGCCGGCGATTCCGACTGCGATTCGTGCCTCTCCGGTGCCGCCTCGGCCGTGGGCTCGATAAGGTCGGAGAGGAATGCCTGCAGCACTTTCTCGGGTTGCATGGTCGGCCGCTAGCCTGCATCGTCCGCGCTCACCCGACTGCCCGCATCGCCGGGACCTGGCCCTGCAGCTGCTCCAGCAGCGCCTGGTAGGCCTGCACACCGCGTGACCTGGGGTCGTACAGCGACGGCAGCACGCCCGCCCGGCTGGCGTCGCGGAAGCGGGTATCGATCGGCACCACCCCAGCCCAGAGATGCGCCGCGTGCTCCTGCCGCAGGTGACGCAGAGTATCGATCGAGGCACGTGTGCGCCGATCGAACATGGTGGGAACGATGAGATAAGGGAGCTTCTGCTGACGGGACTTGAGTACCATCTGCAGCGTATTCAGCATGCGCTCCAGCCCCTTCAGCGCCAGGAACTCGGTCTGCACCGGGATCAGCAGCTGCTCACAAGCGGCCAGCGCGTTGATCAGCAACACACCGAGCATCGGTGGGCAGTCGACGATGACATGGTCATAACGGTCGGAGAGTCGCTCCAATTGACGCCTGAGCACCAACCCCATCCCTTCCTGGCGGCTCGCCTGCCGATCGAGCGTGGCGAGCGCCACCGACGCCGGCAACAGATCCAGCCCCGCGGTGGCGGTAGGCTGCAGCAGTGTCATCGGCTCCAGTTCGCGCTGCGCCATTGCCGCCTCGAACAGCGAATAGGTGCCGCGCTCCAATGTATCGGGATCATGTCCGAAGTAGCTGCTGAGCGAGCCATGCGGATCGATATCGACCAGCAGCGTGCGGAATCCCCAGGAGGCGAGCAGACCGCCAAGGCTTACCACACTGGTGGTCTTGCCGACGCCCCCCTTCTGATTGGCGAGCGCCCAGACCTTCACTGTCCCGCCTCACTGGCGCGTCCGATCCTGCCCGCTTTGCGCTCCGGCTCTCCGGCCATGATCACCAGCGCGACACGACGGTTGGATTGGCGTCCCGCTTCGCTGCCGTTGTCGTCGATCGGCTGATGCTCTCCGTACCCGGTCGCCGCCATGCGCTTCGAACCGACGCCCAGCTTGGCGAACAGGTGCACCACGCTGGCGGCGCGCGCCGCGGAGAGCTCCCAGTTGGAGGGAAAAGTGACCGTCTTGATCGGCACATTGTCGGTGTGTCCTTCGACATTGATTCGGTTGGGCAGCCGTTTGAGAATCATCGCAACGCTGCGCAGCGCGCGATAAGCGCTGCTGGAGAGACTCGCGGAACCGCTCCTGAAGAGCATCTTGCTCTTCATCTCCACTTCGATGCCGCGATCCGTACGGGTGATGTTGACCAGTTTCTGATCGATATAGTCGTCCAACGCCAGATCGAGCTGCGCGCGGACTTCGTCCATATTGGAGGGTGTCGTCTGCGATTCACTCTCCGCTGCCGCTTCCGGCTCGGGCTCCGGCTCGGACGGTACCGGCTCGGGGGCCGCGTACTCACCCGCCATCGGTACCAGATTGCGCACCTGTTCGCCAACCTGCACCGGCTTGAGACTCTGCGCGGGAGTAACGAAGGCGTTGGTCAGAGTCTCGGAGAGTACCCGGTACTTCCCTTCGTTGATCGAAGATATCGAATACATGACGACGAAAAAAGCGAACAGCAGGGTAATGAAGTCGGCGTACGAGACCAGCCAGCGTTCGTGGTTGGATGGCTCTTCGTGGCGTTTTCTGCGGGCCACGAATCAACGCCCCAGATAACCCTGCAGGCGCGACTCGATATTGCGCGGATTCTCACCTTCGGCGATGGCCACTATCCCTTCGATGACCATCTCCTGGTATTGCGACTTGCGCATTGCCAGTGTCTTCATCTTGCTGCCGAACGGCAGCAGAAAGAGGTTGGCCAGACCAACGCCATAGATTGTGGCGACGAATGCAGTGGCGATACCGCTGCCGAGTCGCCCGGGATCGGCAAGGTTCTGCATCACGTGAATGAGTCCCATCACCGCACCGATGATGCCGATGGTCGGCGCATAACCGCCCATCGCCTCGAAGACTTTGGCTGCCAGCAAGTCCTGCTGCTCCCGGCTGTCCAGCTCCACCTCGAGCGTGGCGCGGATCGCCTCCGGCTCGCTGCCGTCCACCAGCAGCTGCATGCCCTTGCGAATGAAAAGGTCCGGCTCGGTGTCGGCGATCGACTCCAGTCCCAGCAGCCCCTCCTTGCGCGCGACGTTGCTCCATTCGATCAGCTTTCTGATGGTGGGATCGATACGGTTCCGCGGTGGTCGGAAGACGCCGCCCGCCAGACGCAGCGAGTGCAGGAACACCGAGAGTGGCGACTGCAGCATGATCGCACCGAGCGTGCCGCCGAAGACGATCACCAGTGCAGGTCCGTTGAGCAGCGCGCTGACATGTCCGCCCTCCAGCGCGTTGCCGCCGATGATGGCGCCGAATGCGATGACGATACCGACGATGCTCAGCAGATCCATGGTCACATGACCCGCACGATCTGCGGACCTATCTCGTGCAGCGGCAGCACCCGGTCAGCGAGTCCCGCCTTCTCCACCGCCTGCGGCATGCCGTAGACGACGCAACTCTGCTGATCCTGCGACCAGATGGTCGAGCCCTGCTGCTTGAGTCTGCTCGCGCCCTGTTTCCCGTCGGCCCCCATGCCGGTCAGAATGACCGCCAGCACGCCATCGCGATAGACCTCTGCTGCCGACGCCAGGGTGACGTCCACGCTTGGGCGGTAGGTCTGGTCGGCGCGGCTCTCAACGATCTGCAATCGGGTCACGCCGCCGCGCTCCTCCAGCAGCATCTGCTTGCCCCCCGGCGCCAGATATGCCTGCCCGGGCATCAGCTGATCGCCGTCGTGCGCCTCCTTGACGCCGATGCGGCACTGACCGTTGAGGCGCTCGGCAAAAGCCGGAGTGAAGCTCTCGGGCATGTGCACCACGACCAGCACCGGCAACGGGAAGTTCGCCGGCAGCGCGGTCAGCAGCTGCTGAATGGCGACCGGTCCGCCGGTCGAGGCGCCGATCGCAAGAAGTCTGTAGTGGCCCCGCCGATGCGCGTGCCGCTGCACCTGCGAAGTCGCGGCCGATGCTGTGACCTGGTGTCGCCGCCCCAGAGCGTGGATGCGCTGCGGCAAGTGCCTGGCTATATGGTCACACGAGGATTCATCGCCGCCGTGGTTCTTGGGCAGGAAATCGAGCGCGCCCGCTTCCAGCGCATTCAGCGTCGCCTCCGCCCCCTGCTGGGTAAACGCGGACAACATGATGATCGGCGTCGGTCGACTCTGCATAATCTTCCTGACCGCGCTGATGCCATCCATCATCGGCATGTCCACATCCATGGTGATTACGTCCGGTTGCAGGCGCTGCGCCGCGGCCACCGCCGCTACGCCATCTCCGGCCTTGCCGACGACTTCGATTGCCGGGTCGCGCTGCAGAATCTCCGTGATGCGGCGCTGGAAGAAGATCGAGTCATCCACCACCAGCACACGGATTTTTGCGCTTATACTCAACTGCGTTCCCTGGAACCGGCTGTGGCCTGCTCAGTAGCGCCGTGCGTACTTGCGCATCAGTCCGGGAATATCGAGGATCAATGCTATTTTGCCGTCGCCGGTTATGGTGGCACCCGCCATACCCTCCAGTCCCTGCAGCATGCTGCCCAGCGGTTTGATCACCACCTCCTCCTGACCGATCAGGTAGTCGACCACGAGACAGACCTGCTTGCCGCCGACATTGACCACCACTACGTGTCCCTGCCCGGCTTCGCGTCCCGCCGCGACCTTGCCGTTGACCAGCCACTCGCGCAGATAGAAGAGCGGCAGCGCGCGTTCCCGCACCATGATCGTCAGCTGGCCGTCGACCACGTTGGTGTACTTCAGATCCAGATTGAATATCTCGACCACGCTGGAGAGCGGCAGCGCAAAGGACTGAGTGCCCAGCACCACCATCAGCGTCGGCAGAATCGCCAGCGTCAGAGGCAGCTTGATGGTGATGATGCTGCCTTTGCCCAACTCGGAGTCGATCTCCACCGAGCCGTTCATCTGGCTGATTCGGGTCTTGACCACATCCATGCCAACACCACGGCCCGAGACGTCGGAGATCTGCGTCTTGGTGGAGAATCCCGGAGCGAAGATCAGATTGTAGCAGTCGCGTTCATCGAGCCGCGAGGCTGCCTCCTGATCCATCATTCCCTTCTCCACCGCTTTCTGCCGCAGCATTTTGGCATCCATACCGCGGCCATCGTCAGCGATCGCCAGCAGAATATGATCGCCCTCCTGTGCTGCTGAGAGGGTCACCGTTCCTTTGCGGGGCTTGCCCGCCTGCTCGCGTTCATCGGGGGGTTCGATACCGTGGTCGACTGCGTTTCTGACCAGATGGACCATCGGGTCGGAGAGCGCCTCCACCAGGTTTTTGTCAAGATCGGTATCCTCGCCGTGCATCTCGAGCTCAATCTCTTTCTGCATGTTGCGCGCCAGATCACGCACCACTCGCGGAAAACGGCCGAACACCTTCTTGATCGGCTGCATGCGGGTCTTCATCACCGAGTTCTGCAGATCCGCGGTGACTACATCTAGGTTCGCCACCGCATTCGCCACCTCTTCGTCGCCGAGTTTCGATCGCAGCGTCGCGAGGCGGTTGCGCACCAGCACCAGCTCACCGACCATGTTCATGATCTCGTCCAGGCGCGCGGTATCGACACGCACCGTGGGGTCGGCGTTGGGCAGGAGTTTGACGCCCGCCTTGGTCGCGCCATCTCTCGACGGCGCCGCGATCTCCGGCGCCCTGCTCTCCACTCGGGCCGTCGATGAGGGTGCTGCGGCATCCTTGGCAGCACCGCGTTCGCCCTCTTTCTCGGGTGCTTTGCTCTTAGCGGCCGCCACGGCTGCGCTGTTGCCGGCGGTGGTTTTTGCCTTGCGGCTGCCGGTCTTGGTCGCGGCCTTGGTCCGCCTGGCGGCCGGCGTGCGTTTGGCGGGGGTCTTCACCGGCTTGGGAGTGCCGCCATGCTTGCCCTTGCCGTGCAGCTCGTCCAGTAGTTTGTCGAACTCCGCTTCGGTGATCTCGTCTTCGGCGCTCGCCGCCGGTTGCCCGGGCTGCGTGGCCGCTGCCGGAACGCCGCCGTGTTGACCCTTGCCGTGCAGTTCGTCGAGCAGCGCGTCGAACTCCTCCTCGGTGATATCCTCGCCGGCACCCGCCGTCGGCTGCCCGGACTGTTTTTCCGCTGCCGGAACACCGCCGTGCTTGCCCTTGCCATGCAGTTCGTCGAGCAGCGCATCGAACTCCGCTTCGGTGATCTCATCGGCAGCCGCGGCCGGCGGCCTCTCCCCGGCCTCAGCCGACTCTTGCGGCTCGTCCGGTGTGACACTCTCCTCCGGCTGCGCATCCGCTTCCGGTGCCGCTGCGGCCGTGGCGACCGTCTCTGGTTCGGCGATTTCATCCGCCGGTACCGCGTAGCGATTCAGCGTTTCGATCAACTCAGGCTGCGCGTGCTCCGGCTCCTCGCCGGAACGGACCATATCGAACATCTGGTTGACCACGTCGAGGACCTGCAGCATCACATCCATCAGCTGCGCGTCGACCCGACGCTGGCCCTGGCGCAGCACGTTGAAGACATCCTCGGCGCGATGACACACCTCCACCAGGGGTTCGATCGAGAGAAAACCTGCCCCGCCCTTGATGGTGTGAAAACCGCGAAAGACCGCGTTCAGCAGATCGTAATCCTCGGGCGACTGCTCCAGATCCAGCAGCTGCTCATTCAACTGTTCGAGTATTTCACCGGCCTCTACCAGGAAGTCCTGGAGGATCTCGTCGCCCATGTCAATGGCCATATGATGCCGCCCTATTCATCGTTGCTTTTGCCTTGTGCCGCTCACCGCGGGACCCCTCACCACCGGTTGGCAACACTAAAAACCGAGGCTGGAGAGCAGATCGTCAACATCATCCTGCCCGCTTACCACCTCGCCCTGATCAAGACCCGGTATCACCGGTCCCATCGGTTTGGTATTCGCATGATCGGCCGGCGCCACCTTGCTGCCGGAGATCCTTATCAGACGCACGAGTTTGTCTTCCACGTCGCGAATCAATTTGATCACCTGGCGAATCACCTGACCGGTCAAATCCTGGAAGTCCTGCGCCATCAGCACCTCGGAGAGCTTGCTATGAAGCTCCGCCGAGTGACCCCTGGCGGTCTGCAGGAATCCGGCCAGCTCGCTGCTCAGTACGCGGAACTCCTCGACCGACAGGTCACGCTGCTGGAAACGGCTCCAATCGCCAGCCAGCGAACCGGCCCTGTTGCCCAACTCCTGCGCCAGCGGCAGACTGGTCTCGACCGCGGCCAGACTGGTGTTGGCCGCCTTCTCCGTCATCGTGATGACATAGTTCAAACGCTCGCTGGCATCGGGTATCTCCCGTTCGACCAGCTCGCCGATGCGCGCGTCGAGCAGAAATCCATTGATTGCCTCGTGCAGATCACGCGTCAGCCGGCCGATCTCGCGGAACAGCGTGCACTCTCGGTCTGCGCTCAGACGCTCAATCGTGCTATCGGCCGCCGCGCTGTCGCCAGCCTCGAGGTGGATTACCAGCTGGCGTGCCAGTTCCAGTTTTTCATTGATCTCGGTTGCACTGCTCATGGATGCTTCCTGACCGCTCAAGCTTCGACCCGTTCGAATATCTTGCCGATCTTCTCTTCCAGGGTGGAGGCCGTGAACGGCTTGACCACATAACCGTTGACGCCGGCCTGTGCTGCTTCGATGATCTGTTCGCGCTTCGATTCCGCGGTCACCATCAGCACCGGCAGCTTGGCCAGCCGGGTATCGGAACGCACCGCCTTCAGAAGATCCAGGCCCGTCATACCCGGCATATTCCAGTCGGTGATCAGGAAATCGAAATTGCCCGACTGCAGCATAGGCAGCCCGGTGGTTCCGTCGTCAGCTTCCTGCGTGTTGGTGAACCCAAGGTCCCGCAGCAGATTCTTGATAATTCGTCTCATGGTGGAAAAATCATCCACGACAAGAATCTTCATGTTTTTATCCAAGGCAACCTCCAGACACGATGCCGTAATAGCAATTCAATCTTTGATTCAGAGTTCGTCCCGATCCGAGAGCCAGTCGGAGAGCCGCGACCGCAGCCGCAGCGTCGCCTGGCTATGGATCTGACAGACCCGCGATTCGCTGACGCCGAGCACCTGGCCGATTTCGCGCAGGTTGAGCTCTTCGTCGTAGTAGAGCGCGATCACCAGCCGTTCTCTTTCGGGAAGCCCGGCGATCGCCTCCGCCAACGCCTTCTTGAAGGCGTCACGCTGCATCCCTTCGAACGGACCTGCGATCGCACCGTCAGAACGATCCTGCGGCAGTTCGCCGACAGTCTGAAGGTCCTCCAGACTGAAGATCCTGCAGCCTGATGCGTCCTTGAGTATCTTGTGGTACTCCTGCAGCGACATGCCGAGCACCTCGGCCACCTCCACATCGCGTGCATCGCGCCCCTGCTCGTTCTCGATCTCGCGCATCGCGCTGGCCACCATGCGCGCCTTGCGATGCACCGAGCGCGGGGTCCAGTCGCTGCGGCGGATCTCGTCCAGCATGGCGCCGCGTATGCGGATACCCGAATAGGTTTCGAAACTCGCGCCCTGGCTCGGGTCGTAGTTCCGGCTCGCTTCCAGCAGGCCGATCATGCCGGCCTG
>JAGRGU010000065.1:0-12287 GCA_020445335.1 Gammaproteobacteria bacterium
AACTCAACGGCGGCCGTATCTATCCGGTGCAGATCACCGATGGCAGGGTCGAAGGCGCCCTGCATGGTCCCGACAATCCGTTTCTGCGCGACAGCCACAAGCTGCGCACCGTTTTCAGCGTGGATCTCGATCCCGATCGGGCGGCGGTGCTGTTGACGATTGGCGAGCAGCAGCGTGTGATCAGGGTTGGGGAGTGGAGCGACTGGGTTCCGCTCAGCTTCGCCATGGCGCCCACCCAGCGTCTGCAGGCGGAGGCGCGCTTCTTCCTCAAATCGGTGCGCCCGCTGTTCGAGCTCTATGTCACCCCCTTGAACCTGGATCCTGAGGCGCCGGCGATGCCGATTTCAACCCCGCCGGGCTATGCCCGCGATCTGGCCCTGGCGGGCGGTCGTTTCTACACCCAAGGGATGCCGGAAGATACCAATGCCCTGGAGAGCGGTATCCTCGACCGCGAGCAGTTCCTGCAGCAAGCACACTTGGCGGGTCAGGAGTTGATTCGCCAGTATCGGCAGTTGCTCGAGGATTTCGATCGGGGTCTGTTGTTCTACTACTTCGGCAACCTCGATCAGATCTCGCATATGATGTTCCGGCCGCTCGATCCCGATCATCCGGCCTATGACGAGCCATCCGACGCACCCTTCGCCGATGTCATCCCCGATCTGTATGCCGAACTCGATGGGGTGGTTGGCACAACGCTCGAGCGTATGCCGCCGGATACCATTCTGGTGGTGATGTCCGATCATGGTTTTACCAGTATCCGTCGCGAGTTCAATCTCAATGCCTGGCTCAGGCAGCACGGCTACCTGGCCGTGATCGACCCTCACCTGGAGAGTGATCCGGGTTTGTTGCTGAACGTGGATTGGAGCCGCACCAGAGCTTACGGCCTCGGACTGAACGGGCTCTATCTCAACCTGCACGGACGCGAACGCAACGGCATCGTCGAACCGGCGCAGCGCAAGGCGCTGCTCGACGATATCTCACAGGCGCTGCTCGATACCAAAGACCCAGCAACCGGTTTGCCCGTTGTCACCCGGATCTACGAGCGCGATGAGATCTACCGGGATCGCGGCCGGTTGCAGATCGCCCCCGACCTGCTGCTCGGCTACGGCCCCCACATGCAGTGCGCGCAGGGTTCGGCGATCGGCAAGGTCGGTGGCAAGCTGCTGTCCGACAATCGCGACCAATGGAGCGGCAATCACGCCATGGACCATGAGCTGGTTCCGGGGGTATTGTTCAGCAACCGTCCACTACGGCAGCCGGTTGCGAATCTGCAGCAGCTCGCCGGCGTCCTGCTCGCGGAGTTCGGGGTCGTGGGCTTCCCGCATGGGCAGACGGCCGGCCCACAACAGGCCCTAAGGAGAACGCACTGATGTTTGCTTCACGCAATGTTCGGCTGGACCGCGACCTGGTCGCAAAGGTGGAAAAAATATCCCGTGTCGCCGGTTATTCGTCGGTATCCGAATTCGTCACCCACGCACTTGAACGGGAGCTTGCGAAACTCGAGGGAGCGAAATCGGAAGAGGAGATCAGGAAGCGCCTGCGCGGACTCGGTTACCTCTCCTGAGATATCACCCGGCAACATCACTCCAGGAGGGCCGACTTGTCCTTCATCAATGGGATCCTGACAGGGCTATTGGAAGCGGCGCTGCACCCGCTGCGCGAGTTGCATCCGCTGGTCGGTCTGACTCTGATGGCGATGCTAACCGCCGCGCTTGTACTGCTCGCTTACAAGTACGCGTCGAATCAACAGGCGGTGGCGCGGACCAAGCGGAAACTTTACGCCCATCTGTTCGAGGTCCGGCTGTTTGGCGACGATCCCCGTACTATTCTGCACGCTCAGCTGGGTATCCTGCGCCACAGCATCGCATACCTGAAATTGAGCCTGCCGCCGATGGCCTGGCTGGCTGCGCCGCTGTTGCTTCTGACGACACAGATGCAATCGCACTATGGATACCGGGTGCCGCAGCCTGGCCAGACCTTCGTCGTGCAGGCGCAGATCAACGAAGCCGCCGCTTCGGTACTCGCAGGAAGGCGCCCCAGTGCCAGCCTGCATAGTAACGACCCGGGTCTGCAGGTGCAGACAGCCACGGTGTGGATTCCCACGCAGCGACGGATCGCCTGGCGCATCGCCCTGCACTCGCCGGGCGACTATCGTCTTACGCTGAGCTACGAGGGGCTCACCCTTGAGAAGTCCTTCGACGCCCGTCCGGCCATCGTCAGTCGATCGCCGCACAGGCCCGGAAGCAACCTGCTCGATCAGTTGCTCTACCCGACCGAGCCACCACTGCCTGCTGACAGCCCTTTGCACTCTATCGATATACAGTTGCAGGATGCGCAACTGACGATCCCAATCCTTGGTTGGAGCTGGCATTGGACTACCGCCTTTTTGTTACTGACACTGGTATTCGTATTGGCGTTGCGCAACAGCTTTGGCGTTCGGATTTAGTCGCTGTGACCCGGGCACGATCAGTGTCGACGGCGCCAACTGCGGGGGACGGTGAGACAGGTTCATGTCAACCCGGGTCCGTACACCAGACCCTGAAGAGCAGGTAGATGAGCACAGAACAAGGAGCACAGAACAAGGGTCAGGTCTTGCAATAACACATTGACTCATTCATTTTTATGGCTCGATTTACCGTCGAATAATGTGAGCCTGTCAGAAATTTTGTGTTTGTGAGCCATACTGGCTCCCGCAAGGGTAGGAGCAAGTATAGCGAAGAAGAAAACCCCGGCGTTCAGCGCCGAGATGTGACATGGTAAATCGCACCTGCATATTCGATTCTTAGTGGTCTTGCCATTCAAAGAGGATAGACCACTACTGCTGGATCACAAGACCTGACCCCTTTCCCCTACTGTCTTCTGTATTTTAAGCACCTGATCCCCCGCCGGGTTGGGTGCACTCAGGATTAGAGCCGCCTGAGGTATCCCACCAGCTGCCACCTGGCCGTTTCGTCGAGCACGCTGCCGAAGCCCGGCATGCCGCCGCCGTTGCCCTGCCTGCCTTCGCTGATGACCCGGAAAAGGTAGTCATCGCGTACCATCGGCATCGACAGTGCGCGGCGCAGATCGGCCGGCCTCGGATTCATCCCGGCTGCCGCGGGACCGTCGCCCCGTCCCTGCTCTCCATGACAGACCGCGCAATGGCTGCGGTAGAGCACGCTGCCAGTGCGCAAATTCTCTGCGGTTGGTGGCAAGGGACTGCGGCGTCCGCCGTAGTCGCCCGGCACTCCACCCATCATCCCCATGCGATGACCGCCCATTGGGCCCATGCCCCCCATGTGCCCCCGTCCGCAGGCGAAGAGTAGCAGTGCCGTGACGATAACGAGCATAGTGATTCCCAGCAGCCACAGGTACAGCCGTTGTCGTTCGCGCATCGCATCAGCCTCCGCGTCGCATCGCGACAGCCTCTTCACCCCGCATCCATGCCGCGTAGAGCGGATCTGGCCACTTGGACTGAAACCGGGCGATGGTGGCGAGCATCTCCGCGTCGGAGAGCTTTCCACCCCAGGCCGGCATGTTGCCTTGGCCTCCCGGACTGCCGTTCTTCACGACATGCAGCAGCGCTTTCAACGGGTGGTGCCAGGCGTGCCCGGTGCCGTTCAGGGGTGGCGACGGCAGCTTGCCGTCCGGACCGAAATTCTTCCAGTCGGGCGAACCTTCGCCGGCTTTGCCGTGGCACGCGGCGCAGTTCTCTTGAAACACCCTGCCGCCTATGCTGAGGTGCTCGAAACTTTACCAGCGCTTGATTGAAACCGCGTCGTCAGGCGGCCGCGGCCGGACAGCCTCACCGGAGCCTGGGGAGTTACGGCTGCCATCGGGGCAGAGTCATCAACAGTGCAAGCAGAGAGCGGCAACGGCACCATGCTCGCAAGCACAAATCCAACCAGTTTCACCAGATATACCTCCCAAGCTGCGGACCGCGAATGATCCACAATCTGAAGACCACAGCCTGAACGCAGGCCGCGGGTGACTTCGACTAGGCTTGGAAGCGTGGAATTGGAGGTCGGTAGGCGCTTCCGAACAGCGGCTCGGGAGGGTTGTCAATCTGCAATCGAAGGAAACGCACGCCTTTGACCGGCGTTGACAGGTAGGAGGTCGGCAGCAAGAATTGCGACCCGAAACAGTTGTCACCACAGCAGCCGTCCGCAGTGCCATCGGTATGAGTGTCGCAGTGCTGCATGCCACCCATGCTCGTGCCATGATCGCAGGGTTCGGTTGACGCATGGTTATCGATTACCACGGAAATGCCGACCTCCTGGCCGAAAGCGAAGAAGCTCAAGTGTAGGGGCAACATCAGGATTGCCGCCGCAACCAGCAGCATCACCCCCCTTCTCTTCTTCGCGTTGCGCATGCGCGGTCAGCCTGCCTGGAAGCCTGTATCGTCCCCGTATCAGATCGACGCTGGTCACATTCGGGACGATCAACAGGTGACAGTCACTTTTACCGAAAATTCCCGTCACATGCAAAAAACATCGGTGGATTTGCCCGGGGACCCTACACCCTCTTTTCGTGTGTCCTGCATGAACCGGGCGCAGCTGGGTTTCATGCCCGGCCGGACGACCGGTCGCTCCAGGCTGTCTGCAGATCAGCATGGAGATACCTGTCCGGCTTGAGCATACCGGGTCGCCAACGATCCGACCCTCACTGCGCATATTGCTGCCCGGCTTTCCCTCCGAAGCAATAGCAGAACCCAGTCTTAACATGGCCCCTGAGAGAATACGGTCGTCGATTGACGGAGCACCCTTTGATAAGCGCAATGAAATAGGGGGAATGTTTTAGTATGCTCTCTGAGAATGTCGGGATGCGGTCTGCCCCGGCGGCATTCGGCTGGCACTCTCCTCCGGAACCGGACGAAGGGGTGCGCCGGATCCTTTCAGAATAAACACAAAGCTGGTGAAAGGAGATGATTACTGTTATCGCAAACCTGAAGGGGGGAACCGGCAAGAGTACGGTGGCGTTCAATTTGGCGATCTGGCTTATCTCGACGGGTCGTCGGGTGACGGTGGTCGATCTCGATCCGCAAAAGAGTCTGACCGATGCCGCAGTGCTGCGCGGCGAAGAGGGGATAGTGCCGAGGGTTCCCGTAGAGACCGGCACCTTCTCCGAAGTGAGGCTTCCGGAAAATGCCGAAGAGATCATCATCGATGTCGGGACCGCGGACCTGGGCTCCTTCAAACAGGCGCTGATGATCGCCGATCGCATTCTGATTCCCGTCACTCCTTCGCAGGCCGATATCTGGTCAACACAGCGATTCGTGGAGTTTCTCTACAAAAACACGCACGGCAATCCGGCAGAGGCACTCACCTTCCTGAACCGCTCCGATACCAGCAGGGAGATCCACGCCTCGGATGAAGCCGCCGCAGCATTGCAGACACTGCCGGGTGTCCGGCATCTGCCGCAACGTCTGTCGAATCGCATGGGTTTCCGGGATTCGTTCAGCGAGGGGCTGTCGGTCATGGAACTTGAACCGCGGAGCATCGCCAGCCGCGAGTTCAAGGCACTGGCGGAGCACCTGTACGGTACGGGGTATCGTTCAATTCTGGATCGCTTGAAAAAGCAGAAAGCCTCAGCGGCGATGGACCCCGCATTTCACGCGGCGCTGGAGACGCCCTCGGCCAGAGCCGGCGCACACACAGGGGACACCACCGCGCCGGCGGTTGCCTCAGTCGAAGCAGCGCGCACAGAGAAGGGGCGGAAATCGACCGGCGGCAAGCGGCACAAACGTAAGGAGAGCAGGAAACGCAGCAAGACGCGCAAAGAGAAGCAGGCCGCTGAAGTCGGGAGCGTCAAGGATCGCAAGAAAAGTAAAAAGGGCCAAAGAGAGAAGAAGCGCAAGAAACCCAAGAAGTGATCCGTATCGACCTGCAGCCCTGCTAACCAGCACACTTTGACGCAGCACTCCCTTCACGCAAGTGCGCAACGACTCCGGTAGCTGACCGGCGGCAATGCGGCGTGTGGGGAAATCTCAGACAGATTCAACTCATCCGGCGTTCCGTACGCCAGACCCTGAAGAGCAGGTAGATGAGAAACATGTAGAGGTACATGAGAATGCTGTAGAGCGCCGCCGGTATCGCCATGGCGGTGTTGTTGAAGATCAATGGGCTGGTGGCAACGAACATCGCCTGAACCCCGTTCTGAATACCCACCTCGATGAGAATTGTCTTGGTTTGCCTGACTCTCAGGCCGGCGAGGTGCGATGCCAGCAGAGCGATCGCAATCGCAAGCAGGAAGAGTAGGCTGATCACCCCTCCCAGCTCGACCAGATAGTCCTGAAGCCGACTCTGTTCCAGGTAAAGCACGTAGCCGATGGTGAGTATAAGTAGCAGTACGGAGAGCCTTGCCGTCGGCCGGTACATCCTCTGTGCCCAGTTCGGGCACTTCTCTCTGACCACCATCCCCACAATCAGAGGCAACAGTACCAGCACCATGAGAGGGGCAAGGATCTTTCCGGCAGGTATGGAGACGGTTGTGGCCTGCTGCAACAGTATCCCGCTCGCGTTTGCGAGTGTCAGCGGCACGGTGAGTGTGCAGATGACGGTTGCAGCAGCGGTGAGGGAGACCGACAGGGCGACATCCGCCTTCATCAGGTAACTGAACAGATTCGAAGTGGCTCCGCCGGGACTGGAGGCAATGATCAGCAGCCCCAATGCATACTCGGGAGGCAGATCGGCAATCAGAATTACCAGGATGCCGGCTGCCGGAAGGCCTATGATTTGTGCGGACAGCCCGACCAGAAGGGCCCGGGGGGATCTGGCAAGGCTGATGAAATCCTGTCGCAACAGCGACAGCCCGATGCCAAACATGATGCTGATCAGGCCCACCGCCAAAATGGACTGTGCGACCAGGTTCAGCTTCATCTGAAGAGCTCCTCACCTCATGCCGAAAGACCTCTGTCACGCACCCCCATGGCACGCGGCGCGTGTACCCATCCCGCTAAGCAGGCCCAGCAGTCGACGATCCGGCCTTATGCCGGCAGACTGCCTGCCCTGTTCGGTGTTGGCCAATCGGGCCGGTACCGCTTCGATAACGATCGAAACGACACCGGCCCGATATACTGGCGTTTGGGCGATCAGTTGGCGGAGAGTTTCACTCCCAGCGACTCGAGCGTGCGGATGGTCAAACCACCGCGTGGCAGATTCTTCTCACGCTGATAGTTATCGACCGCTCGCAAGGTTCCGCCGCCGACCACGCCATCGATGCTGCCGGGATTGTAGCCGGCATCCTTCAGACTCTGCTGTACCCTGGTGACGATATCCTTGGTCATGTTGGTCTCACAGAGCACCTGGCGCCACTCGAGACGCTCGTCGCCCACCTTCTGGCGCTTGGTGACGCTCTTGTACTCCGCGGGAATCTCGGTGCGCTTCTCCTGCGCTGCACTCATCAGCTTACGCACCTTCACCACCTTGTATTTCGCCGGCACCTCCTCCTGTCTGACCGAAGCAGGTGTCTTGACGACCAGTTTGCTGTACTCCTCAAACTTTGCCGGCACCTCTTTCAGGCAGATCTGATTGCCGGTAAAACGACCCTTCGGTTTTTCCGTGCTGTGTGTCGCATGCCAGTGGAATCCGGCGTCGGCCACTTTGGTGATCTGCGTGAACTTGCGGAACTGCTCCGGCGTCTTCTCCCTGACCTCCTGCGCCGGTGCAACCAGCTTACTCACCTTGACCATCTCGTACTCGGCCGGTATCTCGACCTCCTTTATGGTTGCAGGGGTATCGACCACCTTCTTGGATATGGTCTTGTAGACCGCGGGGATCTCTACCAGGCACATGATCTCGCCGGTGGTGTTGTCCACCTTTTCGACCAGCCCGTTGCCTCTCTTCCAGACGGTCTTGGCGGGTTCCAGGAGCACCTTCTCGGTAACCGTCTTGTAGGCCACCGGTACCTCCACGATTTTCTTGGTGGCGGCCTTGACCAGTACCTGTTCCTCCACCCACTCGTACCTGGCCGGAATCACCTCGATACTTTCAGAGCTCTCCTTGACCAGAATCTCCTTGGTCTCTTCCTTGAACTGCGCGGGTACGAAGTACTCCTTGAAGCACATGCCCGGTATGGCGGAGTCCAGGTCCACGCCACCCGTCTTGGCTCCCGTCAACAATACGCTGCTGACCGGGACCCCCTTCTTGTCGAGTCGGTCTGTCCAGTAGACCTGACTTGGAGCGACCTGAATCTTTTCGATGACTTTTGCGTACTCCGCCGGGACAGGCACCAGTCTGGTCATGGCTGGATGTTCGACCACCTTCTGTTCCTCCCAGGTGTACTCGGCGGGAATGGTTTCGATCTTCTCCGACGCCTCCTGCACGAGAACCTCCTCGGTTCTGGTCTCATAAGCCGCCGGCACCATGACTTTGGCGTAGCACTGACCCGGCCGTGCTTCGGGCAGGGTATTGGTATTGTCGATCGTGGCCGCCTGGGACGATGTTGCCGTCACCAGGACGCCGATTGCGGCAGCGACTGGGCTGATTCTCATCTTGATATCCTCTCCATAGTTTTCTTGATCGGGCTGCGCCGTGCATACAGCTGTTGATCTCCCGATACAGCTTCTGCGACCGTGATAGAAGCAGGCGCGGGCCGCACGATGCTAACACCATAGTCTTCTCGTTCGCCCCGAAACAGCTCCTGCCATTTCGAAAGTTTGCTGATATTCACAAATGTCGCGAGTGCACCGTGCAAAGTCTGAATCGGCTTCTCAATTCGGGATGGTGGGGGTTCGCATTTCCTTCCGGTTTTGAATGCTTTGCCCCGACAGCGCTTATGCCGAGGATGCTTATGGGAACGTTCGCTTTCACCGAATCAGGGCATCCATAGTGCGGGAACTGGAGGTGTTGCTGAACCGGATAAAGCTGCTTGCGGCGGAGGCGACGGGCGGCAACCCGATGCACCAGCGATGTTAGGAATTCGATCATCGGCCGAATCGCCGTGGGACGACAGGTGTGAGGTTCACCGGTATCCGATACATTTTTTGCCGTTTGCAGCCGCATGACGGGCCTTGATGGCCGCCCAGGTACACCCTCCATTTCACGGATCAAGTAAAAATTTCTGGGAATTTTTACAGAAAGAGTGTATATACACATTATGTCCGACTCACCTGCACCAATCGAAGCGGCCAGGCGCTGTGCCGGAATGTCCGTTCGGCGGACGTCGCGCCTGTTGGGCGTGATCTATGACGCGGAGTTCGCCCCGCTCGGGCTCAAATCCACCCAGTTCAGTCTGCTGGTGGCCTTGTCGCTGATGGACGGCGCAGGTATCCAGTCCCTGGCCACCGCCATGCAGATGGATCGCACGACCCTCACCCGCAACCTCAGGCCGTTGCAGTCCAGGGAGTGGGTGGCGGTAGGTGTCGGGGACGATCGACGCAGCAAGGCCCTTCATCTGACGCCGAAAGGCAGGGCATTGCTGACGGCAGCGATGCCGGCCTGGGAGCGCGCTCAGCAGAGAGTGGAGCGCGTGCTGGGAGTGGAAGGTGTCAGGCAGTTGAACGAAACCCTGCGGCGGCTCGAGGTTCTGGTGGGCTGAGCGCGTTTTTTTCCAATAATAACGTGTATATACACGTAAGGAGAAGGCAATGAAAGCTATCACGATGAACGACGACCAAACGGGGATTCCCTCCCCGGTCATCCGGGTGCTAGGAATCTGGTTTGTGCTGGCCATGGGGCTGGTGATCTCCGGCGCCTTCAGGCCGGCGCAGGGGGTACCACCCCTGGGGCTGGTTTCGATGGTGCTGGGTCCGGTGTTGCTGTATGCGGTCGCCTGGTGGCGAAGTGACGAATTCAGACACTGGGTGCTATCGATCGATATGCGGCTGCTTATGGCTACCCACGCCATGCGCATGGTCGGGATGGGTTTTGTCTTCATGTGGTTTTACGGCCAGTTGCCTGCCGTATTCGCATTGCCGGCGGGATTGGGGGACGCCATGGCGGCGGTGGGCGGGCTCTATCTTGCCATCCTGCTCTATTCCGGAGTGCGTGTCAGCCGGGCCGCGGTTTGGCGCTGGAACAGTTTCGGTCTGCTCGATTTTATTGTCGCCGTCGGGGCTGGCGCACTGGCGGCTCCCGGAGCCCTGCTCGACTTTGGCGGTGAAGCGACCTCCCTGCCAATGACGGTTTTCCCTATGGCCATCATTCCAGCTTTCTTTGTCCCACTGTTCACCCTCACTCATCTGGCGATCTACGCGCAACTGAAAGCCGGTGGGCCAGGGACCGGGAACCTGGCCGGGTAATGCGCTAATGGGGACGGGGGGACTGTATGGTAATCCCTCTGCCCCCATTTTCCTCTTTCGCAGAAAAGCAGTTCGTAACAGCCGTTAAAGGATCGTAAAGCAGCGTCGCTGTCAGCTGCATCGTTGAAAAATGATGCGGTCTTACTATTTCACTCTTTTGCTGTTGCCTCTGCTGCTATCGGCTTGTTTCGGTATGCCGGAGCCAAAGCGTGTTTCGGTAGACGAGCAGCATGGTGTCCTCTCCTCTTGGCGAACGTATCCGGGGGACTGTGGTTCAAAAGGCCGACTGATGCGCCGTGCTTGTAGCGGATTGCAAATGTGTATCCGGGAGTTTTCCACTGACACCCGCGACAGAGAAGTAGTGATGGGGAGATCGCGGGAATTTCTCACGGCCAGGATTTTTCCGCCTGACGATTCTGAGAGTGGCGCTTTTGAAATCTTCGGCTGCCGCATACCAACGACCGCCCCTGGCTTGAGTCGATTGAGGATTTATCGCATGACAAAACTGCCTTGAGTGTCGAAACCGGATTCGGTCAATGGCGCCTATGCGCGAATCGAAGAAACCGGATATCACTCCATCGCGATACTCAGGCGGAGGGATCGATATTGGGTGGGATGCCGACGAGCGAAAGCATCCGCGGATTTGCTGTCAATTTATTTTACAGCTGAACAGGTCGTGCGATACGTCTGGTCGCTTAACTGCCTGATTTGCAGGCAAACCGTGCTGAAGGAATGGTATATGCTTCCTTTCCCACTGGATTGTGGACCTCGAACTGCGGGATGCAGGAGGGGGAGAAAGGATGCTAAACATCAGACCGTTCAGGACTTCAGCTGCGGCCATCGCTCTGCTTTTGTGCGCAAATGTTCACGCTGTGGTGATCGACTTCGACAGCGCGCCACCCGGGACACCGGTGACCACCATCGACGGCGTCACTTTCAGCTCGAACATAGGTCTGGATCTGATCGTATCCGACCTCTTCGACGCGGCGTCGGGTGGGAACTATCTGGGAGTCGATGATGGTGGCTTCGAGCTCTTCCTGCCATTTTATGGCGACATCATCACCCTCGACTTCGCTACGGCGATCGGCTCCCTGAGCGTCAGCTGCGTTACTATGCCTTCCCCGCCAGCAGGTACCTTTACGCCTTTCACGGCATCCGGCAACGCGGTGAGTCTGGCGGTACCGGATGCGGTACTGGGCGACGGTGGCGAGGTGTTCGTCGTGACCCGTACCTCGCTGTGGCGTTCTCTTCCGCCGAGTTCCACAGCAATGACATCTCCAGCGATGTTCTCTCCTTCAATATCGATGACATCAGCTTCGGAGACGATGTCGCCACCCTCCCCGAACCCAATGGCTACCTGTCGTTCGGAGTGGGTCTCCGGCTGCTGCCGATGATCCGGCGATCATGGCGAGGAGTGGAAATGCGCGTGTGATGTTACTTTAACAGGAGGTTAGAATGAGAAGAGTACAAGGTGTATTCATGGGTATTGTGTTGTTGTCCGCGGTTTGTGCCAGCCCCTTCGCGATGGCAAGAAGCACACCGGTCAACGTGGTCAACTTTCCCGAGGTTCAGGCGGTAGAGGATATCGACAATCCCGCCTTTCAGCCGGCGCAGATGGGAGCGTCTCAATCCTCTGATATTGGCGGTCTGACACTACTGGTTACCGGCGCCTATACCGATGAGGTACCGCCGGGCAAGCGCCTCGTGGTGCAGCACGTATCCTTCGATCTGAACAGTGTGGATCTCGAAGGGGACCCTGTCTGCCGTGTCGTCGTGCGCCAGAGGGATCCTTTTCAGGAGTTTATCGCACACCGTGTGCCGACAGAGCGCGAGTACGACGGTGCGCGTGAACGCGCCGTCGCCTCGCTGCCGATGACGCTCTACGCCGACGCCGGTCAGCAGGTGGGTGTCACCTGCTCCGTGCGTGTGTCGGGTGATACGAACCTGAGTGTTGCCGTAACCGGCTATTACATCGACGTCCGTCCCTGATCTCCGCACTACCGGGGAAGGGAGGAAAAGCGAAAGGGGGGAGGAAGACTGATAGTTTGCACAGGGCTTGCGCCCGGTG
>JAGRGU010000065.1:12379-18933 GCA_020445335.1 Gammaproteobacteria bacterium
GTTATTGCCTCTACCAACGTCGAGCTGGCGCAAGCCGGACTTTTGAGAACGGGGTGCCGTTCAGAAAGATCGAAGTCATGGCTTGCACAGGTGTGACGGGTAGGTCGATTTCGACTCTGCTGGTCTGGATGGCGGTCATTTCTGGTCGGCTCATGCTTCGGCGCAGTGATCCGGAGGCCGCCGGCGCATATGCACATTGGCGTTTTCTCCACCAGCTGCCGATACTAAAGAGAACCTGACCGATCAGAGGCTGTCTGCCTTGACACTCGCCGATATTATCGACTCTGCCCCGGTCGTCGTGAGCAGTGACGCACCGGTGACGCAGGCGCTGGCGCTGATGCGCGCGCGTCGAATCGATGCCGTCGTCGTTTTCGACGATCAGGGTCCGGTGGGGTTGTTCACCGACCGCGAGCTGATCGAGGCGGCATCGATGGCCAAAGATCTCACCGCCAAGCCGCTTGCGGCAGTGATGAGCAGGGATCTACAGCGGATCAGCGCCGCAACCCCGTTGAACCAAGCGCTGGTGGTCATGGATGAGGCGCAGGAGCGTCATCTGTTGGTGGTGGATAAGGATGGCAGTTTGATAGGAGTGGCGACACGCCAGAAGATCGTTGAAGCGCTCTATGCGCAACAACTGGCAGATCGGCAGGTCGGGATCCAGCAAGACGCCGCGGCGGGCGTTTATAAAGCGCCAGGCGCGTCGGTGTCGCGCGGAGATGTCGGGGACCCGGGATATCCAACGACCTATTTTCGCAAACTCATCGACACGCTTCCGGATCTCGTATGGTTGAAAGATCCGGCAGGTCGGTATCTCTACTGCAACAGCAAGTACGAGCGTTTCTACGGTGCCGCAAGATCGGAGATTTTCGGCAAGACAGACTTCGATTTCTTGGATAACGAACTGGCGGACGCATTCCGCAGGAAAGATCAGGCAGCCATGGACGCAGGCTTGGCGGTAATCAACGAAGAGAGGGTGACTTTCGCCGACGACGGCCATGAAGAGCTGTTGGAGACCATCAAGACGCCGATGTTCGACCAACGGGGTAAGCTGGTTGGCGTACTGGGAATAGCGCGTGATATCACGCAGCGCAAGCAGTCCGAGGTAGAGCTCATCGAGAGCAGGGAGAAGCTGCATCTGTTTATCGAGCACGCCCCGGTCGCCCTGGCGATGCTGGACAGGGAGATGCGCTATATCGCGGTCAGTCGACGCTGGATGCGGGATTTCGGGTTGGAGCCGGGCACCGTTCTTGGCCGTTCCCATTATGAGATTTTTCCCCAAATCCCGGCGCGGTGGAAACTGGTGCATCGCCGCTGCCTGCAAGGAGAGCGCATGCGCGGTGACAAAGACCGATTCGAGCGCTCCGATGGGCGCGTTCAGTGGCTGCGCTGGGAGATGCTGCCATGGAGAAATGCCGCGGGAGAAGTCGGCGGGCTCGTCTTCTTCAGCGAGGATCTGACCCGGCAGAATCGGGTGGAGGAGGAGTTGCGACAGAGCGAGGCGCGCTTGCGCCGCGTCGTCGAACATATGCCGGTGATTCTGGATGCGGTGGATGAGGAGGGAAATCTGCTGATCTGGAATAACGAAGCGGAAAAGGTATCCGGCTACAGCGCGGAGGAATTGATCGGTAATCCCAAAGCCTGGGAACTGCTCTACCCGGATCCGGAATACAGGCAGAAGCTGTTCTCGGAGTGGAACAGTCGGGGGGACCACAGGGGCTGGGTCTGGCGATTGCGGGCCAAAGATGGCAGCGAGCGCTTCGTCGAGTGGTCGAACAACTCCTCCAAAAATCCGATTCCCGGTTGGGCCTCCTGGGGCATCGGTGTCGACGTCACCGAGCAGAAAAGAACCGAAGCTGCCCTGCGTCGCTCGCAGAAGATGGACGCCATAGGTCAGCTCACCGGAGGAATCGCGCACGATTTCAACAATATCCTTGGAATCATCCAGGGCAATCTGGATCTGCTGGCGCACGAAATCGGAGAGAGCAAGGCTCGCCGCAAACGGATCGAGACCACCAGAAGGGCGACCCAGCGGGCGATCGATCTGACCAGGCAGCTGCTTGTATTTTCACGCGGTCAGGCCGATAAGCCGCAGATCTGCGACATCGGCAAGATCATTCGCGAGATGGGGAGCCTGATAACCCGGTCGGTGACGCCGGCGATAGAGGTCACGCACCATTTCAGCGACGATCTGTGGTTGACGGAAATAGACCCCGGGGATTTTCAGGATGTCCTGCTCAATCTGGTGCTGAACGCGCGCGATGCCATGCCCGATGGCGGCCAATTGACGCTGGAGGCCGATAACGGCACTCTCGATGCCGACTACTGCGAACAGAATCCCGGTGCCGTTCCCGGCGAGTACATGGTGTTGTCGGTCAGCGATACCGGTGCGGGTATCGCGCCTGAGTTGCAGGATCGTATATTCGAACCTTTCTTCACCACCAAGCCCAAAGGCAAGGGAACCGGTCTCGGGCTGGCGATGGTATACGGCTTCGTCAAGCGCTCCCACGGATATGTCAAAGTCTATTCAGAGCTGGGAATAGGCACCATCTTCCGGCTCTATCTACCGAGAGTGGCAACGCCCGAGTTGCCGGTCGATACCGGCTCCAGTCAACCGGAGCTGCCCGCTCATGGCGATGAGACGATACTGGTTGTGGATGACGAGGCGGGACTACTCGAACTGGCTCGCATAACGCTCGAGGAGTTGGGTTATCGTGTGCTGATCGCAACCAATGGCAGCCAGGCGCTGGAGTTGTTGGCGGCGGAGCCGGGCGTTGCGCTGCTCTTCAGCGACGTGGTGATGCCGGGCGGCATGAACGGCTACGAACTGGCGGAGAAGGCAAGACTCAATCAGCCTGATCTCAGGGTTCTGCTCACCTCCGGCTACACCGATAAAGCCATGGCACGAAACGGCCAGTCCCGCTTTTCAGTCAACCTGCTGGGCAAGCCCTATCGGCAGGGGGAGCTTGCGCAAAGAATCCGCAAGTTACTGGACAGTGCGCCCTGAGCCGGCGCTGGCGCTGCTAGCGCAGATCTGCGTTGGAGAGCGCCTGCACGAGCTGCGTAAGATTTTTTTTCGTTGCGCCCTCGACCGCCATGATGACGCGCGTGCCACCCGCGAAGGCCTCGTTCCAATTGACGTGATGTCGCGTATTGATGCCCTTGCGCCAGAACTCCTCACCGCTTCCCGGATCGACCAGCCAGTACTGCACCACGATGGCGTAGGTAGGGCTGATGCCGGCTTCGGTGGTAATGGTGATGATCTCGCTGTGCAGGTTCCAGTCCGCACTGCCGGATTTGACGACGCCGGAAAACAGATTCGCTTCGGTCAGCGTCTGGAATAACGCGTCGCGGTACTGTTCGTTGGTGATATAGGCTTCGCGGCCGAAGCTGGATGCGCGCCCGCCTTCAACCGTCATCACCCTGACGGTTCTGTCGATCTGTCGACCCGTGGTCACCGGCTGGTCGGGAATCAACCCTTCGGTCTTGATGCTGCAGCCGGCCAGCGCGAGTGCGCACGTGACGAGCAGTAGAAAGGTTCCATGACTGCGGCTTGTGTTTTCCACGATGCCTCCCTATCCAAATATTGTTGTTCGTCAGTATGATTTTTCCGGGAATGCCGCGAAGAGTTTCCCGAATGCGTTTTCAATGGCAGCGTGTTTGTCCGGGGTGAGCAGCATGCCCAGCGGACCGCTGAGCGGATTGAAAATCTGCAGTATGTGCTCGCTGTATTCCCCTTGAGTGCCTTTTTGCCAAACGATGGAGCCCGATTTCACGTGCAGGATCAAGGCCGAAACCCTGGCGTCCGCCGATGAATGTACCATATGGTTGGCGGAGTCGATCTGCTCCACGAACAGCAGCGCGACATAACTGGCGCTGCTGGGTAAGATCTCCGCCAGCTCCCGTGGCGCGAGTGACTGCAGCCGCTCCACCGACCAGCCATCTGGGGCCGACCAACCTCTGGGTCTGTCCAGTACGTAGCCCTTCATCGCCAGCTTGCGCAGCAATGCCTTGTAGATGTAGTCGTCGAGCTTGCCGAACAGGCCTTCGAAGTTCTCGGCACGATCCTGCGGAGTCTGATCGGAGGGAAACGCGACCGGCAGGATGGTTATCGTGTCGACCTCTTTGAGCGACAGGCTGTCGTGATGCGTATCGTCGGCGCTGCTGCCGCTAGCTGTCAGCAACAGTGCAGACACCAAACAGAATGCCGCCTGGCGGCGCCGGGAAGAAGTCCAGCTAAGCATTTCTCGGTTTACCTCTGCTGCTCGGCAAAAAGGCAGTTGTCGTGAAGTCACTCATAGCGCCTGTTGACACCGTGCGGTGCGATTTGAATACACTGAGGATAGACCAGACTGCGGCTGCCTTTCTCTGCGGCGAAGATCTCCTACTTGGGGCATATCGTCTGGCAGCGACAGAGTGGTTGCATCAACAGAACCGGGAGCGGTGGATGAAGATGGGTTGACGCCCGCTGCCGGAGAGCAGGGAAAACTATACTCTGCTGCAGTATCACCAACGACCGTGCGGGACCGGTTTGAGAAGGGGGCTAACTACTTGGCGGGGTTGACGCTGAATATCGCCAGTGCCGTTGAGGCCCGCGAGGCGATCGCCAAAGGCGTGGTCGCGGCGATGGCGATGATCTATATCGAGGTGGCGACGCTCGTCGGCATCCCGTTCGCATTGGCTCAGCTTCTGATTGGCGGCACCTCACGGAGTGCCCTGGAACGCAACTGCCGTCAGATCTGGCGTGTCAACGCCGTCATCCTTCTGGGGTTGCTGTTCTGCCTGCTCGCTGCCGTGGTTTTCAGCGACATCGGCGGCGTTTTCTACTTCCTGTTGTTGCCGATGGTACTCTCCCTTCCACTCTTCAGAGCGGTTGCCGCGTTGCGTTCGGTCGGTGAGGAGCTGAATCGGGTTCCAGACTCCAGACTCCTCAGCGGATTGATGTTCGGTCTCGACGGGCCGCGAACCAGGCGAGGGCACAGCGCAACCCGGATGCGGCGGGCGATCCTCTGGTTCGGACTCGCGGGAGTTCTGATTGCCGGAGTCATTGCGCTAATCGCGGCCCAGGGTGAGTATGGATTCCGCGCAAGTATCGTCACGCTTTGCATACTGCTGGGTGGTGTTGTCGTCCAGCATATGCTGCATCGTGGGCAGCGCCACAGCCAGGCCTCCGCTGAAGAGCGGCGTAGTGCGGACGAGCGTGCACCGGTATTGGTTTTGCGATCCTTCAGGGACGATCGGATCCGGTTCGAGCGGGGCTTGAGGGGGGTGTTCAATGCACTGCAGCCCTCTTTCGAACAGCTTGTGGCGCGTGAAGCCGAGGCGCTGGGGCCCGTGATCACGATAGGCCGGCCGGGGGAGAGACTGCCGCCGTTGGGGGCTGCCCGGGAGTACCTGCGCGGTGACGAGTGGCAGGGGGCGGTTGCGCGTCTGATGGTGGAAGCAGAGACGCTGATCTTTGTTCTGGGAGAGACGGAGGGTCTTGCCTGGGAGTTCCGGGCGGCCGTTGGCAGCGCCAAGCGAAAGGATTCTGTTCTGCTGCTGGTACCTCCGCTCGAGCCGGGGGTGCTTGCAAGTCGCTGGAGCGAATTTGTCGGCGGCAACAGAGAACTCCTTGGCGCACATTTTCCGCAACAACCCCCGCAAGAGCCCGTGGTAGCGGTCGGGCTGCTGGCGGATGCAGCGTTGCTCATTGTTGCTGGTGGGCGTCGAAAGTGGGACTACCGACTGGCGATCCGGCTGTGGATACGGTTGAAGACCAGCCGCCTCTCCACGGGATCGGCAGTCCGGAATCACCTTTCGGCGAATGCACCTTCGGTAGGGTTGCGGTTGCTTGCCTAGAAAAGAGGCATTGGTGCAACCGAAGAATTCCGAGTAACGCCCACGACTCGACAGGAGCGCTCTTCATTACGCTCGTTAATCGGGCGTCTCGGAAGGGTGGGGAGTCTGCAGGAGAGCGACTGGAGAGTCCGGCAGCGCCAGGGTGGCGGGATTCGCAACGCCGGTCCGGATCGGGTTTCATTTGGGTTCCGGCCTTCACGATGTCGGCGGGCATACTCTGTGTGTATGAGCTTGGCTGCCAACATTTGCATCTGATTCATTCGGTGATATAAAGCCTGCCCAATCCAGGTGAACCCACAGGGACGGATAACCGGAGGTATAGGTTTGCAACCAGGCGTTCCACTCATCGATGCTTCCAGGTGTTCTCAGGAGCGCCATGCAAATGAATGGATCTTCCAGAAGGCTGAAGTTCCGATTCCTGTTGTTCTCGTTGTACGGTTGGCCCGACTCTTGCCCGGTAGAGAAGGTTTGCTGGAAAGGGTGCCAAATAGTTGTGCTTGTGCAACATGACAGACCATTGACTGCATCCGTTGCACCAAATGTGCGCGCATGCCGAAGGAAATTTTTGCTATGAAATCCAAGAAGCGGAAAAAAAACAAGATCGTTTCGGTCGAAGTGGTTAACACGCCTCTCGATGTCGGCGTCACCGCCAAGCCCTATCTGGTGACGCTGTTCGAGGCCAGAGAGGTCTCCCCCGGTAGCAGCATCATGGGTCC
>JAGRGU010000065.1:18995-83424 GCA_020445335.1 Gammaproteobacteria bacterium
ACTCCATTCACCATCCAGGAGCTGTTCGGCCCGGCAGGCGCGGTCGACCAGATGATTTTCAATGTCGGTGATGGAGTGATCGGTCCGAAGGGTATCCTTAACTACCGGGCCAAATTCGACATATTCGGACCGAGAAATCTCTTTATCCAGATATGCAACGGCGGCAATTCTCCGTTTCAGGTCAATGCCACGCTCTACGCTGTGCGCTGACTCCGATCACGCATGACGGGAAATCGCCGGCACACCCGGCGATTTCCCACCCATTTCATCGAGCAGCGCGGAGACCCTCTCCGGGGAAATTCGTCCGCTCCCGTCGTTCTCGGATACGCTCGGCTGCCCCGGAAGAGGCCTGCAGGGGCTGCGCTGTCGACGCCGATACCCCATTATCTTAAGAAACAGACCTGCATGCAGATATACTAGAGGCAGAGGGAGTTTTTTGGGGCAGGGTGGGCCTTTGGCTGGAGCAGAAACAGCAGCACACCAGAACGCAGGGGCATCACCAGGCATACATGGCTTCCGAACTCTCTCTCTTCCTCTCGTTGTTCAACAACCTCTCCGTTTTCATCGTGCTGATCGCAGGATACGGCTATTTGACCGGCTACCTGGAAAGCTATTCCAGGCAGCGACGGCAGCTGGCGTTGGGGCTTTTTTTCGGCCTCGTCACCATCGTCAGCATGCACGTGAAGATTCCGGTGGCGGATGGCGTCATCGTCGATCAACGCAACGCCATCATCGCGCTCAGCGGGATGTTCGGTGGCCCGCTGGCCACGCTCGTCAGCGTGCCGATGGCGGCCGCCTTCCGTGCTTATCTGGGCGGCGTCGGCGTCCTCGGCGGCACCATCGGGATATGCCTGGCGGCCATTGCCGGGCTGATGGCCCATCGCTTCCGGGCGAGGATCGACAGTATCCAGAAGCGCGTCGTCGTTACCTTGTGCATGGTGGTGCTGATCCTGCCCGGTTTTCTGGTGGTGGGGGATCTGGGCGCCGGGTGGGAACTGCTCAAGCGGGTGGCGCTGCCCTATGGCGCGGCGATCTTCATCGGCATCCTCCTCAGTTCGCTGCTGATGGCGCGCGAGGACAAACGCAGAGTTGATGAGAACTCGGCCCAGGAGACGGCCAGCCGCCTTGCGGCGCATGTGGAAAACACGCCACTGGGGGTCATCGAGTGGGATACCGATTTCAGGGTTACCCACTGGAACAGGGCGGCGGAAGAGATATTCGGTTACAGCAGTGAGGAGGCGATAGGGCGGCACGCCCACGACCTGATCGTCACCTCCGCCACGCGCACGGAGATCGACCAACTCTGGCATCAACTGCTCGCGCGGAAGGGGGGCACCCGGAGCATCAATGCGAACAACACCAAGCAGGGGGCGGTTAGAATCTGCGACTGGTACAACACGCTTTTACTCAACTCCAAGGGAGCCGTCATCGGCGTCGCCTCTCTGGTCAACGATGTAACCGAGCAAAAACAGCTGGAAGAGGAGTTTCGGCTGTTCCGCTATACCATCGAGAATTCCGCTGACGCAGTCTTCTGGATCAATACCGAGGGCGGTTTCGACTACGTCAACCTCCAGGCGTGCAATTCGCTCGGTTACACTGCAGAAGAGCTGATGCAGCTCCATACCTGGGACATCAACGCCGATTTCACCAAAGCGCGTATGGACGAGATCCGGCAGTGGTTCAAGGAGAATCCGTCGCAACCTTTTCAGATCGAGATACTGCACAAACGCAAGGATGGAACGACCTTCCCGATCGACGTGGTGAGCAAGTTGTTCATGTTCGGCAAAAAGGAGGTGGTGGTCGCTTTCACGCGCGACATCAGCGCTCGCAAGGCGGTCGAACTGGAGCTGATCACGCTCCGCAACTACCTCTTCAACATCATCAACTCGATGCCTTCAGCCATTGTCGGTGTCGACATTGACGGCATGGTGACGCAGTGGAACAAGACAGCTGAGAAGTGCACCGGCGTGGAAGCCGCGGATGCACAGGGCAGGCCGCTTGCCTCGGTGCTGCCCTGGATGGCGTCCGAAATGGAGAAGATCACCGAAAGCATCCGCTCGCGCCAGGTTATCGAGGACCTGAAAAAGGCCCGCCCGCAGGGTGACGGTCTCCACTACGAAGACATCACCATCTATCCGCTGATCACCAACGGCGTCATGGGTGCCGTCATCCGCATCGACGATGTGACCGAACAGGTGCGGCTCGAAGAGATCATGATCCAGAGCGAGAAGATGCTGTCGGTCGGTGGTCTGGCGGCGGGCATGGCGCATGAGATCAACAATCCGCTTGCAGGCATGATTCAGACCGCCAGTGTGCTGGCGAACCGGCTCGGCGATGCCACCCACATCGAAGCCAATGTGCGCGCCGCGGAAGCGGCCGGCACGGATATGGAGACAATCCGCAGGTTCATGGAGCTGCGCAATGTGCCGCGTATGCTGAATACCTTGCGGGAATCGGGCAAGCGAATCTCCGTCATCATCGACAACATGCTCAGCTTCGCGCGCAAGAGCGGCGAAAGCACCTCTTCCCACAACCTCAACGAAGTGCTGGAGAGAACGCTCGATCTGGCGTCGACCGATTACGATCTGAAGAAGCAGTACGATTTCAAACAGATCAGGATCAACAGGGAGTATGCCGAGGATCTGGCGCTGGTCCCCTGCGAAGCGGCGAAAATCCAGCAGGTTCTGCTCAATATCCTGCGCAACGGCGCGCAGGCGATGCAGCAGGCAGGCGCGCAGGATCCGCAGTTCAATCTGCGAACCTACAACAACGAAGCCCGCGACATGGCCTGTGTCGAGATTGCGGACAATGGACCGGGGATGGACGAAGAGACCCGCAAGCGCGTCTTCGAACCCTTCTTCACCACCAAGCCGGTCGGTGTCGGCACCGGGTTGGGGCTGAGTGTCTCCTACTTCATCGTCACCGAGAACCACAGCGGCAAGCTGACGGTTGATTCGCTTCCGGGCCAGGGAGCGACCTTTACCATCTGCCTGCCGCTGGACAGAAGCTGACAAGACGCCTTGGTGGGTCCGATACTGGCGCTCCCCATCCGGCGTGTCCTGAACAAGGTCGCAGCATTTATAATCTCTTCTGAACTTCAAACCCTGAGGGTGGTGAGATGGAAAAATCGGTGCGTTGGCTTCTCCTTGCGGCAGGCGGCTCAATGCTGATCACCAGTGGCGTGGCGGCGCTGTCGGTTCTGCAGGGGATGCCCGAAAACGGCTCGTTGAAATCCGGTCAGGTGGTCTATGTCGCGAACGATGGGCGGTGTCAGGCGGGCTGGGTGCTGCGGGTCACGGGCGGAAGCAGAAGCAAGGGCATCAAGCGGCAGGTGGTGTGTGTGCCAAACCCTGGACAGGTCGAATGAGGGAGCGGAGGTAACGCGGGGAAGCGTCATGAAGGGCGGAATCCGGGGTGGCTTCAAGCTTCACTATTGCCACCGTCTCCCCTCCTGCTCAAGGTGTGGCGAGGCTCGCTCTGCAGCCGACTCGAACGCTGTCGAAACAACGCCTGAAGAGAACGGCTTGAGCCGCTGGAGTATCCACGGAGCGGCTTGCGGAGATCAGGTTATCAGCTGCTGCTGTTGTTGAATCGGCTGTTGTTGCATCTGTTGCTGCTGGGTGTCGTTACCGGTGGTGCAGCTGGCCGTGCCGTGCTGTTCCCAGGCGAGGTGGGGCAGCGCGTGGAAGGCGTTACGGATGCCATCATTCCAGGTGTCCCGTACCTGCGCCATGTAGGGGTTGTCGTTTTCGAAGGTACAGCGGTGGGCCAGCGTCAGCTCGTCGCGCTTGTAAATGCTGACCTCGAACGGAGGGCCGACCGTGATATTGGAGCGCGCGGTCGATTCGAGTGAAACCAGCGCCAGACGAGCACCTTCCTCCAGCGTTAGTTGCGGGCTGACGATGCGGTCCAGAGAGGGTTTGCCGTACTTGCTTTCGCCGATCTGCAGATAGGGCGTCTCCGGAGATGCGGTGATGTAGTTGCCCTGCGGGTAGACCAGCATCAGGCCATGCGGTTGTCCGGATATCTGGCCGCCGATCAGCAGCGTGGTTTCGCCGTTGACGCCGGAGGAGGAGAGCGCCGCGCTGTGCTCGCGCTGCACCTGGACGCTGACCCTGCCGATATACTCCGCAGCCTCGAACAGATAGCGTGCGGTGGCCAGATTGGGGCTGCCGTCCGGATAATCCACATCCCGTTGGATATGGTTCATAACCTCCTGGGTGGTGGCCAGGTTGCCGGCCGAGAGAATCACGAACAGGCGGTCCGGCGCTGGTCGGAACACGTGCATCTTGCTATAGGTCGTGACGTAGTCGACCCCCGCATTGGTGCGGGAATCGGATGCGAACACCAGCCCTTCTTCGAGGCAGAGTCCCAGACAGTAGGTCATGTTAAAATCCCGTATAAACCGTATGCCGCCAAGTATCCACCGAACCTGCGGGAGAGGAAAGAGCAATTTTTGGCACAAAGCTGGCATGCACCCGAAACATATCTCTCAACCCATTCGGCAGGAAACATGTCTATCCGCGTAGCGCTTCACCACAAGACCGAGTACCTCTACGACAGCCCGGTCCAGCTCAGCTCCCACCTTGTCCGGCTGCGCCCCGCGCCGCATACCAGGACCCCGGTGCACCACTACTCGCTGCGGGTCGAGCCGGCGGAGCATTTCGTCCACTGGCAACAGGATCCATTCGGCAACCATCTCGCCAGCTTCAATTTTCGTGAGAAGACACGCCGTCTCTGCGTCGAGGTCGATCTGGTGGTCGATCTGGTCACCATCAATCCGTTCGACTTCTTCGTCGAAGAGTATGCCGAGGATTGGCCGTTCGACTACGAGGCGCAGCTGAAGAAGGATCTCTCCCCTTACCTGGAGATCAAGGAGAACGGTAAACGCCTCGAGCGCTGGGTGGCTGGGGTGTCGCGCGAACCGCGGCGCACCATCGACATGCTGGTGGAACTCAACCACCGGCTCTCAGAGGAGATCGGCTATGTGATCCGCCTCGAACCCGGGGTTCAGAGCTGCAAGCAGACACTGAAGCTGGGCAAGGGGTCGTGCCGCGATTCGGCCTGGCTGCTGGTGCAGATTCTGCGCCACCTGGGGCTGGCGGCGCGCTTCGTCTCCGGCTATCTGGTGCAGCTCGCGCCCGACATGAAGTCGCTCGACGGCCCCTCCGGTCCAGAGCAGGACTTTACCGATCTGCACGCCTGGTGCGAGGTGTTCGTGCCGGGCGCCGGCTGGGTCGGGCTCGACCCCACCTCGGGACTGTTCGCCGGGGAGGGCCATATCCCGCTGGCCTGCACGCCCGACCCCACCACGGCGGCGCCGATCACCGGTGCCTACCTGGGCAAGAAGACGGAGGTGCATTTCGCCTACGAGAACAGGGTCACCCGCGTGCGCGAGGATCCGCGCGTGACCAAGCCCTACAGCGACGAACAGTGGGCCGGGATCATGGAGCTCGGTGACCGCGTCGACCAGAAGCTCGGCGCAGGCGACGTGCGCCTGACCATGGGCGGTGAGCCGACCTTCGTCTCGATCGACGATATGGATGGCGCCGAGTGGAACACGGCGGCGCTGGGGCGGCACAAGCGGGAACGCGCCGAGGTGCTGCTGCGCCGTCTCTGGCAGCGGTGGGCAGAGGGCGGTCTGGTGCACCACGCGCAGGGTAAATGGTACCCGGGCGAACCCCTGCCGCGCTGGGCGCTGAACTGTTACTGGCGTGAGGATGGCAAGCCGATCTGGAAGCGCCCCGAGCTGCTCGCCGACACCCATGCCGGTGGCGACTCGGACGAGGCGTCGGCGCAGGAGTTCATCACCCGCCTCGCCCGTCGCCTGGGAGTAGCGCCCGGCAATGCCCAGGCAGGTTACGAGGATGGCTGGTACTACCTGTGGAAAGAGGGGCTGCTGCCGGAGAATGTCGACGTGCTCGACAGCAAGCTCAAGGATCCGCTGGAGCGCAAGCGGCTGCGCCGCGTCTTCGAACAGGGGCTGGACAAGATCGTCGGCTTTGCGCTGCCGTTGGGTTGGGATCCCACCAGCGAGTGCTGGGCCTCCAATGCGTGGAAGTTCCGGCGAGGCAATATGCACCTGCTGCCGGGCGATTCGCCGATGGGTCTGCGGCTGCCGCTCGACTCGCTGCTGTGGCAGCCGGAGGCCAGGCGTCAGGCGTTGCACTCGAGGGACCCGTTCGCGCCGCATGATGTGATCCCCGATGCTTTCGGCGAGGTGCACGCGCGCTACGCGTCGCTGGTCGCGCCTGAGGCACGACAGTTCGGCATACAGCCGCAGCAGCGCGCCGACGACTACACGGACGAGCACGCGCTGTTCGTGCGCACCGCGATCTGCGCCGAGCCGCGCGACGGCGTGCTGCACCTGTTCCTGCCGCCGATGACCCACCTGAGTCACTGGCTGGAGCTCGTGGCGGCGATCGAGGCGACCGCCGACGAGCTGGAGCTGCCGCTGGTGCTGGAGGGCTACGAAGCACCCGAGGATGAACGGCTGAAACGTTTTTCGGTCACCCCCGATCCGGGCGTGATCGAGGTCAATGTGGCGCCCGAGCGCGACTGGCAGGGGCTGGCCCGGCTTACCGAGGAGCTCTATGCCGAAGCACGCCAGGCACGGCTGGGGAGCGAGAAGTTCATGCTCGACGGCCGCCATACCGGCACCGGCGGTGGCAATCATGTCACCCTTGGCGGCGGCACGCCGGCCGACAGTCCGATACTGCGCCGTCCCCATCTGCTCGGCAGCCTGGTGCGCTACTGGCAGAATCACCCGGGCCTCTCCTATCTCTTCTCGGGGCTCTTCATCGGGCCCACCTCGCAGGCGCCGCGCGTCGACGAGGCGCGCGACGAGAGTCTCTACGAGCTGGAGATCGCGCTGCAGCAGATGCCGGGAGGCGAGGCGCTCTCGCCCTGGCTGGTCGATCGGGTGATGCGCAACCTGCTGGTCGACCTGACCGGCAATACCCATCGCTCGGAGTTCTGCATCGACAAACTCTACTCCCCCGATTCCACCTCCGGCAGGCGCGGTCTGGTGGAGTTTCGCGGCTTCGAGATGCCGCCGCACGAACGCATGAGTTTGGTGCAGATGCTGCTGCTGCGCTCCCTGATCGTGCATTTCTGGGATCAGCCGTACCAGCAGCAGCCGGTGCGTTGGGGCACCGAGCTGCATGATCGCTTCATGCTGCCGCACTATGTCGAGCGCGATCTGAACGACGTCTGCAACGACCTGCAGCGCTGGGGATACGGCTTCGACAGAAGCTGGCTCGACCCCTTCATCGAGTTCCGCTTTCCGCGTTATGGCACCCTCAACATCGACGACATCGAACTGGAGCTGCGCTTCGCGATCGAGCCCTGGCATGTGCTGGGCGAAGAGGTCACCGCGCAGGGAACGGCACGTTTCGTCGACTCCTCGGTCGAGCGCCTGCAGGTCAAAGTGCGCGGTATGACCGGCTCGCGCCACGTCATCGCCTGCAACGGCCGCCGCCTGCCGCTGCGCAGTACCGGCGTGCGCGGCGATTTCGTCGCCGGAGTCCGCTTCAAGGCGTGGCAGCCGCCGTCGGGCCTTCACCCGACCATCCCGGCGCAGGCGCCGCTGGTGTTCGACATCATCGACGCCTGGAACCAGCGCGCGCTCGGCGGCTGCACCTATCACGTCGAGCATCCGGGCGGCCGCAACCCCGAGACCTTCCCGGTCAACGCCTACGAGGCCGAGTCGAGGCGACTGGCACGATTCTGGCAGCATGGACATACGCCCGGTAATAGCATGCCGCCACCGGAAGAGCCGGCCGGCGACTACCCCTACACGCTGGATCTGAGGCGCAAGCCGGCGTGAGTCGAGCTCCCGAACGGAGAGAAACCCGATGGCGATAGATTTCACCACCTACCAGATTCCGACCTATGACGAGGCGTTGTCGCGCACCAACCGCGCCAGATCCCACGCGGTGCCGCTGCTGCGGGTGCTGCGGGAGATCGGCGAAGAGGATCTCGCGTCGCGCCAGGCGGCCGCGGAGATGGCGATCAAGGGCATGGGCATCACCTTCACCGTCTACAGCGAGGGCGCCGCGATCGATCGCGCCTGGCCGTTCGATATCATCCCGCGGATCATACCCAAACAGGAGTGGGACGGTATTCGCGCCGGACTCCGGCAACGGGTCAAGGCGCTCAACCTCTTCATCGACGATCTCTACCACAAGCAGCAGATCGTCGAAGACGGGGTTTTCCCGCGCGAAGTGCTGGCCAAGTCGAAGAACTTCCGCCCCCAGTGCGTCGGCATCGACCCGCCACTGGGGATCTGGGCGCATATCTGCGGCTCGGACCTGGTGCGCGACAGCGACGGCGGCGTCTACGTGCTCGAAGACAATCTGCGCGTCCCCTCCGGCGTCTCCTACATGCTGGAGAACCGCTTGATCACCAAACGGGTGCTGCCCGAGCTGTTCGACGAGTACGCGCCGCTGCCGGTGGACGACTACCCCTCGCAACTGTTCGATACGCTCAGCGACCTCTGCCCGTCCCGCGACCGTCAACCCGAGGTGGTGGTGCTGACACCCGGCATCTACAACTCAGCCTACTTCGAGCACGCCTACCTGGCGCAGCAGATGGGATGCGAACTGGTCGAGGGGAGCGATCTCTTCGTCGACCGCGACGATGTGGTCTACATGCGCACCATCAACGGTCCGCAGCGTGTCGATGTCATCTATCGCCGCATCGACGACGAGTTCATGGATCCCGAGGTCTTCAACCGCGAGTCGATACTCGGCGTGCCCGGGCTGATGCGGGCCTGGAAGGCTGGCAACGTGGCGCTGGCCAACGCGCCCGGTGCCGGTGTTGCCGATGACAAGGTGGTCTACGCATTCGTGCCGGATATCATCAAATACTACCTGAACGAGAAACCGCTGCTGCCGAACGTTCCGACCTACCGCTGCATGTACGCAGAGGAGCTGGAGTACGTGCTCGGCCATCTCCATCAGCTGGTGGTCAAACCGGCCAACGAATCGGGGGGGTACGGTATGTTGATGGGACCCAGCTCCAGCAAGGCGGAGCGTGAGAAGTTCGCGCGGCTGATCAGCGAGGATCCGCGCAACTACATCGCGCAGCCGATGGTCGGTATCTCGACGGTGCCCACGGTGGTGGGCAAGCATCTCGAGGCCCGCCACGTCGATCTGCGGCCATTCATACTCAGCGGCTCGAAGATCCAGGTCACCGCTGGCGGCCTGACCCGGGTGGCACTGCGCAAGGGATCGCTGGTAGTCAACTCATCACAAGGCGGCGGCAGCAAGGATACCTGGATCGTCGACACAGGAGGGTCATGAGATGCTCTCGCGCGTAGCGGAAAACCTCTATTGGATGGCGCGTTATGTCGAGCGCGCGGAAAACACCGCGCGTCTGATCAGCGTCAACTCAAGCCTGCTGCTCGATCTGCCACGAGGCATCGCACCCGGCTGGTCGCCGCTGATCTCGATCATGGGGTTGAACAGCGAGTTCGACTCGCGTGTCAAGGAGCCGGGAGAGCGCCAGGTGGTCCGTTTTCTGGTGGGGGATCGTGGCAATTCCGGCTCGATCATCAGCTCGCTCCATCATGCCAGGGAGAACTGCCGCACCGTGCGCGACATTCTGCCGCGCGAAATATGGGAAAACCTCAACGAGCTCTATCTCTACGCGCAGGAGAGCGTCAATGTAGGCCTGACCAAGCAGGGGCGCTTCGACTACCTGCAGCAGATCATCCGCGGATCGGCCACCTTCATCGGCATCATCGCCAGCGTGCAGAGCCGCGACGAGGCGTTCGACTTCCTGCGCATCGGACGCAATCTGGAGCGCGCCGACATGACCACGCGCATCATCGACGTCCGTTCAGCCGACCTGTTGCCCGACGACGTTGCCGATCTGCGCCCTTTCGACACCATTCAGTGGGTCAGTGTGCTCAACTCGCTGTCGGGCTACCAGATGTACCGCCGCCATATGCAGATGCAGGTACGGCGCGCGGCGGTGCTCAAGTTCCTGCTGCAGGACAACCGCTTCCCGCGTGCAGTGCGCCACTGCCTGGACGCGGTCGAGGCATGTCTCGTCAATCTGCAGAACAACGAGCCGGTGGTGAAGCAGCTGCGCCTGCTGGTGAAGAAGGTCGAGCGCGCCAAGGTCGGTCAGCTGGAGCAGACAGCGCTGCACGACTATATCGACGAACTCCAGCTCAGCATCACCAAGGTGCACGCCGCGCTGGCCGAGAGCTACTTCCCCAAGCCGCAGCTGCAGCGTCAGTCGGCCGGCTGATACGCACTATTGGCAGGCGCGTGCGGGTGGTGCCTTTCTGCGCCCGCCCGTGCATGCCGTTGCGGCGCGGCTGAGAACCCCTTCGAGCCCTTTTTTCAGTACATCCATGCGATCTCTCCGTATGCCCGCCTCCTTCGAGGCGCGGCCCCAGGGATATGATCTCCAGCGGCATGCTGGCCACACGGGAGGGGTGTCTGAACATACTCAGGACCCTTCAAGTGTCGTTTTTGCGGCAATCCAACCGCAGGCCGGTCGTGTTCAACCCTGGCGCCAGCGTCAGGTATCCCGCCTTATGCAGGGAAGCCCGTTAGCCTGCAGGGGGTGGTCTTCGGCAGCAAGATCTACTATTAATTATTCCGACGCCCGCTATGGAGCTTCTCGCCCTCTGTCGGGCTTTGCTATAGCCCCCTCTTGCAAAAGGAGTGTAGATGGAAGCCAGACCCTATACGGGAAGCACCAGATGGCACGATCTCGTAGTCAACCGCATCGCCATTGGCGAGCCCTTCACCTGGCTGGCGAAGGGATGGAAGGATATGCGGGAGGCGGGATGGTACAGCATCTTCTATGGCGCCGGCATTCTGCTGATCAGCTTGTTGCTGACGTTTACCCTGTCGGCGACCGACAGCATGTTCCTGCTGCCGTTCCTGGTGGCCGGATTCTTCATCATCGCCCCATTTCTCGGCATCGGCCTGTATCAGATGAGTGCGCACCTGGAGCGGGGGGAGCCGCTGAAGGCCTGCAACGCGCTGGAGGCCTGGAAGCGTAATCACACCCAGATCAGCATGATCACCGCCGGCTTCCTGATCATCATGCAGCTCTGGATCGCCACCAACTACGTGCTGTTTTCGCTGCTCTACGAGGGGATCTCGCCGCCGCTCGACAACTTCTTCGTCAAGGTCTTCCTGTCGGAAAAGGGCCGGACGTTCGCCATGGCGAGCGTCGTGGCCGGTTTTTTCTACGCCTGGTGCGCCTACATGATCAGTGTGGTAACGGTACCGATGCTGATCGACCGCAAGGTCGACGGATTCACCGCGATCCGCTTCAGTATCAAGGCGGTGCTCGGGAACATGCCGGCGATGCTGCTGTGGGCGTTCACGATCGTCGTCATCGTCGGCCTCGGCCTGATCACCTACTACGCCGGACTGATCGTCGCGCTGCCGCTGATCGGCCATGCGAGCTGGCATGCATACCGCTCGCTGGTGCCGTCGGGGTGACGCGGAGTACCTGTCTGTCCGTAGCGCCGTCGCGGCCCAGGCTGCGCTACAGCAGCGAGCCGTAGTCGACCTGCAGCTTGTCGAAGCTGAGGCTGGAGAGGAAGCGCGAGAAGCTCATCCAGGTCGCCAGACCCCTTAGGTCGGCAAAGTGCGGTGGTGTGAAGTGGGGCGAGGCCACAACCCCCTCGTCCATCAGCAGGCGGTATGTCTTTATATCCTCCAGCGTGATTTTGCCGCAGAAGAGGACAGGCAGGCTGTCCAGCCGGCCCTCGCTCATCGCCAGGCGCAGGAAGTTGTAGGTCTGGATGAAGCCGCGCATGTAGGCCAGATCCTTGGTGAACGGCCTGCCGTCGGGCGTGCTGCCGCGGAATACCCTGACCGCAAGTTTGTAGCTCTCATCCCGGGAGAGACCGTTGCCATGCAGATAGTCGAACACCTCGACGAAGTCGGCTCCCTGCTCGGCCAGGGTAACAGCCCGCACCCGGTTGATCAGGCGGTAGAGGCGCGAGGGGCTGGAGCGCAGCGTCAGGATCTCGGTGAGGACGGCGAGACCCTCCTGGGTGGTGGTCGACGAGGGTGGTCCCTTGCCGAGGAAAGTGCACCAGGGTTGCTCGGAGCCGTTCAGCGTCGTGCCGAGGTGCACCCAGCCTTCGTGTACTTCGAGCACATCGATGTCGAGCTGGTTGAAGCGTGCATCGCTGCGGATCTTGAGGTAGTCCGAGCCGGCCGCCGCATCGGCCGTCATCTGGTCGTTCAGCAGCACACGGATGCCGGCGTCGGGGAAGGCGGCCAGCAGCCGTTCGTTGAGCATCTCGACCGCACGTTCGGCGCTGATCTCCTTGGGCGCCTCCGCCATCGATTTGTTGCGCAGCAGGTTGGTCAGGGTCGATTCCATCTCGCTGCCGAGATCGGCCAGGGTGGGATCGCCGGCATGGAAGACGTCGGAGGCGGAGCCGTAGAGGTCTTCGGAGATCAGGCCGAACTCTCCGCTGCCGCGCGACTCCAGCAGCCGCACTACGCTGCCGTACTCGCGGCAGATCCGCCGCATGATGGTGGCGAGGGGGTTTAGTTGTCCCAGCCGGCGCGAAATATCGCGTTCGATGGCGTGGAATTCGCCGCGCTTCGCTGCAGGATCGAACTCCAGCGGGTTGCTGCGGCTATAGTATTCGGCGTCGACCTGGGGCAGGCACCTGCAGCCGTTCTGGAAAAAGTCGCGGCGCAGCTGTTCGTTCCATTTGATCGCGTCGAGGATACGGATCGGACGCTGGGCCTCGACGATTCGTTCGGAGAGTTCGCGCACCATCGCCAGGTAGTCAGACGCGAATTCACTCATACCTTGCCCCCGCGGGTGAGTATCGCCTGCGCGGCATTGCCGCTTTATGACGGCGGCCGCAAAACCCCATTATCCAACGCCGCCTGATTTTCGGCCAGCGCCGCCGATACCAGCCCGTTGCTGCTCTGCAGGGTTGTCGCGCCTGCGCCGGTCATGCTCTCGACGCAGCCAACGCTCTTGCAACCGTTCGCAGCTATGCGCCGCTGACGCCGAGCAGCCACAGCCAGGCGCTGATGCTCACCACCGATGCGGCGGTTCCCAGCAGCACGTTACTGGCGGCGGTATCCTCGCCGCGCTGATACATGCTGGCGAACAGGTAGCTGTTGACGCCGGGCGCCATCGCCGCCATCAGCACCACCGCATTGGTCAGCTCGCTGTCGACGCCGAGCAGGCGGCAGACGCCCAACGCGATCGCCGGGTGGAGCAGCAACGAGATACCGGCGATGCTGCTCGCTTCGCCGAGCGACGCTTTCAGCGAGTAGCGGGTGAGGGTGCCGCCGAGCCCGAACAGCGCCGCCGGCAGCGCGGCACGGGCCACGATCTCGACCGACGACAGCAGCGCACCCGGCAGCGCCAGGCCGCTGAGGTTGACCGCAAAGCCGAGCAGGATGCCGATCATCAGGCTGTTGCGGAACATCGCGCGTACCACCACCTTCATCGTTGCCGAGGGCGACCTGCCGTCGGCACGCAGCAGCTCCATGCTGGCGATGCCGAGCAGATAGCAGAACGGGGCGTGTATCGAGACCAGCGCGTAGGCGGTGGCCATCGCCGGCGTATCGACGCCCCAGGCGCGTTCCGAGATCGGCAGTCCCAGCAGCACCAGGTTGGAGAAGAGCGCGCTGAAGCCGACCGCGACCGCGCTCCCCGGCGTGCGGCCGAACAGGCGCCAGGCGAGGAGGGTCGCGACCGCGAAGCTGACGCTGGAACCGAGGTAGAAGGCGCTCATCAGGCGCCAGTCGTAGGCGCTGCCGAGATCCATGCCGGAGGTGGCGAGAAACAGCAGACAGGGGACCGCAAAGCGGACCGCGAAGCTCATCAGGCCGCTGATCATGCCGTCGTCGAGCAGGCGGCCGCGGGTCGCCAGGTAACCGGCAGCGATAACCAGAAAGACGGGCGCGACAATATTGAAGATGGTGGCTAGCATCGGCCGGTGGATATCCGCATATTGCGGCCCCTCGATGGCGCGCATGGGCGCCGGCGCTTCGCATCATACCTCACCGGCGGCCCGGAAGCGGTCATCTCCTGGCGAGTCGAATCACTCTCAGCTATGGATCCGTCCTGCGGATGCCGGAGCAGAGCCCTCCGCAGCGGATCGGGATGACGCACGCCGGTGGCAAAAAAACCGTTTCGTTGACCTGGAACATGCTGCCTGCGAGAGCCTCTTTGGTGCCGCCATTGACCAAAACCCACGGTACTAGAATCAATACAGGGAAGAGGGAAACTGCGGTAACTCTCCAATGGATTGGGGAGGGGAGGTGTAGTAGATGAATAGAGTGTATGCAGCGGTAGTGGTGATTTTCCTGGGTACGATCGGCTGCGCGATTGCGCCCTACTATCTGCCGGAAGGCGACGGTGGGGTGTCGCTGGAGTGGGAGCATGGCTTCGGCACCACACCAGCGGGCGGTGGTGGCAACGCCAGTGACAGTGGCAATGGCTCCGGCGGTGGAGGTGACGGCGGCGACGGCGGTGATGGCGATGGTGGTGACGGAGGGGGTACTCCGGAATAGTCCTGGATTGGTCGCCGCATCCGGCCGTTGATCCGCCGGGTGGCGCTTGTGCTACGGCGATGAGGGGCGCGGGTGCGCTCTATCGCCGGTCGCTCGGGCGCACTCTCCACGCGAAATAGAGCAGCGCGGCGAGTAGTGGCGGGAGCGACAGCAGCTGGCCCATTGTGAGGGCGGCCGTCGGATCGGTCGCAGCGGCGGGCTGCCAGTACTCGAGCAGGAAGCGGGTCGAGAAATAGAGCAAGCCGAAGAGGAACAGCGGCAACGCCGATGCAGTGATATCTGGGCGTCGCCGATGGAGTGAATTGAGCAACAGGAAGATCGCCAATGCGGCGAGGGATTCATAGAGTTGCAGCGGATGCCGCGGAAAACTCTCACCCAGGCGCAGAAAGACGACCCCCCATTCGCCGGCCGTGGCGCGTCCCACCGCCTCAGAGTTGAAAAAGTTTCCGATCCGGGCGCCCACCAGGATCAGCGGAAGCCCCAGCGACAGCATGCCGCAGCGCGGATAGAAAGGTTGTCGATGGACGCGGCTCCAGAGGTATACCGACACGAGCACTCCGCCGGCGGCGCCGTGGCTCGACAGTCCGGGTTGCCAGAGCATGAACAGCTGCAACGGGTGCTCGGAAAAAAAGAGCGGGTTATAGAAGAACGCGTGCCCGAGGCGGGCGCCGACGAACATGCCGACGATGGCGTGGATCATCAGGCTCTCCGGCAAGTTCCGGGGGAGCCGAAGATCTGTCGCGACTATGCGTAACCGGAAGTAGCAGAGAAGCACTCCCAGCGCCAGAAAAAAGCTGTACCAGTAGATATGGAGATCCCCCAGTTGGAACATCAGGGGATCTATATCGTGCTGGAATGGCATCAGCGGCGGATATCGTGGCTGGCCGACCGCTGCCAGCCGACCGCCGCCAGTATCCTGGACCTTACGGCGTCGTTCAGTTGGTCGTAACTGAGGCGGCCCGGCGCCACCGGCGGCAGGTATTCGACCCGGACCGGCGCCAACGGTCTGGGCAGACGAGCACCTCTGGGAAGCGCGCGCCAGGCACCGCTGATGGCCACCGGCACGATCGGTATCCCAAGCTCGCGGCTGAGGATGGCGTAGCCCCTGCGAAACGGCCCCAGAGTGCCGTCGGCGCTGCGGGTTCCCTCAGGGAAGATGATGATGTTGCTGCCCTGGCGCAGCACTTCGGAGAGACTCTGCAGCGCCTGCTTCATGTCTCGTTCGAGATCGAGCACGATGACGTTGTTGCGCATCGCGACGAAGCGCAGCCAGAGCCGTTGCACATGCTTCGGTTTGGCGAAGAAGTAGGTCCGCTTCATCGTCGTGTTGTCGAGGAAGGCGGCGACGAACAGACCGTCGAGAAAACTCTGGTGGTTGGGCGCCAGAATGCAGGGTCCGTCCGGCAGATTCTGCTCTCCTCCGGCGCTCAGCCGGAAATAGCCGCGCGCCAGCCATGCCAGGGTGTGGCGCAGTGGGTTGTGGGCGAACCAGCTGCGCGGCAGCCGGACGTCGCTGCGCTGCTTCAGGATGTCGGCCCACTCCTGCACGCTGACACTCAGCCTGGTCTTCTTCTCGCGCATGAAGGCGGCGATGCGCTCCACCGTGGCGTGGTCGATGAAGGTCTGCTCGCTCACCTTCACGCCGAAACTCTCCTCCAGAAACGCCTGCAGCCCCACCAGGTCGAGCGAATCCATTGCCAGATCCAGCTCCAGGTGGTCCGCAGCGTAGATCTCGCGCTGCTTCTGCTGCTGCAGAAAAGTCTTGATGCTGTGATACTCCGGGTAGTCCGGTTCGTCAGCAGCGCCGTTGCGCACGGCCTTGCCGGCGATCAGCTCGTTGAACAGAAAGCGTTTCAGTTTGCCCAGGCGGGTCTTGGGCAGCTCCTGGTGCAGCAGGTGCAGCCTCATCACCTTCTTGTAGGGGGTTACCGACTGGTTGTAGGGCACCAACAGCTCTCTCTTGAAGTGGTTCTCCAGGTCGCCGATGCCCTGCTTCCGGGCGGCGGCGAAGTCGGGCACCAGCACCGCCTGCAGGCTCTCCTGGTGCAGAAAGACGCCGACCTCCGCGATCAGGTCGCTCAGTGCCGACAGTTTCTCCTCGATTTCTCCTGGGTTGACGTTCTTGCCGTTGGGCAGAACGATGATCTCCTTCTTGCGGCCGGTGACGTGCAGGTAGCCATCCTGGTCGAGGTGGCCCAGGTCGCCGGTGTGCAGCCAGCCCCCCCTGAGCACCTCGGCGGTCTCCTGCGGGCGGTTGTAGTAGCCCTGCATGACGTTGCGGCCGCGGGCGAGGATCTCGCCGTCGACGATGCGCACCTCGTTGCAGGACATCGGTCGCCCCGGTGAGCCGATGCGCCCTTCACCGGGGCGGGTGAAGGTGATCATCGGCGCCGCCTCTGTCATGCCGAACCCTTCCAGAACCTCGAACCCCAGCGTGGCGAGATCGCGCCAGACCGCTTCGTCCAGCTTGGCACCGCCACTGACCAGCAGCCGGATATGACCGCCGAAGCGCTGATGCACTTTGGCGAACAGCCGTCTGGATAAGCCTGGTGAGCGCGCCTTGGCGGCGAGGGAGAAGAGCAGCCGAGGCAGCCTGGCGGCGTTGATCTTCTCCATGATCGATTTGTGGATCAGGCTGTAGAGCCGCGGCACGCCGATCATGATTGTGACACGTTGGTCATTCAGCGTGCACAGCATATCCTCGGGCGCCATCGACGGCGAGAAGACGCTGGTGCCGCCGGTGTAGAGTGGCGCCATCAGTGAGCCGAGCAGCGGAAAAATGTGGTGCAGTGGCAGCAGCGCCAGCACCCGTTCCTGCGGCCGGTAGATAGGGACTTCGCCGGACACCGACTCGATATTGGCCAGCAGATTGTCGCAGGAGAGCATCACCCCCTTGGGACTGCCGGTGGTGCCCGAGGTGTAGATCAGCAGCAGCGTCCGCTCGCGCGGCGGCAACGGCAGCGGGGAGGGGGTGCCGGGTGAGAGCTCCGCCGCGAGACGCTCCAGAATCAGCAGCTGAGTATCGAGCGGTGCCTTTTCCAGCGCCTGCCGCATCACCGACAGGGTGCCCTGCGAGCAGAAGATCAGATCGGGGCGGCAGTCGCGCAGGATATAGGCGACATCCTCCGCCGTGCTCATGAAGTCGACCGGAACCAGCGTGCAGCCGCGCGCCAGTCCGGCGTAGTAGGCGTAGACCCATTCGGGACGGTTCTCGGAGAAGATCAGCACTTTGTCGCAGCCATTCGCCGGGATGCGGGTCGCGTAGGCGTCCACCCACGCCAGAAGCTGCGCGTAATCGACGCGCTGGTCACCGTGGATCAGGGCGGTATTCTCTCGCTTTGCAAGCAGCATGGTGCGTTACTCGGCTCCGGTTCGATCTGTGGTCGCGGCTGATGCGCTTGCAGACGGCTGCCGCTCCGGCGCTGTCGTCTGCGGCCTGCATTTTCGCAGTTTACGGCGGCGCCGGTCGAGCAGCTTGATGAACAAGATCAACGCTGACGGGCGAGGGCGGATACTGGACAGCAGATCCGCAAAAAGTGAGGGAGAGCCATGACGGGAACCGTTTTTTCCGGGCCGTGCCACGACCGCTCCAGCGGCGGCCATCGGGAAAATCGAAAACTATGTTCAGGGCTCCCCGAGCACCGTAGTGAGTCGAATACCGGCGTCGCACCTGGCGCCGCCGGGAAGCTCCCGCTCGCCGGCTTCAGCGGCCCGCCTGGTTGTCCCGGTAGTCGATATCCAGCCAGCATCTGGGCAGGGGTTCGCCGGAGAGGAACTCCAGCGCAGATTTGTCGAACTTCTCCGGATCCTGCAACTCCTCGCCCGCGTTGTAGCGTCCGACCAGCTGCGGGTGGTTGGGGTTGAACAGGTCGCTGAGGCTCAATACCTCGACCATCTTACCGTTGGAACGCAGTTGCAGAAACATCGTTACCTCCTTGCGACTGGGTTGTCCGCCGTCTCTGGGCGCTATAACCTCCTATCAATAAATATGGATTGCCCACGGCCCATTGCAAGTGAAAGCGGACGTCTCGGAGCGTACGGCATGGCCTGGTGACAGGCGGCCCCAACTGCCGGCGTTCGCCACTGCCTGCTGCAGGTGGTTCGCGACGGTGTCAGGTTTGTTCCATGCCAGCCTGGGTCGATGCCAGTGATCGGAGAGGTCGAATGAAGCGGATCGTCACCTTGGCGGTGCCCCTGTTGGTCGCCAGCGCCGTGCTGCTGGGCGGCCGCCTGTTCGAATCCTATCTCTCCGAGCGCGCTCACCAGCACGAGCAGGTTGCCGCCTATGCAACCCTGGGCGCAATCCGCGCCCGCCTCGAGGGGGTCGTGAACCACAACCTGATGCTGGTACAGGGGCTGGTCGCGGTGATCAGCGGAAATCCCGATCTGACGCAGCAGGAGTATGCCACCTACGCCGCCGCGTTGCTCAACCGCAAGAACCAGCTGCGGAATATCGGTGCCGCACCCGACCTGGTGGTTTCGATGGTCTACCCGCTGGAGGGCAACGAGGCAGCGCTGGGGCTGGATTATCGGACACACCCCAGGCAGCGGGAGGCCGCTATGCGGGCGCTGCGGTTGGGCGAGACCGTGATCGCGGGACCGGTCGAGTTGATACAGGGAGGAGAGGGGTTCATCGCGCGCATGCCCGTCTATTACGGCGACAAGGAAGGGGGGGTGTCGTTGAAGTCCTGGGGGCTGGTATCCGCGGTCATCGACGTTGAGAAGGTCTACCGGGAGGCGGGATTGCTGGCGCGATCGCTCGATCTGACGGTGGCGATACGCGGAGTGGATTCACTGGGTGATGCCGGTGCGGTCTTTTTCGGCGACGAAGCCCTGTTCCAGGGAGAAGAGACCATCAGGCTGCCGGTCTCCCTGCCCAGCGGCAGCTGGCAGCTCGCGGCGCGACCCAAGTGGGGATGGGGGAGTTCGGCCCCACTGGCAGCCTGGATCAGGGGGGCTTATATACTGGGGGCAGTACTGTCCGCGCTGCTGCTCTTTCTCTGGCAGCGTCAGCTGGCCGAACGCCGGCGAATCTCGCAACTGCTGCGCAGCAATCAGCGCGAACTGGATGCGATCGTTGAGCACCTGCCGACCGTGCTCTCGGTGAAGGATGCCGGGAGCCTCAGATATCTGCGCTTCAACCGCGCCGGAGAGGAGCTCTACGGCATGCGTCGGGATGAGCTGATCGGCAGGCGCGATCTGGAGCTGTTTCCGCGCGAGGATGCCGAGCGCTACGAGGCGTCGGATCGCCAGGCCCTCTCCGCCGGGGGAGAGATCGAGCATTCGGAGGATCTGGTTGAGACACGCGCCGGCAAGCGCATATTTCGCAGCCGCAAGGTCGCCCTTCAAGATGAGCAGGGGGCGGCCAGGTACCTGCTCTGCATCGCCGAGGATATCACCGAGAGCAGACGCGCGGAGGCGGACAGGGAGCGGATGCAGAGGGAGCTGCAGCAGGCGCAGAAGATGGAGGCGCTGGGGCAGTTGACCGGAGGGGTGGCGCATGACTTCAACAACATTCTCGGCATCATGCTCGGCTACGCCGATCTGGCGTTGGCGCAGAGCCAGCGCGCCGGAGCGGAGCGTATTGCGGGCTTTATGGCGAAGATCGTGACGGCGGGGTTGCGCGCCAAGGAGCTGGTCTCGCAGATGTTGACCTTCAGCAGGGAGAGCAGCGGAGAGAATCGGGTGCTGCAGCTGGGACCACTGATCGACGAGGATCTGAAACTGTTGCGCGCGACATTTCCGGCGACGATCGATATCCAGTGGGCGATGGAGGAGAACCTGCCCGCTGCCGTCATGGATCCGGTGCGTCTGAACCAGATGCTGGTCAATCTCTGCATCAATGCCCGGGATGCGATGGGCGCGAGCGGCCGGCTGTCGATCACGTTGAAACGGGCGCGTGACCTTGCGCGGGAGTGTTCAGCGTGCCACAAGAAGGTCGTGGGTGAGTGGCTCGAACTCGCCGTTGCGGATACCGGAAGCGGCATCGAGGCGGAGATCATCCCCCGCCTGTTCGAACCGTTCTTCACCACCAAGGGGGTCGGCAAGGGGTCGGGGCTGGGGTTGTCGGTGGTGCACGGCATCGTTCACGCCTGCGCCGGGCATATTGTCGTCGACTCGTCGCCGGGCAGGGGAACGGTGGTCAGGCTGCTGCTGCCGATGGCTGCGGAAGCGGAGTCGGTGCTTCCGTCCGGGCTCGAGCATGCGTGCGTGCCGCCGCGGGGTGAGGGCAGGCGTGCGCTGGTGCTGGACGATGAGCGGGATCTGGCAGTGTATGTCGCCGAACTGCTGCAGGGGCATGGCTTCCAGGTTGAGATCAGCACCGACAGCCACGACGCCCTGGCGCGGTTCGAGGCCGATAGTAACGCTTTTTCGCTGCTGGTCACGGACCAGACCATGCCCGGCATGAGCGGCATGGAACTGGTCAGCCGGATTCGCCGGCTGTGCCCCGATCTAGCGGTCATCGTCTGCTCCGGCTACAGCGAGACGCTGACCGCCGCCGAACTGGATCGGTTGGGTGTGCGCTACCTGCAGAAGCCGGTCGACGCACAGAAGCTTTTACGCATTGCCGCTGAACTGGGTTGAGTCGGCATGCTTCGCGTCTGCCGGCGAGCCGTCGGAGAGGGGGCTCGAATCCGCAGGTGCGAGCCTTGCTGCGTCAAGTTAATCCTCTCTACCTTTTTTTCTCATCGCATTCGAGAAGATCAGAAACAGCGATACCGCCGCCGTAAGCGCGAGTGCAGCCAAGGTCAGATTGTCGATGATCATCGTAAAATTCCTATATAAGAAACTACTTAATTACTGATATATAGGATCGATGATTTACGGCAAAAGTTCAATAGAAAGATTTTTATGCAGATATTCAGGGGTTTATGGGATTTTAAGGTCTCGATCGGGAGCCTTGAAAATCCCCGGTTTTAGCGGGAGGTTAGCTTGCCCCCTCTCCCTTTTGGGCCGGGGGCAAGGTAGGAACGCAATCAGCCCTCCCTCTGACCCTCTCCCATGAGGGGAGAGGGAAGAGCCGGCAGGTGGCAACCCGTGGGATCCAGGCGGGCGCCGTTCAGCTGCGCAGCGGATACTGGCGGCCCGGCATGGGTACATAGTCGGTCAGGCCGTTGCCGGTGTAGATCTGGCGCGGACGGTTGATCTGGGCTCCCTCCATATGCTTCTGCTCCCACCAGTGGGCGATCCAGCCCGGCATGCGGCCGATGGCGAATATCACGGTGAACATATTGGTGGGGATGCCGATCGCACGCAGCAGGATACCGCTGTAGAAGTCGACGTTGGGGTAGAGTTTGCGCTCGACAAAGTAGTTGTCCTCCAGGCAAAGGGCCTCGAGCCTGCGGGCGATATCGAGCAGCGGGTCGGGTCGACCCAGCTTCGGCAGCAGTTTCTCGGCGATCTCGCCCAACAGCTTGGCGCGTGGATCGAAGTTCTTGTAGACCCGGTGACCGAAGCCCATCAGCTTGACGCCGCTATCCTTCTTTTTCGCCAGCTTGACATACTCCTCTGCTGACATGTTGCCCTTGTGGATCCGGTCCAGCATATCCATCACCGCGACGTTGGCACCGCCGTGGAGCGGTCCCCAGAGCGCGTTGATGCCGGCCGAACAGGAGGCGAACAGGTTGGCCTGGCTGGAGCCGACCATGCGTACCGTCGAGGTCGAGCAGTTCTGTTCGTGGTCGGCGTGGAGGATGAAGATCAGGTTCAGCGCGTCACGCACCAGATCGTCGCACTCGAAGTGGTTGTAAGGCATCGAGAACATCATATGCAGGAAGTTGGGCACATACTTCAGGTTTGGATCCGGGTAGAGATAAGGCAGTCCGTTGGCGTGGCGATAGGCGAAGGCCGCCAGTGTACGGATCTTGCTGATCAGTCGGGCGGCTGCGGCGTAGAACTTCTCCTCGTCGTCCAGGTTGAGGAATTCGGGATGAAAGCAGGAGAGCGCGTTGACCATCGAGCCGAGGATGGCCATCGGCGGCGCCTTGCGCGGATAGCTGTTGAAGACGTGCTTCATCCCTTCGTCGATGTTTGCCTCGTGGGTCAGTTCTTCGGCAAACTCGCGGTACTCCTCCTCGGAGGGAAGCCGCCCGAAGATCAGCAGCCAGGAGACCTCGATGAAGTTCGGCCCGTGGGCGAACTGCTCGAGCGGTATGCCGCGGTAGCGCAGGATGCCCTTCTCGCCGTCGATAAAGGTGATGTCGCTTTCACAGCTGCCGGTGTTGACGTAGCCCGGATCCAGCGTGATGTGCCCGGTCTGGGCCCTGAGTTTACGAATATCGATGCCACGTTCACCTTCGGTGCCGACGACGACGGGATATTCGTACGCGGTACCATCGATGGTAAGGGTTACCTTTTTAGTCATTCTTTCGCCTCTGTGAATTGTTGCGGGAGTCCGCGTTGCCGATATCCGGCAGGCGCCGGTTTGGGGGCGGTTTGGACGATTCCGCAGTTGAGTTTAGCAAGCAATGGCGAAACATTGTGCAATAAACGACCTGCGCCCGGGTGCGCCCCCGATTTGCGCCGGCGTGCGGAGGCCGCCGACCCGCTCCCTCCGGTCGGCTCTATGCCAGGCTCTGGCGCATGAAGTGATTCCAGTAGCGGCGCTGCTGTCGCCAGCGGCTCTTGAGCCTCCTGCAGCGCTGCGCCAGCTCCCCGCTCTCGATCGATCTCCGTTTGCACTCCAGCAGCCGCTTGCGGGTGGTGTAGAACTCGCTCATCTTCTCCAGCAGTGAGTCGTACTCGGCCTGCAGCTGGCTGAGCAGCAGCTCGGCGTTCGGCAGTGCCTCGAAGCGCGATTTCGCCTTGCTCATCTGCAGTGAGGCGCGTGCCCGCTCGATGCGCTCGTCGGCAATGCGCTTGAGGTTGCCGGTAAGTCCGACCCAGGAGAGGCCCGCGATTGCCCATTTGGTCGGATCGAACTGCCACCAACGGATACCGTTGCGGTAGTCACTGGCGAAACGGTGGTGGAAGTTGTGGTAGCCCTCGCCGTAGGTGATCAGCGCCAACAGGCCGTTGTCCTTGGCGCTGTTCTGCTCCGAATAGGTCTGGCGGCCCCAGATATGCGCCAGCGAGTTGATGAAGAAGGTGAAGTGCTGGCTCAGCGTCAGGCGCGCCACACCGGCGAGCAACAGTGTCCCCATGAGATCACCGTGCAGTATCCCGAGCAGGCCGGTCAGCACGAGGTTGACCCCCCAGGCGAGCGGCCAGTAGTGGCGGTGCTGCCAGACCACGATCGGATCCGTCTGCAGGTCGGCGACGTTGCGGTAATCGTGGTAGCGGTCGGGCTGGTACTCACGCAGCATCCAGCCGATGTGCGAGTACCAGAAGCCTCTGCCTGCCGAGTAGGGATCGCGTGTGTTGTCGTCGACGTGGCGATGGTGTTCGCGGTGATCCGACGACCAGTGCAGGATGCTGTTCTGCACCGCCAGCGTGCCGCCGATAGCCAGTAACGCGCGCACCGGCCAGCGGGCCTCGAAGCTGCGGTGCGACCAGAGTCGATGGTAACCCATGGTGATCGACATTCCGGCGTAACCCAGCAGCAGCAGCGCGATCAGCAGTTGCCAGCGGTCGAACCCGACCAGAAAGGCGTAGAGTGGAGCGGCGATGCCGGTAATGAGTCCGGTGATCGAAAAGAACGCCAGATTGGTCCACAGTAGTTTGGCTTGATGCATGGGGCAGGGTTTGTAATTCAGCGTACATGTGTCAGCTAAACTAGTACTGTTATTTTGCATAGTCAACAATATTGTTACTATTGCGCGTACACTTGTTTGTAACAAGAGAGCGGATTTCGAGCGGCATGAGTCTGAACAGAGCACAGAAAAAGGAGCAGACGCGGCGCTTGTTGATCAACGCGGCGCTGGCGCAGCTCAGTGACGAGCGCAGTTTCGGCAGCCTCTCCCTGCGCGAGGTGGCGCGTCAGGCGGGCATCGCGCCCACCTCCTTTTATCGCCATTTTCAGGATATGGACGAGTTGGGGCTGACGCTGGTCGACGAGGCTGGATTGACCCTCAGGCAGTTGATGCGCAAGGCGCGCCAGCGCATCGAATCCGGCGGCAGCGCGATTCAGACCTCCGTCGAGACCTTCATGGAGTACGTCACCAACAATCAGAATATCTTTCGCCTGATCCTGCGTGAGCGCTCCGGCTCTTCGCGCCTCTTCCGTGCTGCGGTTTCGCGTGAGATCGCCCACTTCTGCGACGAACTGGCGGACTATATCCAGAGCATCACTCCCTGTGACAGGGCCTTCGCGCGGGTCCAGGCAGACGCCATGGTGGCGTTGGTATTCAATGCCGGTACCGAAGCGCTCGAGCAGCAGAGCGGGGAGCAGCGCCGGGCACTGACCACGAAGACGGTGGTGCAGTTGCGGATGGTTGCTGCGGGCAGTCAGACGCTGCGGCAGCAGGGCGCGGCTGTCGGGGGGCGATGACCTCCGCTCGGATCGGTACGGAGCGGCTTCCTGCGGCGCCGGTTGCAGGTTGCCTGCCGCTAATGCACGATTGCCACCGCGATAGCGAATCCAACCAGCGCGAGGAGTGAGACGATGGATCTGTTCAATCTGGTATTCTATGCGGTCATCTGCGGCCTGCTGAGTCTGGCCGCGCCCCGCCTGGGTCGATTTCCTTTGCGCCTCGGTGCCGGCATGCTTGTCGGGGTGGCCGCCGCCGCTGCGCTCCCCGCGATAAAAGCCGCGCTGGGGTTCTGAGGTCGGGAACTTCCACGCCTCTATCTGCGCATGGCGGAGCGCGTCTTGCGTGCGTGGCTGCGGCAGCGGGAAGCGCCGGCAGACAGTTGTAGTGGAGATCGGATTCAGGCAGGAGCGTCGAGTCGTGTACAACCTTCCTAACTACCGTTGCCTTCTGCTGCTGGGGATCGCGCTGTTGCTCTCCGGCTGCCAGAGCGCGCCGGTTCACAAGGTGCACTATCGCCTGCTGGAGTCGGAACCGGCGGGCTTCGCCAGCGGGCGCGCACTGCTGTTGCCGCTCAACATCGAAGTCAAGGAGATGAGCGCCAGCGGTATCACCGAAGCCGTGCCCGCCTGGAGCGAGGCGGCGAAAGCGAATTTCCTCCAGGCGCTGAACGCCCGTGGCAGCCGTTTCCTGGGCGCTATCGAACTGGTCGACATGCCGCCGCTGACGGCCGAAGAGCGCGCGCTGCTCGATCAGCACATCGCGCTCAACGACGCCGTGGTCGGCAGTGCCATCGGCACCACCGGCGCGCACGCCGGCGCGGCCTGGTCGCACAAGAGCGAGCGATTCGACTACGGCATCGGCCCGGGTCTGGCATTTCTGGTCGAGAAGAGCGGCGCCGACAAGGCGATTGTTCTGACCGGCGAGGATCTGCACAGCTCGGACGGGCGCAAAGCCGCGTTCGTGGTACTTGCCGCGCTCGGTGTGGGCATTCCGATGGGTCACGCTGTGACATTGGCAAATGTCATCGATCTTCGCAGCGGGGATATCCTGTGGATGGACCTTCACGCCAGTGCCACCGGCACCAGCTATCTGGATCCGGAGCACGTCTCGGAGATACTGGAGGATCTGTTCAAGGATTACCCCGGAGTCGAGCCATACCGTGAATGGCTCTCTGGAAGGACGGGGCAGCCGTGAGCGGGCTAGTCGAACGATGAGGAGGGATGGCGGCGACAGGCGGCTGCATTGCGCCTCACCAGGGCGCGCCGGCGGCGTCCTGATTCTTGCCTGCGCCCTGTTGTTGGGCGGCTGTCAAAGCTCCGCGGTGCGTACCCTGAATCACGCCGACGATACGCGCCAGCTGAGCGAGTACGAATCGCGCCGCTGGTACGCCGCGGAGGAGCTCGATCGGCACTGGCGGAACAAGGGCCTGATCTACTCCGATGGCGCGCTGGGCGACTATCTGCAGGGCATAGCCGTTGCCCTCTACCCCGAATTCGGGGGTACCCTGAAGCTGCGGGTGCTGGATTCGCCCGACCTGAACGCATTCGCACTTCCCAACGGCAGCGTCTATCTGAATCTTGGACTGATCGCGAGGATGGAGAACGAAGCGCAACTGGCGACGATCGTTGCGCACGAAGTCTCGCATTTCAAGTTTCAGCACAGCCTGAAGCAGCGCCATGCCACCGAAGGCGCCGTGGTGGCCGGCTGGGCGGTCACGCTGCTCACCGGCATACCGCTCTCGGGCCAGTTGCTGGCGCTGGGTGCGATGTCCGGTTATTCGCAGGATGCCGAGCGGGAGGCGGACAGAGAGGGGTTCGCACGGATGGTCGCGCACGGCTATGATCCGGGCTCCGCTGCGGCGGTGTTCGATATCATGCGTGCCGAGGCCGAAGCACTGGACAGCGATGAGCCGTGGCTCTACGCCAGTCATCCCAAGCTCACGGAACGAATGCAGACGATGCAGTCGCTCGCTGTGCAGCAGCCGTCCGCGGGTGGACGCAGAGAGAGCGCGCGCTTCCTCCGTGAAACCGGGGATCTGCGCTCGGTGCTGCTCGATAGGTACCTGATCGGACAGAAATACAAGCAGCTGATCCATGTACTTGAGAACGCCGAGATCCGCCCGCGTTATCCCGGGCATGCCGATTTCTACCTTGGTGAAGCCTACCGTCAGCGCGCCGAGGAGGGAGACGGGGCGCGTGCGTTGGCCGCCTACCATAAGGCGGTCGGGCTGGCACCCGATTTCGCGCCGAGTTACCGTGCGCTGGCGCTGATCAGGATGCAGAACGACGAACGCCCGGAAGCACGGCGCCTGTTCAAGCGCTATCTCGAACTCGCTCCCGAGGCGATAGACCGCAAATACATAGAGATGTATCTGCAGCGCATAGAGGGGGAGTCATGACGCGATTATGGTTGTTGCTGCTGTTGCCGCTGCTGCTTTCCGGTTGCCCCGGCGAGTGGATCCGGGTAGACGACAGCAGACGGAATCACCAGGCGGAGCGTTACACGGTGAGCCTCCCGAGCGGATGGGTGGTGCGAACAATCGGTGACGTGCTGACGGTGACGCGTGACGGTCCCAATCTCCAGCGGGTCAGGATCCGGGCGAGCCTGCATGAGGATGCGTTCGACAGCATCGAGCGTAAATCGGACAAAGAGATGCTCCCCTCCGAGCTTGCCGATCTGTTCATCGCGGCGCTCAAAGGGGAGGAGAGTGACGGTCTGCCCAGCCTGCAGGTGCTGAGCAACGAACCGGTGACGGTCGCGGGACGGGACGCTTTCCGGCTGCACGCCGGCTATCGTCTGGAGAGCGGGCTGGAGTATCAGCTGCTGGCCGTCGGTTTTGTCACCGAGAAATATTTTTACGTTGTCAGCTATACCGCGCCGCGATTGCTCTTCTTCGAACGCAACAAGGATGAATTCGAGCACATCCTCGGCACGCTTGCACCCATCTGAGCAACGCCGGCAGAGGAGCAGTTCGCGGCTTGATCTGCTATGAGAGTCGACTACTCTCAGCAGCAGGGGGTGGCGCATGGAACTGCTGGGACGAATCAGCGTCGGCAGCGCGGAAAATTCGCGTTCGATCGAGCTCTACCGGGGCGATCTGGTGGCGCTCCCCGAGGCGCATGCGGTCGATCTTCTGGTGGTATCGGCCTTTCCCGACGACTATCTTGCGACCGCCGGTTCGCTGATCGGCGCGCTGGCCGCGAACGGGGTCTCGGTCGCCGAGCTCGCAGCGCACAAGGCGCTGGATCTGCGCTCGGAGCGCTCCTGCTGGCTCTCCGGAGAGATCGCAGGCGGTCGCGGTTTCACGCGTATCCTCTGTTTCGAACCGCTGCGCAGAGGCAGGCCGCCCGAGCTGGTCGATGATCTGTTCGACAGCCTGGATCAGGTGATGCTGGGCGACTGTCGCGAGGGGCGGGTCGCGATGCCGCTGCTGGCTACGGGCGATATGGCCTGGCCGAGCGCGGAGATGCTCCCGGCGTTGCTCGACGCAGCGGTGGCAAGGCTGCGCATCGGGTTGCCGCTGCGGGTGTTGAAGATCGTGGAGAGGGAGCCGGGAAAGGCGGAGCTGCTGCAGCGGCTGTTCAAGGATTACGTGGATGCCCATGGTGGGCACTTCGACGCCAGGCCGCCGCGCCACCCGCGGCCTCCGCCCGCTGCACCGGAACCGGTGCGCCGCCGGGCCGGGCGGTTGTGGCGCCGATTGACGCGAGACGGTCTGCAGGAACTGGCGCGACGGCTGGGGCGCCTCGGCGGCGCCGGGCCGGGTGCGGGCTCGGTGATCCTCGGTGGCGGCGCCGATGGACCGCTCGACGGGCGGGACGGTGACTGGGACATATTCGTCAGCTATTCGCGCAGAGACACTGCGCTGGTAGACAGCTTCGTGGCGATGGTACGGGCGCAGTATCCGGAGGCGCGCATATTTCGCGACTCCGAGTCGATCCGTGCGGGGATGGACTGGATCACCCGATTGGCGGAGGCGATCGACGCTTCGCGTAGCGTGGTCGCGCTCTTCTCGCCCGACTACTTCGATTCGACCTGGTGCAAGCGCGAGTTCAACGCGGCGATAATCCGTGCCGACCAGGGTGACGACGAGCTGCTCTATCCACTTTACCTGCGTGACGACAAGCAGGCTCCCTCACTCTATCTCACCTTCAATCTGGTCGATTGCCGCGAGGCCGATGCGCAGAAGATGCTGGGGGCAAGCAGGAAACTGGTGACGCGGCTCAAGCAGCACTGAGGCAGGTGGGAAGGCTCAGATGCGGGACGAATTCAAGCTTGCTATCAGCTCGGGTATCTCTTGCGCGGCGATCGGTCTGCTGAACAGGTAGCCCTGTGCCAGCTCGCAGCCAAGCCGCTGTAGTATCTCCAGCTGCTGTTCGGTCTCGACGCCTTCGGCCACCACGTTCAGACCGAGATTGCGCCCCATGGTGATCGCGGCGCTGACCAGCTCGCGATCCGCAGGATCAGTGGTGATCTCCTGGATGAAACTGCGGTCGATCTTGAGCGTATTGAAGGGGTAGTTGCGCAGGTAGCTGAGTGAGGAGTATCCGGTGCCGAAGTCATCCATCGAGAAGGTGACGCCCAGAGCGCTCAATTCGGTGAGCAGTGATTCGACAAAGGCGTTGGCGCTCATCAGTACCCCCTCGGTGATCTCCAACTCCAGCGTTGTGCCGGGCAGGCCGGTGCTGTCGAGCAGCTCTTTCACGAATTCGAAAATGCCGGGATCACGGAACTGACGCGGCGAGAGATTGACCGCGATCTTGAACGGCGTGATCTGGTTCCACTGCGCGGCCAGCGTCAGTGCGGTGGCGAGTACGTGGCGGCCGACCGCAACGATCTGGCCGTTCTGTTCCAGGATCGGGATGAACTCGTCGGGCGAGACCTGACCGAGCACCGGGCTGTTCCACCTCAGAAGCGCCTCGGCGCCCACCACTCTGCGCCCACCGATATCGATCAGCGGCTGATAGTGGACGTGGAGCTCCTGCCTCTCCAGCGCACCCTGCAGGTGCTCTTCGAGCTGCAGCCGGCGTGACGCGGCCTGATTCATGTCATCGGTAAAGTAGTGATAGGTGTTGCGACCCTCCTCTTTCGAAAAGTACATCGCCGAATCGGCGTTGCGCAGCAGCGTGGCCGGATCCCTGCCGTCGACCGGGAAGAGTGCGATACCGAGGCTGGTGGTGAGCAGCAGTTCGCGACCGTCGAGCAGGAAGACCTTGCGGAAGCGCTCGAGAATGTTGGTTGCCACCGGACCGGCGTCGTCCGCCCTGCTGAGCCCGCCCAGGAGTATCACGAACTCGTCGCCTCCCAGGCGACCGACCGTATCGCCCTCGCGCAGTGATTCACTGAGCCGTGCGGCAGCCTGCACCAGCAGTTTGTCACCGGTCTCATGACCGAGTGTATCGTTGATCTTCTTGAAGTCATCGAGATCAAGGAACAACACCGCGACCATGGTGTTCGCGCGCTGCGCCTCTTTGGTCAGTTGCGCCAACCGGTCGAGTACCAGAAAACGGTTGGGCAGGCCGGTGAGGCTGTCGAAATGGGCGTGCCGCAGGATCTGCTCCTGCTGCTGCTTCAGCAGCGAGATGTCGACCGCGGCGGTGCGTATGCCGGTCACCCCACCTTTGTCCTGGATGGGCGCCGAGTAGGCGAGTACCGGAAAGGTCGATCCATCCTTGCGCCTGGCGGTGTACTCGGTGCCCTGGGTGTCGTTGGCACGCTCTTTGATCAGTCTGCCGGCGGTTAGGGTGATCTTGTCGCCTTCACCCGGCAGCACCATATCGAAAATGGTCAGTTCGCCCAACTCGCTTTCGCGGTAGCCGTAGCTCTGTCGTGCATGGCGGTTGGCGTAGGTGATGACCCCCTCGATGTCGGTTTCGCAGACGGTCAGCGGCAGCATGTCGGCCAGCTCGCGGAAACGCCGTTCGCTCTGGCGCAGGGTTTCGGTGGCGTTGATCGAGCGGAGCGCCTCGCAGCTGTATGAGGCGAGAATCGCACCTATCTCTTTGTCCTCTTCGACGAAAGGGGGTGTCTGCTTGGAGTGCAGCGTCAGCAGGCCCATGATTTCGCCGTTCTCACGCGGCAGCGGGAACGCAAGCATCGAGCCGTCGCGGTAGCCGTTCCAGCCGCTCGATTTGATGTTGGGTAGTTCACTGATCTCCTCGATCAGCAGCGGCCTGCGGCTCTCCAGCACCTGCCTGAAGATCGAGTTCTCGGCCAGCGGAAAGGGAATGAACGGAGCGGCGTGGCCTTCGTCGAGTACATGGACTCTGCGTAGCCCCGCCTCCTCGACGAAGTAGAGGCTGCCGCCGGAGGCGCACATATGGTCAGCGAACTCGTCAAGGATATGGGTGCTTACGCTGATGACGTCGGCGCAGGCCGAGAATCCCCTGGTGGTCTCGACGATCTTGCGCAGCCGGGCGTTGATCGTCTCGAGGTGGGCGTTGGTCTCGTTCAGTTCGCGGGTGCGTTCCCGCACCAGCTCCTCCAGATGCTCCTGATAGGCTCGGTTTTCGCGCAGCAGGCGGGCGTTGTTGAGCGCCTTGTCGACCGTGTGTTCGAGGATGTCGAGTCCCCGGATGGGCTTGATGAGGTAGTCGTAGGCGCCCAGGCGCAGCGCTTCCACCGCGTCGCCGATGATGCCGGCGCCGGAGATGACGATGATCGGTATCTCCGGCCAGCGGGCCTTGCAGTGCTTGATCAGCTCCAGCCCGGTCATTCTCGGCATGCGCAGATCGGTCAGGATCAGCTCCGGCGTTGCCTGCTGCAACTGCTCCAGCGCCATCTGGCCATCGGCGGCCGTAAACACCGGGTAGCCGAGATCCTCGAGCTGGTCCTGAAAACTCTGGCGGATGAACTCTTCGTCGTCGACAACCAGAATGGGGCTCTGTTGGGGGTTCATCGGGTTTGTCTCGAGAGGCCCGCTCAGTGCGCGTTGGCGCCAATCAGCCGCAATGTCTCGCTCTCCAGCCTCGCCAGATCGTCGACCGGTTTACGGAAAATCTCGTTGCAGACGTTGGGCTCTGCCTGCAGGTCCTGGGGTACGGTGAATTCGGGCGAGCCGGTGCAGATCAGGAACACCATGCGTGGATAACGCCGGCAGGCGCTGCGGATGAACTCGTTGCCGTCCATACCGGGCAGGCGGATATCGACAATCGCCGCATCCGGCTGCCCATTCTCCAGCAGTAGCAACGCTGCTTCGCCGGAGTCGGCTTCGAGCGGATCCCAGGCGCGATCCTCGAAATAGTCGACCAGGCTCTGGCGCACGATGGGCTCGTCGTCGAGGACCAGAATACTCTGCATCACCGCTCCCTCCGTTTTGACAGGGGCAGCCGCACGATGAATCGGGCCCCCTCGCCGACGGTCGACTCCACACGCAGATCGCCGCCGTGATTCTCTTTGATGATGAAATAGGAGACGCTCAGGCCAAGCCCGGTGCCCACGCCCAGCGGCTTGGTGGTGAAGAAGGGCTCGAAGATACGCCTGCGGGTCTTCTCATCTATTCCCGGACCGCTGTCCTCGATTTCGATACGGACCATCTCCTGATCTGTCTGGTAACGGGTCCGTAGCGTGAATCGGTGACGCTTGCCCGGGATCTCCTGCATTGCTTCGGCACCGTTGCGCAATATGTTTAGCAGCACCTGCTGTATCTTGGCGCTTTCGCATGGCACCTGTGGCAGGTCATCGGCGTAGTCGCGCACGATCTCGATCGACTTGAAGTCGTACTGCTGCTTCAGGTTGTAGTCGGTGGCGGCCAGCTCCAGTGCCCTTTCCAGCAACTGCGACAGGTCGTGCGACGAGGGCGCGGCATCGCTCTTACGAGCGAAGGTGAGCATGTTGTCGACGATTTCGGCAGCCCGTTGGCCGGAGGCGGTTATGTTCTCGAGCATGCGCGGAATGCCGCGTTGCTGCATATAACTGGCGAGAACCTGCAGATCCAGCCCCAGCGATTCCGCCACACCGAGGTTGGCGGGCATGCGGGTACTGCCAAGCCGTTCGCGCATCACATTTGCGGTCTGGATCATCGCCGCCAATGGATTGTTTATTTCGTGCGCCATGCCCGCGGCAAGGCCGCCCACCGAAAGCATCTTCTCGCTCTGAATCATCATCTCCTCCATGCGTACCTGGTCGGTGACGTCGTCGAGCCGGATCACCGCGCCGTCGACGCCGTTGGTGACCAGTGGATAGATGGTGACGCTTTCGAAATGGGTCTCGCCGTTCTGCTGGTGGGCGCGCTTCGGGTCGACCTGCTTGCGGCGCGAGCGAATGGTGTTGTTGATGCGCTCGAGTTCGTTGGATAGGCGCGGGAAGACCTGCACCAGCGGTTTACCGAGTGCCTGCTCCAGAGGTATACCGGTGACGCGCCGGGCCTCATTGTTCCACTGCGTGATGCGGCCCTCTATATCGACGCCGATCAGCACCGAGGGCATCGAGTTGATGACGTTGATCAGATAGTTGCGAAGCTGGGTGACCTCCTCCTGCCGGCGCTTCTGCTCGGAGATGTCCCGCCCCACGCCACGATAGCCCTGGAACCCGCCCGCCTGATTCCAGATCGGCCTGCCGCTGAGGCTGATGTGGCGCTTGCCGCCATCGCTGCGCCGCCAGAGGATCTCCAGGTCTGAGAAGGGGCGCCTCTCGGTGACGGTCTGCCGATGCTGTCGCCAGGCCGTCTCATCCAGCTCCTGCCCGGCATAGACCTCCTCGCGGTTACAGCCGAGGATCTGCTCTGGTCTAAGCCCCATCACCTCCTCGACCCGACCGGACAGATAGCTGAAGCGGAGATCGGCGCCCATCTCCCAGAACCAATCGGCGGCGATATCGGCGAAGTCGCGGAATCGCGCTTCGCTGATCTCCAGCGCGCGCTGTGTCGCCTCGCGCGCTGCCGTTTCCCGCTCTCCGGCTTGTTGCCGTGCATGCTCCAGCTGTGCCTCTGCGGCGCCGCGGGCGACCGCGGAGAGCAGCTGCGCTTGCGCCGGCGGCGCGATGACGCCGAGTACGCCGCCGATCTGCTGATCGAACATGAGCGGCCGGTAGTGACCTTCGGGGAGCTGAGTGCCGGCGCCGCCCGCGAGTGCGTCGGCACCGTCGACGAGCAGCGCGGCCAGCCCCTCCCGGTGACGTGCTCCGATCACTGCCCGTGGGGAGGCGGCCAGGATCTCGCCGGCGGGATCGAAGAGGGCGATCGAGCAGTTGCACTGCGCCGCGAGTGAGTCGCAGATCTGAAGCAGCAGTTCGCGCGGAAGGCGCTCTATCGACACCATTTCTGCATTACCCCGGTGTTCTCCTGCTCTCTCCGATCGGCGGGAGCCGGCTGTTTCACCGGGCCGCGACGGAAGGCTTGCGGCGCTTCCGTGCTCCCTTCAAGTGCCCACGTTCGGATACAGAACGGGTGCGCGCTTCGTTTATAGTGTTATCAGCGATTCTAACGTGATTTCCCGTCGCAACGGAAGGTTGCTGCGGCACACATTTCGCATGCCGAGGTCAGCGTTGGCAGGTTTGTGCGCTGACCGCCTCTGCGCGGCGGTAGCCGCGGTACCCGCCACGTCCGGAGATGTCCACGCCGTTGAGAAAGTAACTGTCGTCCTGGCGGTGTTCCGGACTCTCGACCCGGTAGCCGAGCAGTCGCGCGAGAAAACGCCCGACATCGTAATGGGTGGCGGGGCAGGGCAGTTCGGCAGGCAGCGCATCGAGCGCAGTGGGCGTATTGAGCCCGTGGTAGATAAAGGGTACGCGCGCCGAGCCGAACTCGAGCGTGTTGTGGCCGTAGCCGCCGGTTTCCCCCAGCCGCTGGCCGTGATCCGAGGTGATGACGATCACGGTCGGCCTGTCGGTGCGCTGCGCCAGCAGCTGGATGATCTCTCCGACCACCCAGTCGAAATAGGCCATCGCATCGTCGTAGCTGGCCTGCATATAGCGGTCGTACTTGCCCCGCGACAGCCCTTTGGCAAAGCGCAGGCGATCGGGGGGGACGAAGTTCGCGTAGGGTATGTGTCCGGCGCGCGGATTGAGCGTGAGCATGAACGGCTGCCGCCAGTCGAGCGGCAGTTGCCGCAGCGTGTTGAGCAGGCGTTGGTCGTAGCTGCCCGGCGCGTTCTCGATATGCTTCAGTTCGCGCCAGATATCCACGGCGCCCAGCGACACCTGAGAGGCGATGGCATACATCTCCTGCGAGGAGAGGAACGCCGTCTGATACCCCTGCGTCTTGGCCAGCCGGTAGAGGTTGCTTCTGCCCGAAGCGATGTGGGTGCGGTTATCCGGCTCGTACTGCACGTTGAAGAACATCGGGATGGATACATGCGTGGAGACCCCGCTGGAGACCCCTGGCAGCCAGAAGAGGTCGGAAGCACGCGCCAGCGAGCTGAGGAAGGGGGTGGTGTCGTGCGGATAGCCGTAGAGCCCCATATGCGTGTAGGTGATACTTTCGCCCATGATGATCACCAGGTTGACCTTGTCCCCGGCGATCGGCGAAGCGACTCGGTCCACCCTGTACGGTGCATACTCTCTGCTGCCGGCGCCACCCTGTTCGAACAGCCGATCCCAGACCGTGTGGTAGGCGATGGCGTTGACGCCGTTGCGGAACGCAGTCTTGCCCGGGTCGGGGTCGAAACGCATCGAGTTGTCTTCGGTGTAGGCGTGGATGAAGGGGACCAGCAGCCAGAAGAGCAGCAACCCGTAGCCCCACTTCTTCCCGGCTGAGAGGCTGAGTGCGGCGCTCTTCGACTGCAGCAGCAGCGTCAGCAACGCCGTCGCAAGGGTGATCCCTGCGAGCGGCAGGAACAGGCGTAGCGTGCTGCTGTCGCTCAGCGTGATCCAGACGTCGTTGTCGGTCTGCCGCGACAGCAGCGCCAGCTCGGCGGGGCCATAAAAGGTGCCTGCCAGCAGGTGGTAGGCGATCTCGCTGAACTGCAGCAGCAGCATCAGCGCGAAGACCCAGAGGTAGGCGTGGCCGGAGCGCCGGCTCACGCGAAGAAACAGGAAGAAGGCGAAGATGTAGCCGATGTCGTCCTTGCGCCAGAGGATCCCCTGCAGCGCCCCGCTCCAGTGCAGATAGAGCTCGGCGAGCAGGAACGGGGCGCTAAGCAGCAGCGCCATGGTCAGATTGACCGCGACGCCCGCTGCGAATCTGGTCAGGCGTTGGATTCGGCTCCCCTCGACGGCGTTCATCAGGCTTCCGCCTCACGTGCCAGGATCAGGCGCTCGATCCGCTGCGCCCGCCGGTAGTGACTTTCGTCGTCGATCTCCGACCAGAGCAGATCGTCGATGGCGAGGCAGTGGACCGGGAGGGTGCGCGCGGCGGCGACCAGTGCGTCGGTCTCGTAGTCCAGGTGCAGGTCACCGCCGGCGAAATGGCGGCCGGCATATTCGCACATGCGGGTGTAGAGTGGTGCGGAAATTTTGCTGATACCGACCAGCTCGCCGGCCACCAACGGTCCCAGCTGGGCGCGCCGTTTCGACATCGCCCGCAGTTTTCGGTCGGCGTCGGTCTCGACATAGACTTCGTCGCCGGCATCGGTAGGGCCGGAGAGCAGGATCAGGTTCTCCTCGGGTTGCGTCAGCAGTGCGGTGAGCGCCCGTTGTTCGTAGATCAGATCAGACTCCAGCAGCAGGAAGCCCTCCTTCACGGCGGCGCGCGCCAGATAGAGCGAGTACATACTCCCCGAGTCGGCGAAATCGGCGTTGTGAAGGGTGCAGATCAGATCCGGCCGCTCATCGGCCAGCGCGCGGTAGAACTCGGGCTGGTAGCCGGTGACGATGGTGATGCGCTCGATGCCGACCCGCCGCAGCCGTTCGATCGAGGTGCCGACGAGCGACTCGCCGCCAAGCGCCAGCGCCCCTTTCGGTCCCTGGTGTCCGATCGGGCGCAGGCGGGTGCCCATGCCGGCCGCCAGTATCACCGCCTGCCTCAGGCGCATAGCAGTCGCTCGAGCGTGGCCAGCAGACGGGCCAGGTCATCGTCGCGGATGTCGCCCATGGTGCAGATGCGGAACATCTCCTTATAGAGGTCACCCTGGCCGGCGTAGATGATGAAGCCGGCGTCGCGCAGCGCATCGTGCAGCGCCGGGTAGTCCCAGTCCCGCGGCAGGGCGAAGGATGAGATCATGCTGGAGTAGCTGTCGTCGTCGATGTAGGCGGCGACGCCGAGCGCATCTAGCCGCTCGCGCAGCTGCCTCGACAGCAGGCGGTAGCGAGCCCGTCGTCCCCGCCAGCCGCCCTGCCGCTCCAGCTCGTCCAGTGCCTGGCGCAGCGCGAAGCAGGCGTGCACCGCCGGGGTGAAGGGCGAGAAGCCGTCGACCTGCGCCGCCTGGTAACGGAACAGGTCCGTGTAGAGCCCGTCCGCCTGGCTGGTGCCGGTTTCGAACAGGCGCTTGCGCGCCATGACGAAAGCGATGCCGACGATGCCGTGCAGGCATTTGTTGCCGGTGGAGGCGACCGCGTCCAGATTGGGGTGGGAGAAGTCGATCCGTTCGGCGCCGAAACTGGAGACGGCGTCCAGCAGCAGCCGGCACTCGAACTCGGCGCAGAGCGCCAGCAGTGGCTCGAGCTCGTTCAGGCGTCCGCTGGTGGTCTCGTTGTGCACCGCGACGATGTGGCCGATGTCGATTGCCTGCTCCAGCTTCCGCCGCGCGCGGTCCAGCGCCATCGGCTCGCGCCAGTCGGCCCGCAGCTCGACGTACGGACGTTTGTGGGCGCCCAGCATGGCGGCAATCCGCTCGCCATAGACGCCGTTGCTCAATACCAGCGTGGTGCTCTCCCGGGGGGCGAGGCTGTCGATCATCGCCTCCACCGCGCAGGTACCCGACCCGGTCAGCGTGACCGCCTCGAATTCCTCTTCCGCCTCAGCATAGACCCGCGCCAGGCGCTGCTTGATATCGAGCATGAGCGCGGCGAAATCGGCTTCACGGTGGCACATGTCGTCGTGGAGCAGCGCCTTGCGCACGCTGTCGCTCAGCGTCACCGGGCCTGGATTCAGCAGTATGGGGGGGCGTCCATTCATCGCCGTATCTCGAGGAAATCGTGCAAACGCCGGGCGACCTCCACTGGCGTGATCGTCGGCCGCGGCAGATCCTCCGGTACCCCCTGGACCATCGGCGCATGGATGAAAAAGAGCCCGCCGGGCCGATCCCGAAGCCGCCGCGCGAGCGCTTCCGCGCTGTCGACCCGGTAACTCTGCGGGTAGCCGCAGGCGGTGGCGATGGCGCAGAAGTCGACCGAGCGCGAAACCGTCGCCTGGCCGCCGGTCGATTCGTGGCAACCGTTGTCCAGCAGGATATGCGTCAGGTTGTCGGGACGCTGGTATCCGATGGTGCTCATCGCGCCCATGCGCATCAGCGCCGCGCCGTCACCGTCGAGTACCAGCACCCGGCGCTCGGGCCGGACCAGCGCCAGCCCCAGGCCGAAACTGGAGGCACAGCCCATGCTCCCCACCATGTAGAGCTGGTTCGGCCGATCGGCCAGTGCGTAGAGCTCGCGACCGGTATAGCCGGTGGTGGCGATGATCAGCGCCTCCTCGCCGGCGGCGGCCTGTACCGCGCGCAGATAGGCGCTGCGGCGCTCGCTGGGGGTGCCGACCGGGATTGCCTTGGCTGGCGCGGAGGGCGCCTTTATCTGCGGCTGGCTGCGCAAGCTGCAGGGCGCCACGCTGCCCTTGCGCATCACCAGCGCATACGGGGTGCCCGACTCCTGCATGTGCGCCACCGCACGTTGCAAGCAGTCGGCTATCCCGCTCTCCTGGTCCGGGAAGTACTCCCAGGGAATTTGCATCAGCTCGAGCATGGCGGTGGTGATCTCACCCATCAGCTCGTGCTGGGGCTCGTCGGGCACGCCGCCCGGTTCGCCTCGCAGCGTGACGATCAACAGCAGCGGAATACGGAAGCTGTGGGTCAGCGAGGTCAGAGGATTGACCGCGTTTCCCAGTCCCGAGTTCTGGAACATCGCGATCGAGCGCACGCCGCCGAGCTGCGCGCCGGCGGCAATCGCGACGGCGTCGCCTTCGTTGGCGGCGGCGATATAGCGCTGCGACGGATCGTCAATGACGTAGTTGATGAAAGGCTTGAGGTAGGAGCATGGCACGCCGATCCAGAGGCCGAAACCCTGCCCTCTCACCGCGTCGACGAACTTTTCTGCTGAGATCATGGCTCGGGCTCCGGCGTCAGAAGTTGCCGGCCTGGACGACGTCATCGAGGGTGTCGATGTCGAGCCAGTGGCCGGTGGTGTAGAGGCCGCGAACCGCTTGTCCGCGTTCGATCAGGCGGTTGAGCAGTTCTGGGATTTTTGCCTGCCGCTGACCCGGTTCCCGCAGCATCCGTTCGCTGGCCTGCAGGATTTCGGGGATTGTATCGGCATCGATCTTCAGGAACCCCATCCACTCGCCATGGATCTGGTTGCCGGGGAGATCGGCGGCGATCTCAAGCAGGTTGACCGGGGTGGTGAACGACTCCCGGCTATGGGGCGCCGAGCAGCGCACATAGTCGGCGCTGCGGTGGCGGTTGGCGCTCTCCATCCAGTTGGTGTCGATCGCGACCGCCAGGGGCGCCTCCGATTCGGCCAGCATCTGCGCGATATATTTGTTGAACAGCACGTCGCCGTAACAGACGATCAGGTCCTGCTCGGGGTCGACGCCGCGCAGACCCTTCAGCAGCGACAACAGCTCACCCGAGTCGGCGAACTCGTCGTTGTCGATCAGTTTCAGGTTGGGCAGGTCGACCGCCTCCTTGCGGTAGCCGCGGACCACCGAGATGCGTTTTATGCCGGTCGCATTGAGCGCCTCGACGATACTCGACAACAGCGGTTTGCCGCCGATGTTGACCATCGTCTTCGGGCGCTGTTCGGTCAGCGGGCCGAGCTCCTTGCCCCGCGACGCCGCCAGCACCAGTGCCTGGGTGCCGCGGCTGCGCTGCGGCAGATATTTCTTCTCCGCCTGCTGCAGCTCGGTCGCCCCCTGCAATCGGAACACCTCGGTCACCGGGACCACGCGGTCTTCGACCGAGAGCAGGTTCTGCTCGTCGGCGAGGGTTCGCGCGGTCGCCTGCATTGCCGCGATCGAGGCGCGCATCAGGTGATTGGCCCAGATGATCAGCGAAAAGCCGTGGTCACGGAACAGCTCGGTGGGGGTGGCGTAGTATTTGGTCGGCACGATCACCACCGGGGCGCGCGCCCCCCATTCCTGCTTGAAGGCCAGGATCTCGTCCGGCGTGCTCAGCGCCGAGTGGATCAGGATGGCGTCGGCGCCGGCCGCGTGGTAGGCCTCGGCACGCCTCAGCGCCTCGCTCAGGCCCCAGCCTGCGATGAACGCCTCGATCCTGGCGACGATAGCGAAGTCGTCGTCGCGCTGCGCATCCTTGCCGGCCTTGATCTTGCCGCAGAATTCGTCGATATCGGCCAGCGGCTGCGCCTGTCCCCCGATAAAGCTGTTGGTCTTGGGAAAGAGTTTGTCCTCGATGCAGACGGCGGCCACTTCGCGCTGTTCCAGTTTATTGACCAGCCGACGCATGTTGTTGAAATTACCGTACCCGGTGTCTCCGTCGAGCAGGATCGGGATGCGCGTGGCATCCGACATGAATTCCAGCATCTCCAGCACCTGGGTCCAGCTCGCCTCGTTGTTGTCGCGTACGCCGAACTGTGCCGAGAGCGAAAGCCCACTACCCCAGATCCCCCTGAAGCCGGCCTCCTGAGCGATGATGGCGCTGATGCCGTTGTGCGCCTCGCATAGGAATTCAAGATTATCTGAGTTCAGTAACTCTCTGAACTGTAGGGTTTTTTTCACAAACTTGGCTTCCGGTTGGGAAAACAAATAATATACCAAATTCGGTGCCGGTGCGCCGCGTCAGGATCTGCAAATCAGCGGGAAAACCATTATCTCCGGGTTGAAGAAAATCAAGCGATCGCTCAAGCGGCGGTTGGGTCTGCCCAGTGGGCGCCCGCCTTTCACCGGCAAGCACTACCGGCGTGGACGGACGCTGCTGCTGGACACGGTCGATATCTTCAATGCCGCCGGCATTCCCTACACGCTTGATGCCGGCACCCTGCTCGGCATCGTGCGCGATGGCGACCTGATCCCCTGGGACAACGATATCGACCTGATGCTGCCGGCCAGCGCCGTGCCGCAGCTGCGCCGCGTCTACCGGCAGATCTTCCTGCGCGGCTGGAAGGTATCCAGAACCTATCGCATGACCTTCGCCAGCGACGCATGGCGGGTGGGCGACCCGCGGGTGGTCAAGCTGCGCAGCTGGAATCCCTGGCTGTTCGGGCCTGGCTCGACGCTGCTGGATATCACCATCATCCATCCTCATCAGGGGGCTTACTGGTGGGAGATGGCGAAGCAGGTCTGCCGCGCCGATGCCGGCTATTTCGAACAGGAGAGCTGGCTGCAGTGGGGCGGGCGCCGGATACGGGTACCGCACGACTACGAAGCCTACCTGGGCGAGCTCTACGGCGACTGGAGAACCCCCGACGCGAAGTTCCATCACGACCAGTTCGGCACCATCGTCAGATAAACCCGGCGGCACTTGTTGCGCGCGACGTCGGATTTTCGCGATGGCTGGAGGCGATTGCTGCCGATGTCGTCGCAAAGATATTTACGCTCGCCAGCGTCTGCGACGCGCTATCATTGCACGCAAATGATGGCGTGCGCCGGATGGCTGAGTGCGCCCGGGCGGACAGGTTGTGGGATGAAACGGAAAACGGTCAAGAAGAGATTACGCAAGTGCCTGCAGTGCCGGCACCTGCGTTTTCGCAAAAGCTTTATCTGGAAGCAGTGCCGCAAGTGCGGCTGCCTGGTGGAGCTGAAAGCCCGTCTTCCCTCCGCCAGCTGTCCCAAGGGGAAGTGGTGACCGCGAGTCGGACGGAGCGTCGTAAAATAGTATCGCTCAGCGGTGTGCGCAAAGCGTTCGGCAATCGGGTCGTGCTGCCCGGGCTCGACCTGGATATCTACCGTGGGGAGTTCGTAACGCTGCTGGGACCCTCCGGTTGCGGCAAGACCACGATTCTACGCCTGATCGGCGGCTTCGAGTCGCCCGATGCCGGCAGCATCCTGTTGGACGGAGAGGATATAGCGGCCCTGGACCCCAGCCAGCGGCCGGTCAATACCGTGTTCCAGAGCTACGCGCTGTTCCCGCACATGAGCGTCTTCGACAACGTTGCCTACGGTCTGCGCGCGGAGCGGCGGCCGGAAGAGGAGATCGAACGACGTGTCGGCGACATGCTGCGCATGGTCCAGCTCGAGGAGTTGGCGCGGCGCAAGCCCGATCAGCTCTCCGGCGGGCAGCAGCAGCGCGTCGCCATCGCCCGCGCGCTCGTCAAGGGGCCGCGACTGCTGCTGCTCGACGAGCCGCTCAGCGCGCTCGACTACAAGTTGCGCAAGCAGATGCAGAACGAGCTGAAGCGGATGCAGCGCGAACTTGGTATCACCTTCCTGTTCATTACCCACGACCAGGAGGAGGCGCTGTCGATGTCGGACCGCGTGGTGGTGCTGCGCGACGGGGTGATCGAGCAGAGCGGTACGCCGCGCGACGTCTACGAGTCGCCCGCCAACCTCTTCGTGGCCCGTTTCGTCGGCGAGATCAACGTCCTCGACGTCAGGGTGATCGCGCAGCTGGAGGGGGGGCGGCTGCTCGCCGAGATCGAGGGGAAGCAGCGCGAATTCGACGCCGGCCAGCACCGCTTCGCCCCCGGCACGCGACTGCACGCGCTGCTGCGCCCGGAGGATATGCGCCTGCTGCCGGCCGACGACGGCAGCGCTCTGCCCGGCGAGGTGGTCGAGCGCAACTACAAGGGGATGATGCTGGAGACGCTGATCCGTCTCGACTCCGGCAGGCAGCTGCAGGCATGCGAGTTCTTCGACGAGAGCGATCCCGATTTCGACTACCTGCTGGGTGAACGGGTGGGCGTGAGCTGGGTGCCTGGCTGGGAGGTGCTGCTGGCCGATGAGGGGGCGTGAACCTTTCCGGATCGCGGTGCTGCTGCTGATCTGGGGCTGGATAGTGCTGTTCGTGCTGCTCCCTAATCTGCTGGTGGTCGCAACCAGTTTCCTGACCCGCGACGACAGCCGTTTCATCAGCTGGCAGCTGACGCTGGATAACTACCTGCGGCTGGTGGATCCGGACTACCTCGGTGTATTCGGTCACTCGTTCTACATGGCGCTGGTGACCACCCTGCTCTGCCTGCTGGTCGGCTACCCGTTCGCCTACCTGCTGAGCCGTCTGCGTCCGTCGCTGAAACCCTACCTGCTGTTTCTGGTGATCGTGCCGTTCTGGACCAACTCCCTGGTGCGCACCTACGCGATGAAGCTGCTGATCTCGGTCAATGGCCTGCTGAACAAACTGCTGCTGACGCTCGGCTGGATCGATACGCCGCTACGCATGCTCTACAGCGAAGGGGCTGTCATTGCCGGCCTTTTCTACATTTTGCTGCCGTTCATGATCCTGCCGCTCTATGCGGTCTTCGAGCAGCTCCGGCCGGAGCTACTGGAGGCTTCGCGGGATCTCGGCGCCGGCCGCTGGCGCAGCTTCACGCGGGTGGTGCTGCCGCTGACGCTGCCAGGCATCATCGCCGGTTCGCTGCTGGTGCTGCTGCCGGCGGTCGGCATGTTTTACGTCGCCGATGTGCTCGGCGGTGCCAAGAACCTGCTCATTGGCAATGTCATCAAGAGCCAGTTTCTCGACGCCCGCGACTGGCCTTTCGGTGCCGCGGCAAGTCTGTTGCTGACCGTGGCGATGGCGGTGCTGCTCTATGCCTACTACCTCAGCGTCAACATGATCAGGCGCCCGGACAACGATGCTGAACTGGCTTAAGTACGGTTACCTGTCGCTGGTCTACCTGCTGCTCTACCTGCCGATCGGAGTGCTGCTGCTCTACTCCTTCAATGCGTCGAAAAATCCGTATCGCTGGGGCGGCTTCAGCTGGCACTGGTATGAGCGTCTGTGGCAGAACACGGCGCTGATCGACGCGGCGGCGAACACGCTGCTGCTGGCCATCAGCGCGGCTACGTTGTCGACGCTGATCGGCACGCTGACCGCGATCGCGCTGCAGCGCTACCGCTTCCGCGGCAAGCGCTTTCTCAACGGCATGCTGTTCGTGGTGATGATGTCGCCCGATATCGTGCTGGCGATCTCGCTGCTGGCGCTGTTCATTCTCGTCGGCGTGCAGCTGGGGTTTCTGTCACTGTTGCTGGCGCACGTCACCTTCTGCCTGCCGTTCGTGGTGATCACCGTCTACGCCAGGCTGAGCGGCTTTACGCCGCAGATCCTGGAAGCGGCAAGGGATCTCGGCGCGAGCGAGTTCCGGATGGTGAGGACGGTGTTGCTGCCGGTCATCTCTCCCGCTTTGCTGGCGGGCTGGCTGCTCGGTTTCACGCTCTCGCTCGACGATGTCGTGGTCAGCATGTTCGTCACCGGACCAACCTTTGAAATATTGCCGCTGCGCATCTATTCGATGGTACGCTTGGGCATCAAACCGGAAGTCAACGCGTTGGCCAGCGTGTTGCTGCTGCTGTCGCTGGCAGCGCTCGTCGGCTCCCAGTACCTTCTCACCAGGAACGCCCCGCATACGCCATGAAACTGTTCAAACCACTCCTGTTGTGCGCCTGCCTGCTATTGAGCGCAGCTACCGCTGCCGAGGAAAAAGTGCTCTATCTCTATAACTGGTCGGAGTACATGCCCGAGGAGATACTCGACCGTTTTCAGCGCGAGAGCGGCATCAAGGTGGTCTACAGCACCTATGACAGCAATGAGGCGATGTACGCCAAACTGAGACTGCTGGACAGCGACAACAGCTACGACCTGGCGGTGCCCTCGACCTACTATGTCAGCAAGATGCGGCGCGAAGGGCTGCTGGCGAAGATCGACAAGAGCAGGCTGAAGAACTATCGCAACCTGGATGAGAAACTGCTCAACCGGCCGTTCGATCCGGACAACGACTTCAGCATCCCCTACCTCTGGGGCAGTACCGGCATCGCCGTCAACACCGACCTGGTCGAAGCGGGTGCGGTGAAAGGCTGGCGGGATCTGTGGAAGCCTGAATTCAAAGAGCGCCTGCTGCTGACCAACGACATGCGCGAGGTGTTCCATATCGCGCTGCGGGTACTCGGATACTCCGGCAACGACAGCGATCCCGCGCATGTCGAGGCGGCCTACCGCGAACTGCTGAAGTTGGTGCCGAACGTGCGCGCCTATAACTCGGAGGCGCCGCGCATGCCCTACCTGGAGGGCGAGACCGACGCCGGCATGATCTGGAACGGGGAGGCCTTTATGGCCAAGCAGGAGAACCCGGCGATCGACTATGTCTATCCCGAGGAGGGCGCCATTCTCTGGCTGGACAGTCTGGTGATCCCCAAAAACGCACGCCACACGGCGCACGCGCACCAGTTCATCGATTTCATCCTGCAGCCGGATGTCGCCGCGCAGATCAGCGAAGAGATCGGCTACGCTTCACCCAACCGGGCGGCGGTGGCGACGCTGGATGCCGAGGTGCGCGACAATCGCAGCGTCTATCCGCACGCCGACGATCTCATCAACGCCGAGTTTCAGACTGATATCGGCGATGCGGTCACCGTCTACCAGAAGTACTGGGAGAAGCTGAAAGCCGGCGCGAAAGAGTAACGACCGCAAGGCCAAGCGACGAACCATGCCGCCCATCGTATCCATCAACAGGGTATCCAAGCGCTACGCCTCGGGACATCAGGCGTTGACGGATGTCTCGCTGGATATCGCCGAGGGGGAGATCCTGGCGCTGCTAGGTCCCAACGGCGCCGGCAAGACCACGTTGATCTCGACCATCTGCGGTATCGTCACCGCCAGCTCCGGCACCGTTACCGTCGCCGGGTACGATAATGTCAGCGACTACCGCAAGACCCGCGAGCTGATCGGGCTGGTGCCGCAGGAGTTGACGCTGGGCGCCTTCGACACGGTCTGGAACAGCGTCAGCTTCAGCCGCGGCCTGTTCGGCAAGCGTCCCCATCCGGCACTGCTCGAAGAGCTGCTCAAGGAGCTCTCGCTGTGGGAGAAGCGCGACAGCATGCTGATGACCCTCTCCGGCGGCATGAAACGGCGCGTACTGATCGCCAAGGCGCTATCGCACGAGCCGCGGATCCTGTTTCTCGATGAGCCCACCGCTGGGGTCGACGTGGAGCTGCGTAAGGATATGTGGCGGCTGGTGGAGCGGCTGCGGCAGAGCGGTGTCACGATCATCCTGACCACCCATTATATCGAGGAGGCGGAGGAGATCGCCGACCGGGTCGGGGTGATAGACGGCGGGCGTCTGCTGCTGGTCGACGACAAGAACCGGCTGATGCACGAGATGGGCAGGAAGCAGCTGGAGATCGAGCTCAAGCAGCCGCTCGCGGCGCTGCCGGCAGGTCTCGATCGATGGGATCTTTCGTTGGCCGGCGACGGCTCCCGCCTGATCTATACCTACGACACCCAGGCGCGCAGCACCGGCATCACCGCGCTGCTGCAGGCGATCCACGACGCCGGACTGTCGCTGAAGGACCTGAAGTCGAAGCAGAGCTCGCTGGAGGAGATCTTCGTCGACCTGGTGAATATGAAACCATGAACTGGCACGCGGTCAGGGTGATCTACAAGTTCGAGATGCTGCGCGCCTGGCATACGCTGCTGCAGACGATCCTGAGCCCGGTGATCTCGACCTCGCTCTACTTCGTGGTCTTCGGCGCGGCGATCGGTTCGCGCATCGAACAGGTCGAGGGGGTCAGCTACGGCGCCTTCATCGTGCCCGGCCTGATCATGCTCTCGCTTCTGACGCAGAGCATCTCGAACGCCTCGTTCGGGATCTACTTCCCGCGTTTCACCGGCACCATCTACGAAGTGCTGTCGGCGCCCATCTCCTTCTACGAGATCCTGCTCGGCTACGTCGGCGCCGCCGCCAGCAAGTCGCTGATCATCGGTACCATCATCCTCGTCACCGCCGGCTTCTTCGTCGAGCTCCGGATCGCTCACCCGCTTTGGATGCTCGCCTTCCTGATTCTGACCTGCGTCTCGTTCAGCCTGCTCGGCTTCATCATCGGTATCTGGGCCGACAGTTTCGAGAAGCTGCAGCTGATTCCGCTGCTGGTGATCACGCCGTTGGTGTTCCTCGGGGGCAGCTTCTATTCGGTCGAGATGCTGCCACCCGCCTGGCAGACGGTGACGTTGTTCAACCCGGTGCTCTACCTGATCAGCGGCTTCCGCTGGAGCTTCTTCGAGGTGGCCGACGTCAGCGTCGGCCTGAGCCTGTTCATGATTCTGCTCTTCCTGGCCATCTGCAGTGCCATCGTCTGGTGGATGTTCAAGAGCGGCTACCGGCTGAAGCAGTGATCCTTTTCAAACCGCACCACAAAGCGTCAGAATCACCGCTTTTTGTGCGTGCAGACGGTTTTCCGCCTGGTCGAAGACGATCGATTGCGGCCCGTCGATCACCTCGGCGGTCTGTTCGTAGCCGCGCATCGCCGGCAGGCAGTTCATGAATATGGCGTCCGCTTTCGCCTGCGCCATCAGCGCGCTGTTCACCTGGTAGGGTCTGAACTTCTCGACCCGCGCTTCCATCTGCTCCCTGGGGATGTGGTAACTCATCCAGGAGTCTGTGTAGACCACATCGGCGTCGGCGACGGCGGCTGCCGGGTCATCGGTGACCGCAACGGATCCTCCAGACTCCGAGGCGAAGCGTTCACAATCGGCCACGATGTCGGCACGGGGGGAGAACTCGGCGCCCGCGGGCGAACCGACGCTGACATGCATTCCGAGTTTGCTGCCGCCGAACATCAACGAATGGGTGACGTTGTTGCAACCGTCACCAAGGTAGGCCAGCTTGAGCCCGGCCAAGCTGCCCCGCTTCTCTTCGATCGCCTGCAGGTCGGCGAGAATCTGGCAGGGGTGGCTGTGGTCGGTCAGCGCATTGATTACCGGCACGGTGGCGAATCTGGCCATCTCCAGCAGATCCTCGTGCTTGAAGAGCCGTGCCATGACGACATCGACGAAGCGCGATGCGGCGCGGATGGAGTCGCTAATGCTCTCCTTGCCGCTGCCCATCGGCGAGTTGCCGGTATGGTAGTAGATCGCGTTGCCGCCCATCTGCGTCATGCCGGCCTCGAACGAGAGGCGCGTGCGCAGGCTCGGCTTCTCGAAGATCATCAGCAGTGTCTTGCGGTGCATCGCATCCTGGTAGGCTTGCGGCTGCTCCTTGACCTGTTTTGCCAGGTTCAGAACCTCCCGGATCTCCTCCGGGCTCCAGTTCTGCAATGAGATCAGGTGTTTCATGGGGTGCCTTTGTCTGCGTCTTGATTCTCTACTCGTGCGACAAAATATACCTTATTTTTCGATAATTTGAGAAAGGCTGTCGTGCCCGGAAGGTTCTGTGGGAGGTGCTCCGGCTGCCGATCGCTGCCGGCCTTACCGATCGCTACAGATCCCAGATGTCGCCGTATTCGTGACGGCGGCCGCAGTAGCGGCAGGTGAATGTCTCGCCGACGCTGCGGTAGAAGTGCGGCGGTACATGCTGGAAGGCGCCCGGCCAGGTGATGCACTCCGAGTTCTTGCAGGAGATCTCGGCGAAATTGTAGATCTTCGGCGGCATCGCCAGCCGGTATTTTGCCTTAACCGAGCGGTTCTCGATCAGATTGACTGTGCAGCCTGGCGAGACCGCGGCCAGTTTCTTCAGTTCGGTGTGGCTGATCTCGAGGATATCGGGCAGCGACATGATGCCCTTGAAATCCCTGGGGTCGGCGGTATGGAAGACGCCGTGGGAGCCGCGCACGTTCAGTTTGAGGATGCGCCGGATCTTATAGATCCGGTCCCAGATCTCCTCCGGCGTCCGCCCTTTGGCAATATGGTCGATGACCGTACCGTCGTCGACCGGCTTGATACCGACCTTGAAGCGATCCTCGACGCGTGTCTTGCGCGTGACCGGAACCTCTGTGATAAAGGATTCCTCGCGCGGCTCTGGGAGTGGGCTGCTGCCCTCGAAGTCGGCGCCCAGCCGCCCGGCTACAATCGCCAGTTCGATGATCCGGGTGAAGTAGCCGTTGATGCTCTGACCGTCCCAGCCGTTCAGCGGCATGGTGTCCAGAAACGATGGAATCACAGGTTTTTCGCGATGGCGGGGCAGCGGGTGGTAGAAGCGGGTGTTGCGCGGCAGCGCCTCCAGCCAGCGCTGACGGAAGGTGACCGCACGTCTCAGTTCTGTCTCCCGTTCGCGAATTTCATCGCCCATGCGTTCGAGCTGCAGGCGCGTGAAGTACCAGCAGTTGCTGACATCGCCGGATTCGAGGTACTCGGCTATGCCCGGCCACTCCCGCACCTCGAAGCCGTTCTCCTCCATGCGGTTCTTGTAGGAGGCTGGCAGCGCGAGCTCTTCCGGCGCCACCAGGTCGACCTTGACCGAGCGGAACACCTTGAGCCCGTCGGCCTTGGAGTGAACCGTGCGGCCGTGGAAGAGGTCGCCGATCAACGCGACATGAATCTGCGAGTCGTCCCAGTTCTGCTGTTCGAGGAAGGTGAACTCGTCGAGAAACTCCTGGGTCGGGTGCTCGTGGCGGCCGTCGCCGGCATTGATGAAGACCGGTTTCTCCCGGCCGAGGCGCTCCGCATACTCCCCCAGCTGCTCCTCCAGCGCCAGGCAGACACCCTCCATCTTGGTGCGCATGACGAAGATCGAACGACGACCGTAGCCGAACAGCATCTTGACGGTGTCGACCAGGCTCTCCGATTTTTTGAAAGAGGAGGAGGAGGCGTCGAAGACATTGGTGGTGATGTTGTGGAACTTGGCGGCGTTTAAGAACGACTCCTTGGTGCGGGTGGAGTCCTCGAGAAACATCAGGTAGACGCTCAGTTCCGGGTCGCTGATGCGGAATGGGGTGAGATCACCGCCCCGCTGCCAGACCTCCTTGAGCTCACGGGTCTTGCCGTAGAGGTAGCGTTGCTCGTCGACGCTGAGGTCGGCTGCGGCCGCCAGGGTGCGGCCGCGCAAGGGATTTGCTCTGCTCACCTGCAGACTGCTCCTGCTTTATACCCGCTCGTCGCCATCTGCATCCGCCGGCTCGTCAGCAGGTTCGTCACCGGGGGCCGCATCATCGCTCGCTGCAACCTCTTCGCCGGCCGGCTGTTGCTCCGATTCGTCACCGAGACTGAGCACCTTCTCTTTGTTGCGATTGTCCCGCAGCTCCTCGAACACCGAGTATGCTCCCGCGGTTACGGTTTTAGAAGTGGCGTCGAGTTCGTTGGCCAGCTCCTGCACGCTGCGTACGACGCTCATCAGGCGGTCACCCGACTTGGACATCGAGAAGGTGTTGTTCTTGCGCTCCTCCTTGATCTGCTCCTGCAGCTCGCCGATCTGATGTTGCATTTCGCCGCGCTCCTTGTGCAGCGCGCCGATCTCCTGGGTCAGACGGTCGGACTCCTGCTGCTGCTCCTGCTCCAATTGTTCGATCTGATCGCGGTGTTTGCGGCTCATCTCGCCGACGGTTGCCTCGTGCTTCTGTTCCAGCAGCTGAATCGCCTTCTGCTGCTCTTCGCGTACCAGCGCCAGCGCCTGGGTGTGTTCTGCGCGCATCATCTCCAGGGTTTCGGCCGCCTCGGTCTTGGTGCGTTGCAGGTCGTCGGCATGCTCCCGCCGGATCTCGCTCATCTTCCGGTCGTTGTCCTGCTGCAGCTCGCGGGTGCCGTTCAGATTGCTTTCGTTGAGCGCCTTGATCAGGTTGCCATGCTGCAGATTGGCCTGCTCGACCTCCTGCAGGTAGCCCTCTTTCAGCGACTCCACCAGCCGCTGATGAGCCTCGCCCGCCTGTTGGGTCTGGCTCTGGTGTTCCTGCTTGAGTTTGTCGACATCGTTGCTGGCGGCCTTGTTCAGTACCCGGATCTGCTCATCGTGTTCGCTCTTGACGCCCGAGAGCACTGTGGAGTGCGTCTCCTCTGCCTGCGCCAATGCCTCCTGTTTCCGCTTCGACTCGCGGTGCGCGCCGAGCAGAAAGCCGACCAGTGCGCCAACGAAAATCAGTGCCAGGAGGAACAGTACCACGGGGGCGGTCATTGCTGAGAAATCCATCGGAGATACCTTAGGTTCGGGTTAATGGATGAGGCGCCATCGGTTCTCGGCAGCTGCATGGAGGCTACGATTGCGTCAGCATGCGGCGTCAGGCTTGCCTCGACCGGCCTAGCATAATGCGTTGCGGGCCTCTCATCCACCGTTGCCGCCAGGGTGGTCGAGGAGTCGCTTTTTCCGGTTCTCGGATGCGGCCTGGACGGCACGGAAAAAAAATGTTGCACCGCACAAAAAAGGTTGCTATGCTGCACTGCAACAATACGAAGTTCGTATTCCAACCCACTGTGAGGAAGAAACCATGTACCAGGAAATTTTCAGCACCTACAACACCCAGGCCGAAAAGCTGATCGTGCCGATGCAGCAGCTGGCCAAGCTCTCCCTGAGCAACTACGAGAAGATGGCTGCGCTGCAGTTCGAGATCGCGCAGAGCTACGTCGATCTTGGCATCGAGCAGATGAACGCCATTCTTGAAGTCAAGGATCCCGAGTCGCTGCAGGCTTTCGTCTCCAAACAGGCTGATGTCGCCCGCAATGTCGGCGAGAAGATGATCGCCGATGCCAAGGCTGTCGCCGAACTGGGTAACGAGTTCAACGCCGAGACCCAGAAACTGGCCCGTGAAAGCATGAACGCGGTTGTTTCGCAGGCTGCCTGATCCCAGTCAGCCGGTTGTGCTTCGAAAGGGTCATCATCCATCGGGTGGTGGCCCTTTTTTACTAACAGGATAGCGAGGTCTCTCCATGTACATGCTCTACCCCCTCCCCAACCCAACGCTGGCGGAGAATCCGCTGGAGACGATGAGCCGCTGGCAGCAGAGCTGGCTCGACAATGGTCTCGGTTTTGTCGGTTACTGGCAGGCCTGGTTGCAGGACGCGCAGACGCTGCAGAGCGTTTTGCTCGGCGAATACGTTGGCTGGTGCGAGCGTTTCGCACCTTTCAGCCTGCCGCTGGGCGTAGCGGACCCCTTCCTACAGGTGGAGCCGGTCGCCACTCTGCCCGAGGCGGCGGAAGTTATCTCCGCGGTCGATGACCTGACCCGCATTCAGGGGATCGGCAAGGTGCTTCAGGAGCGGCTGAACGCCGCGGGAATCCGCTGTTTCCAACAGATCGTCGATTGGGATGCGAACGATATCGCGCAGGTCGAGGAAGAGGTGCTCGGCAGCCGCTTCAGCGGCCGTGTCGAGCGTGATCAGTGGCAGCTCCAGGCCGAGGCACTGCTGCAAGGTTGAGGCTGTTGCGGCGGTAGCGCCCGCTTGTGGCGCTCCGCTTCGACAAAGGTTCAGGTATCAGCACGGGGGCATCCCGCTGCCGCTCGCTGTTGCTGCGCAAAAGAATCGTCATCTACACCGTATCCGGCGCGTTGAAGCGGGTCCATATGCCGGATCGTGCGCGATTCTGTCAGCACCCTGTTCTCTCCTGCCGCCGCCTGAGTGACTGCGACGAGTAGTCATTGTCCGGCAGCATCTTCTTTTCGACCGGCTCCGACACCCCCTTGCGGCTGCGCCGGTTCCACGCCTTCCAGCCGATGGTCTGGCGACGCTCCTTCATGCGCTGAATGGTGGAAAGTTGTTCCCCCTGCTGTCATATGCCGGTTGTGAAGATTGCTGTAGGCGGTGTTTCCGCAGCAACTGGAAATGCGTGTGATTTGCCTGTAAGCTACCGCCCCCCTTGAGATTTCATTCGAACCATGTCCGGAAAAGTATATATCAAGACCTTCGGTTGTCAGATGAACGAGTACGACACCGCGAAGATGGCCGATCTGCTGCGCGAATCGCATGGCCTGGCATTGACCGAGCATGCCGAAGAGGCCGACCTGCTGTTGCTGAACACCTGCTCGATCCGCGAAAAAGCGCAGGAGAAGGTCTTCTCGCAGCTCGGGAGGTGGCGTCCCTGGAAGGCGGCGCGGCCGGATCTGGTGATCGGGGTCGGCGGCTGCGTGGCCAGCCAGGAGGGTGAGGCGATACGCAGTCGTGCGCCCTACGTCGATCTGGTGTTCGGGCCGCAGACGCTGCACCGGCTGCCGCAGATGCTGGACGAGAGCCGCCGCCGCAGGGCGCCGGTCGTCGACGTCTCCTTTCCGGAGATCGAGAAGTTCGACCGGCTGCCGGAGCCGCGCGCTGAGGGTCCCAGCGCCTACGTCTCGGTGATGGAGGGGTGCTCCAAATACTGCACCTACTGCGTCGTGCCCTACACCCGCGGCGAGGAGATCAGCCGGCCGTTCGACGATGTCATAGCCGAAGTGGCGGCGCTGGCGGCGCAGGGGGTGCGTGAGGTCAATCTGCTGGGGCAGAACGTCAACGCCTACCGTGGCGCGACCCACGACGGTGGCAGCGCAGATCTGGCGCTGCTGATCCAGTATGTTGCGGCGATCGACGGCATCGACCGCATCCGCTTCACCACCTCGCATCCGCTCGAGTTCAGCGACAGCCTGATCGACGTCTACGCCGAAGTGCCGGAGCTGGTGAGTCATCTCCATCTGCCTGTACAGAGCGGCTCCGACCGCATCCTGGCACTGATGAAACGCGGGCACACCGCGTTCGACTACAAGGCCAAGATCCGCAGGCTGCGCGAGCGGCGTCCCGGCATCAGCCTCTCCTCGGACTTCATCGTCGGCTTCCCGGGAGAGACGGAGGAGGATTTCGAGCGCACGATGGCGCTGATCGAGACAGTCGGCTTCGACAACTCGTTCAGCTTCATCTTCAGCGCCCGCCCGGGGACGCCGGCAGCGGAGATGGCGGACGACCTGCCGCTGGCGCTGAAGCAGGCACGGCTGGAGCGGCTGCAGCGGCGCATTTCGGAGATGGCCGGCGAGATCAGCCGGGCGATGGTAGGAGGCGTGGAGCGGGTGCTGGTGGAGCGCAGCTCACGCAAGGACAGGCGGCAGCTGGCGGGGCGCACGGAGAACAACCGGGTGGTCAATTTCGACGGTCCCGAGAGCCTGATCGGAGAGTTCGTGAACCTGCAGATAACCGAAGCGCTGCCCAACTCCCTGCGCGGCAGGCTGAACTCCAATTGAGCTTTTTCGCACGCGGTGGCGACGCACCGTTGGCGATCCGAATAGCTTGTGACGGAGGCAGCGGCTATAATCGCTGCTGGTGCCGATGAGCCAACCCCCAAACGTGTCCGACCATCCCGAATCGCTCGATCTCACACTGACTCCCGAAGACAACGAGCGCCTGGCCAGTCTGTGCGGTCAGCTGGATGCGCACCTGCGCCAGGTTGAACGCAGTCTGGGCATCGAGATCAACAACCGCGGCGTGCACTTCCGGCTGATCGGCGAGCCAAAAGCGATACACGCCGGTGGCGAGGTGCTCAAAGGGCTCTACGATGCCGCTGCCGAACAGCCGCTGACGCCAGACCAGGTACACCTTTTTCTGCAGGAGTCTGGGATCGACGCCATTACCGGCGCCGGACGCGGCAAGGATCTGCCCGAGCTGGTGATCAAGACCCGCCGTGGCCTGATCAGGCCGCGCGGCGACAACCAACACGAGTATCTGCACAAGATCTTTACCCACGATATCAACTTCGGCATAGGTCCCGCCGGCACCGGCAAGACCTATCTGGCGGTTGCCTGTGCGGTGGACGTTCTCGAGCGCGATCAGGTGCGCCGCATTCTGCTGGTGCGCCCCGCGGTCGAGGCCGGTGAGCGGCTCGGTTTCCTGCCGGGCGATCTGGCACAGAAGATCGATCCCTACCTGCGCCCGCTCTACGACGCCCTCTACGAGATGCTCGGTTTCGAGAGGGTGGCGAAGCTGATCGAACGCAATGTCATTGAGGTGGCGCCGCTGGCCTACATGCGCGGGCGTACCCTGAACGAGTCGTTCATCATCCTGGACGAGGCGCAGAATACCACGCCGGAACAGATGAAGATGTTCCTGACCCGCATCGGCTTTGGCTCGACGGCGGTGGTCAACGGTGATGTGACCCAGGTCGACCTGCCGCGCGGGCAGCGTTCGGGACTGCGCCAGGCCGCCGAGATCCTGGCCAGCGTCGACGGTATCAGTTTCACTTTCTTCAATGCCCGCGATGTGGTTCGCCATCGCCTCGTGCAGCGGATCGTGCACGCCTACGACGACTACACCAGAGAGCACCCCGAGGAGCCGCGGTGAGCCTGTCCCTCGATCTGCAAATCGTGACCGAGGATGACAATCTGCCGGACGAGGCGTCGCTGCGCCGCTGGGCGGAGGCGGCGCTTGAAGGGCGCCGCGAGCGTGCAGAGATCACCATCCGCCTCGTGGGCGAAGCCGAGGGTCGGGCGCTTAACCGGCAGTTCAGGGGCGGAAAGCGGGCCACCAATGTACTCTCCTTTCCCTATCACGCACCGGCGGTGGTGGTCTCCGAACTGCTGGGCGACCTGGTCATCTGTGCGCCGGTGGTGAAGGCCGAAGCGGCGGAGCAGGGCAAGGCGCCGATGGCGCACTGGGCACACATGGTGGTGCATGGGGTTCTCCACCTGTTGGGATATGACCATCAGCGCGAGGATGAAGCGGGAGAGATGGAGAGGGTCGAAACCGCGCTCATGTCGCAGCTGGGGTTTCCGGACCCCTACCGGGAACAGACTCAATCATGAGCAAGAGAAAGGGCGATAAAAAGCAGAAATCCGTTTTCACCCGCTGGGTCGCAGGTGTTTCGCACCGCTTGAGGCAGATCCCGGAGGATCGTTCGCAGCTGATCCAGCTGTTGCGCGAAGCCAATCGGCAGCACCTGCTCGACAGCGACGCGCTGTCGATGATCGAAGGGGTGCTGCAGGTGGCCGAGCTGCGTGTGCGCGACATCATGATTCCGCGGGCCAATATGACGGTGATCGATCGCGATGATCCGTTCGAGACCTTCCTGCCTAAGGTCGTTGAGTCTGCGCACTCCCGCTTTCCGGTGATCGGCGAGGATCGCGGTGAGGTGGTCGGTATCCTGCTGGCAAAGGACTTGCTCGCCTACGCCGAAAAGAGAGAGCGCAAACAGTTCGATATCCGCGACCTGCTGCGCTCGGCTGTGTTCGTGCCTGAGAGCAAGCGTCTCAACGTGCTGCTGAAGGAGTTTCGCGCCACGCGCAACCATATGGCGATCGTGGTCGACGAGTTCGGTGCCGCGGCGGGGCTGGTGACCATCGAGGACGTACTGGAACAGATCGTAGGTGAGATAGAGGATGAGCACGACTTCGAAGACGAGGCCGCGATTCTGAAACTTGGTGAGCGTGACTACACGGCCAAGGCGCATACCGCAGTCGAGGAGTTCAACGACTACTTCGGCAGTGAGTTCCCCAGCGACGAATTCGAGACGCTCGCCGGCCTGGTCAGCAATGCGCTCGGGCATCTGCCGCAGCGGGGCGAGACGGTCGATATCGGCCATTTTCGATTCAAGGTGATACGCGCGGACAGCCGGCGTATACACCTGCTCAGCATTCGGCTGAAGAAAGAGGCAGCCGTCGCTGACGCGGGTTGAGCTGGGCGGCGGCGTGATCGATTCGCTCGCTGCACCCTGGCGTCTTTTCATCGCACTCTGTGCAGGGGCCTCGGTGGTTCTTGCCTTCGCACCCTTCTCACTCTCCTGGATGGCCTATCTCGGGTTCGGCCTGCTGTTTCTGCTCTGGTCGGGCGCATCACCGAAGGCGGCATTCGTCGAGGGGTGGTTTTTCGGTCTGGGTCTTCTTGGGGTAGGTGTCTTCTGGATGCACATAAGCATCGACCAGTTCGGTAACGTCGGTACCGCGCTGGCGGTTGTGATCACCCTGTTGTTCGTTGCGTTGATGGCACTCTACTTCGGTGCGGCCGGGTGGCTGGCTCGCAGATTGGCATCCGCTGCCGCGGGGTCCGCAGCAGAGGGATTGCTGTTGCTGGCGCTGGGTTGGACGCTTTTCGAGTGGCTGCGTGGATGGTTGCTGGGCGGCTTTCCCTGGCTGGCGCTCGGTTATTCGCAGCTGGATACACCGCTCGCAGGATGGGCGCCCCTGATTGGCGTTTATGGTGTCGGTCTGGCCGTCGTTGTCAGCGTTGCTGCGTTGATCGGCATGTCACGCCCGGGGAGGGGAACACGTCTTGCGTGGCTGCTGGTGTTGCTGCTGATATGGGGCGGAGGTCGGATGTTGACCCACAGGCAGTGGGTGGAACCGGCTGGCGAGCCCATTTCGGTGGCGATCATCCAGGGCAATATAGAGCAGGCGCAGAAGTGGCTGCCGTCGATATTGCGACCGACGCTGACACACTACACACAGGCGAGCCGGGAGCAGTGGGGCACGGCGTTGATCATCTGGCCGGAGACCGCGGTTCCCGCGTTTTCCTCCCAGGTCGAAGAGTCCTTTCTGGCGCCGCTTTCTGAAGAGGCTGCCGAACATGGCAGCAGCCTGCTGTTGGGGATCGTCGAACGTGGCGACAACGGCAGTTACTACAACGCGATGCTTTCGCTGGGCGAGAGCAGGGGCGCCTATTACAAGCGCCACCTGGTTCCGTTTGGTGAATTCATGCCGTTCAAGGGGCTGCTCAAGCCTCTGATCGACTGGCTGCAGATACCCATGTCGGATTTTTCCGCCGGCGGTAGTGGGGCGCCCCTATTGCGTCTGGCCGGCCACCAGGCCGGCATCTCGATCTGCTACGAGGATGCTTTTGGCGAGGAGGTGATCCGGGCGCTGCCGGAAGCGCGTTTTCTGGTGAATGCCAGCAACGACGCCTGGTTCGGTGATTCGCTGGCGCTGCCGCAACATCTGCAGATCGCTCGCATGCGGGCGCTGGAGAGCGGCCGGTATCTGCTGCGCTCCACCAATACCGGCATCTCCGCGATCATCGCGCCCAACGGTTCTATCGCCGCTCGTTCGCCCGCCTTCGAGCGCCATCTCCTGCGTGGCGAGATCACCCCGCTGCAGGGTGTGACGCCCTACGCGCGCTGGGGCAACGTGCCGGTTATCGGCATGGTGGTGTTGCTGTTTTGCGCTTTGCTGCTGCGTCGGTACCGGTTGCGCAACCGGCGCGACTAATCCCGTATCGCGCTTTTCACGAGGACGAGTCTGCCGTTCTCAAGACGCGGTTCTAGCACTCCATTCAGTACCGAGAGCAGCGCGTCACCGGCGATTTTGCGTCGCCAGCCACGCAGTAGATCGATGTCGCGCGAGCCCGCCGTCAACCGTTCCAAGTCCTGCCGCGAAGCGAGCAGCGCCGGGGTGGTGCGCTGTTGCTCGGCGAGCAGCCGCAGTGCGCTCATCAGCAGATCAACGATCGCCTCCTGATTTGCGCTGATACGTTTGGATGGTCGACTCTGGCTCGGCCACTCCGAGCTCGGCAATGCCCTGGACTCCGCGATCAGTTCCAGCCAGCGCGCGCCGCTGCGCTTCAGCTGCCCCGGCTCCAGACCGCGAATTCGGCTCAACGCCTCCAGCGATTGGGGCGCCTGACGGGCCAGGTCGATCAGTGGATCGTCCTGCAATATCCAGCGACGCGGCCGGTCCGCGGCCAAAGCCTGTTTTTCGCGCCAGGCGGCAAGCACCTGTAACGTCGCCAGTTGTGCGCCTTTCAGCCGCTGGCGCCCTTTGACCTTCTCCCAGACAGTGTCGGGGTCGATGCGGTAGGTCGCGGGATCGGCGAGTGCGGCGAACTCTTCCGCCAGCCAGTCGATGCGTCCGAGTCGCTCCAGCTCACCCTTGAGCGCGAGATAGACGCGGCCAAGATAGATGACGTCGTCCAACGCGTAGCGCAACTGCCCCTGGCGCAGCGGCCGAAGCGACCAATCGGTGCGGGTGTGGCTCTTCGCCAGGTCGACACCGAGTTGCTTCTGCACCAGGGCCGCGTAGCCGACCTGCTCGCCGAGTCCGAGCAGGGTCGCGGCCAGCTGCGTATCGAACAACGGCGCGGGGAGCCGCTGCCAGAGCAGGTAGAAAATCTCGAGGTCCTGGCGGCCGGCGTGAAAAACCTTGGTGCCGGAGGAATTCAGCAGCAGGCGCTCGAGCGGTGCCAGATCCTCCAGCTTTAGCGGGTCGATGCAGGCGGCGATCTCGCCGTCGCAGAGCTGCAGCAGGCAGAGCTTAGGGTGGTAGCTCTTCTCGCGTACGAATTCGGTATCCACGGCAAGCCAGGGGCTGCCGGCGAGCTGCTCGCAGAGTTGCTCCAGCGCATCTGCGGTATCCACGTAGAGTTCTTGCATCCTGTTCCTGCCGCTGCTGTCGGGCGTGGAAGAATAACACTCTCGGCAACAGTTTTTCCTCTCCTGTGCAGGCGGTATGATGCGCGGTGCGCCAGCCCGGCGCGGAAGTTTTTGTTGCGGAGTGTTTGCTTTGGGCAGACTGCTCAATCTTTTCGTCGATATCTGCCTGCTGCGGGCCGGACCGCAACAGCTGCCGGCCTCGCCTTTTCTGCTGTGGCTGACCGCGCTGCTGTCGCTGGTCAGTGGTGCGTTGGTGATCGTCAATACCTTCGGCAGCCTGGCTGTCGCCGCAATGGCACAGCTGGTCGATATGCTGCTGCTGCTGGGATTGTTGCGTCTCTCGTTGCTGCTGTTCAACCGTTCCGCCAGGTTTCTGCAGGCTGCTACGGCGCTGCTGGGCACCTCGTTGCTGATCAATCTGCTGGCGATGCCGTTACAGCTGCTGATCCAACCCGATCCGTCGGCTTCGTTTCTCGCTGAGCTGGGCGTGCTTTTCTATCTTGCCGTCGTTATCTGGGCGCTGGTGATCATTGGGCATATCTTCCGCTGTGCGCTCGAGATACGTCTGATCATGGGCGTGGCCATCGCGCTGGGCTACTTTCTGAGTGTCAGCGCGCTGGTGCAGAGCCTGCTTCCGGTGACCTGACATGCATCTTCACATTCTGGGCATCTGCGGTACTTTCATGGGTGGAATCGCGCTTCTCGCGCGTGCGCTCGGTCACCAGGTGAGCGGCTCCGACGCCAACGTCTATCCGCCGATGAGCAGCCAGCTGGAAGCGTCGGGGATCAAACTGGTCGAAGGGTACAGCCCTGAAAATCTTCAGCCGGCGCCCGATTGCGTGCTGGTCGGCAACGCCATGTCGCGCGGCAATCCGGCGGTGGAGTATCTGCTCGATCGTGGGCTGCGCTACCAGTCGGGACCGCAGTGGCTGGCCGAGCAGGTGCTTTCCGACCGCTGGGTGTTGGCGGTTTCCGGTACCCACGGCAAGACAAGCACCGCCAGTCTGCTGGCCTGGCTGCTGGAGTATGCGGGATTGTCGCCGGGGTTCCTGATCGGCGGTGTTCCGGAGAATTTCGGCTGCTCGGCGAGGCTGGGGGAGTCGCCGTTTTTCGTCATCGAGGCGGATGAGTACGATACGGCTTTCTTCGACAAGCGTTCCAAGTTCATCCACTATCGTCCACGCACGCTGGTGATCAACAACCTCGAGTTCGATCATGCCGACATTTTCGACGATCTGGCGATGATTCAGCGACAGTTTCACCATCTGCTGCGCACCGTACCCGGCAGTGGCCTGATCATCGCGCCTGCCGGATCGGCGGCGATCGGGCAGGTGCTGGAGATGGGATGCTGGACGCGTTTGGAGCGGTTCACGGCCGGAACGGGGGAAGCGGACTGGAGCGCAGCGGAGATCGAAAAGGGCGGGGGCGCCTTCACGCTGCTGCAGCAGCGGCAGCGGGTTGGACGGGCCGAGTGGCAGTTGAGCGGTCTGCACAATGTCGAGAACGCACTGGCTGCGGTGGCCGCGGCGCGACATGCAGGTGTGCCGCCGCACTGCTCGATCGAGGCGTTGCCAGCTTTTCGCAATGTAAAACGACGCATGGAGTTGCGTGGCGAGCAGGGCGGGGTGCGGGTCTACGATGACTTCGCTCACCATCCCACGGCGATTGCCACCACCTTGCAGGGGTTGCGTGCCAAAGTGGGCGATTCGGTGCGTATCTTTGCCGTGCTGGAGCCCAGGTCGAACACCATGCGAATGGGCGTGCAGGCGCAACGGCTGCCGTCTGCGCTGGCGGCGGCCGACCATGCAATGATCTATGTATCGAAAGGCCTGGAGTGGCGACCCGAAACGGTATTTGCACCGCTTGGAAACGCCTGCGAGCTGTTCGGCGACGTCGAGCAGTTGCTGCACAGCCTGGTTGCGCAGACGCTGGCCGGCGACCATGTGGTGATCATGAGCAACGGTGGTTTCGAGGGGATACATCAGCGGTTGCTCGATCTCCTGAGGATGCGTGAGAATGGCTGACGGCAACCAACCCGTGGCGCTGGCGATTACGGGCGCCTCCGGCTGCCAGTATGGATTGCGACTGCTCGAGGCGCTGCTCGCAGCCGAGCGTACGGTCTATCTGATGGTCTCCAAGGCGGCGCAGGTGGTGATCTCGATCGAAAGCGACCTGAAGCTGCCGTCGCAGCCCGCAACAATGGAGTCGTTGCTGTGCGAGCGCTTCGGCGCCGCTGAAGGCCAGTTGCGGGTTTTCGGCCGTGAACAGTGGACCGCGCCGGTTGCGAGTGGCTCGGGTGCGCCGGCGGCGATGGTGGTGGCGCCCTGCTCCACCGGTACGCTGTCGGCGATCGCCTGCGGCGCCAGCAACAACCTCATTGAGCGGGCCGCCGACGTAGTGATCAAGGAGCGCAGGCAGCTGATACTGATGCCACGGGAGACGCCACTCTCGGCGATTCATCTGGAGCATATGCTCAAGCTGGCGCGCCTGGGTGTGACGATAATGCCGGCGGCTCCAGGCTTTTACCATCGTCCGCAGCAAGTGGCCGATCTGGTTGATTTCATGGTGGCGCGAGTGCTCGACCATCTGCGCATTCCGCATCGACTGGCACGTCGCTGGGGTGAGGAGTGAGGTCTGGAATTACTCGCTTGGCGCAGGTAAGTGCAGCAGCAGGGTGCCGTTGGCGGTGAGTCGCTGTTTCATCGAGGCAGGCAGATCCGCGCGCAGTTGTTCAAACGCCTGTGCGGAATCTATTCGTGATGTGGCGTAGGCCAGCAGGTTCAACAACTCGCTTTTGAGTTGTTCGTTGACGACGCCGACCCAAAGGGGCGCCCCGTCTTCTGCGAGATGCCTGTCGGCTGGCCAGAAACGCAGCACCAGTCGTCGATCTGGTGGCAACAGGCGAACAAGGCTGAGGGTCTCGTGTCGGCCGGCATGCACCTGTGGCAGCAGCGGCAGTTGACTCAGCGGCAGCGCGGGAGAGAACAACCTGATCGCCGCCTGCCAGTCGAATGCGGGCGCGGGCTGCCAGCCCGCGTGTCTCAGCCCGGCGGCCAACCGTGTCAGCGATCCCGCAAACTGCAGCCTAAGTGGATGCTCCAGGCGCCCCCGGGTGTCCTGCCTTAACGCGGGCAGTCCCCGCCATCCCCCGGACCACCATTCAGCTTCGGGGATCGCGATCGTCTGGCGAGGCGGCGCATATAGCGCCACATTTTCGTCGTGATCGAACTTCAGGTGTATTAGGGTTGCGCAGAGAAGGAGAGCCAGAGTGAGCAGTGCCAGCGGCCGCGGACGTGGTGAAGGCGCGACATGCCGACTGTAGGCGATGCCGAGTCCGGCCAGCCAGGCAACGCCTAGCGCAATGCTCGCCAGGACATCCGCAAGCCAGTGCATGCCGAGATAGAGGCGCGACAGCGCCACCCCGGATACCAGCATGCCAGCCAGGCTATAGGGCAGCCAGCGCCAGCGTGGATCGAGACCTCGCGCGATCAGCACCGCCAGGAAGCCGAAAGCGATGGTCGCCCACAGGGTATGACCGCTGGGAAAGGCGAAACTGTCGCCTGTGGCCGGTGCGAGCAGCGGACGCGGTATCCGTAGGACCAGCTTGATCAGGGGGGCGGCGAGCAAGGCGAAGCCGGTCGCGACCAGCCAATAGAGCGCGGCTCGCCGCTGCCGCATCAGCAACAGCCAGGCGAGCACCATGCTCACCAGCAGCGCCAGCGACTTGGCGTCGGCCAGCGCGGTAATGGAGACGAACAGGTGGTCGCCCCAGGGCGAACGCAGGCTCTGCAGCGTATTGAGCACCGTTTCATTTATGCCGCTTGAGGCGCCCGGGTCGGCGAGCGTCCAGCCGGTGACCAGCGCGAATAGCAGCGCCATCAGCAACAGTACCGTTGCCAGGATCGATACGCCACGCGCTTCCGGATGTTGCGGGTCGATGAGCGCTTCAGCGGTGCTGCGGACCAGCGGATGGCGCTCGCCCCACTGCAGAGCCAGGTTCAGCAGGCGCCCTGCACGGGGTTGCAGATAGCTGAATGTGCGGTGGATGATCCAGTAGGCGAACCAGCCGAGAGCGACCAGTAACAGCAGCACGATGACGAGCCTGAGCGCGACTTCGGAGGCGAGTTTCAGCGAACTGCCGAAAACGACGCCCGGCAGCAGGTAGGCGGGCGCCCAGGCCAGTGCCGAAAGGACGTTGGCGACGGCGAAGCGGCCCGGCGACATGCCCATCATGCCGGCGACCAGCGGTATGACCGCGCGCACAGGTCCGAAAAAGCGTCCGATGGCGACGCTTTTGCCGCCATACTTCTCGAAAAACTCGATCCCTCTGGCGAGGCTTTGCGGGTAGCGGGTGAATGGCCAGACAGCACGCAGGCGATCGCGATAGTGGCGGCCGAACCAGAAGCTGAGACCGTCGCCCGCCACCGCGCCGGCGACGGCCCAGGCCATCGCGGTGCCGAAATCGATCGCCCCGGCAGCGATCAGCGCGCCGATGCCGAACATGATCGCGACACCGGGAACGATCATGCCGACAAGTGCCAGCGATTCCGCCATCGCCACACTGAAGAGCAGTGCGCCGGACCAGAGCGGATGCAGTTGGACCCAGTCGAGCAGTTGTTGAAAAAGCTCGGTCATGCCAGGGCCTGCCGCGGTCGATTCAAGCCAGCGCCGCGAACGACTCCGTGGCTGCGGCGACGGTGGCGTCGATCTCCGCCTCGCCATGGGCTGCCGAGACGAAGCCTGCTTCGTAGGCGGAGGGTGCGAGATAGACCCCACGCTCAAGCATGGCGTGGAAGAAGTGCTGGAAACGCTGCTGGTCGCAGGCGGTGGCCTGGCGATAGTCGGTCACCTTGGTGGCGTCGGTGAAAAAGAGCCCGAACATGCCGCCGACCTGGTTGCTGGTCAGCGCGATTCCAGCTTTGTCGGCCGCGGCGCGGATGCCGTCGACCAGTCGCTTCGTTGCCTTGGTCAGGCGGTCGTAGAAGCCGGGTTCCGAGATGAGCCTGAGCGTTACCAGGCCGGCGGTCATCGCCACCGGATTGCCGGAGAGAGTGCCAGCCTGATAGACGGGGCCGAGCGGCGCGATTCGCTCCATGATCTCGCGTTTGCCGCCAAAGGCACCCACCGGCATGCCGCCGCCGATTACTTTTCCCAGCGTGGTCAGGTCGGGAGTGACGCCGTAGTGAGCCTGGGCGCCGCCCAGTGCTACACGAAAACCGGTCATCACCTCGTCGAAGATCAGCACGCTTCCGTGGCGATCGCAGAGCTCCCGCAACCCCTGCAGAAAGCCCGGCTGCGGTGGAATGCAGTTCATGTTTCCCGCCACCGGCTCGACGATGATGC
>JAGRGU010000066.1:0-10654 GCA_020445335.1 Gammaproteobacteria bacterium
GACCAACCTGCTGGCGCTGAACGCCTCGGTGGAGGCTGCGCGCGCCGGAGAACAGGGCAGGGGGTTTGCGGTTGTCGCCACCGAAGTGCGCAACCTGGCGGGTCGGAGTGCGACCGCGGCCAAGGAGATCAAGGATCTGATTCGTGATTCCGGGGACAAAGTGAGCGCCGGTACCGAGCTGGTCAACCGCTCGGGTGGGATGCTCAACGAAATCGTCGGTGCGGTGAAGCGGGTCAACGGGATCATTTCGGAGATCGCCTCCTCCAGCCGCGAGCAGGCGATCGGTATCGAACAGGTCAATCAGGCGGTAACCAGCATGGATGAGGTGACGCAGCAGAATGCGGCGCTGGCGGAGCAGACCTCGGCCGCATCGAGTTCGATGTCGGAGAAGGCGCGCGAGCTGAACGAACTGGTGACCCGTTTTCGCGTCTAGCCCATGTTGCCACCCGCCCGATGCGTGGGGGTGGACAACCCGCGGGCAACGCGGAAATCTATAAGATCTACACCCTCCGTCCCTTCTGCAGGAACCTGCCGATTTCACGGTAGGCGCGCGCGCAGCTGTCGGGAACCAGTGACTCCAGGTTGAGGAAGGCATGCACCATGCCGTCGAACGGCAGCAGCTCGGCTTGCACCCCGACTGTACGCAGCCGTTCGACGTAGGCCGCGCCTTCATCGCGCAATGGACAGTACTCCGCGGTGAGCAGCAGTGTCTGTGGCAGTCGACCATCTGCCGGCATGAACAGCGGCGATGCCAGACGGCGATCCTGCAATGGTGGAAAGTAGTTGTCGAAGTACCAGAGAATCCGCTCGCGCTCCAACAGGTAACCGCTCGCCAGCGTCTCGGTCGAGGGGTGGCTCAGCGTGTAGTCGAGACTCGGATAGATCAGCACCAGCTTGTCGATCGGGTGGTCGGGGCGGTACTGAAAATGGTGCGCCGCGCTGGCACAGAGGGCGCCGCCGGCGCTGTCCCCGGCCAGCGACAGCCCGTCGCCGGCAGTGATCTGAAGCTGTCGCAGCAAAGGGCGGATCCCTTCGACGACCTGCACCAGATCCTGTAATCCCGCCGGATAGCGGCACTCGGGGGCGAGCCGGTAGTCGACCGAGACCAGCAGATGCCCGCTCGCTTCGGTCAGGCGTCTGGCGATTCGATCGTAGAGGCTCAGACTTCCGGCCATGTGCCCGCCGCCGTGGGCGAATATCAGCAGCGGCAGTGCCTCTCCGGGAGCCGGGTGGTAGATGCGCACCGGCACCTGGTGGCCGGCGCCGGGGACCAGCGCATCCTTGACCAGCGGTATCTCAGGTGCAGTCTCGACGAAACGCCGGGTGATCAGTTCCAGAGCCTCGCGGGCGTTGCTCGGCGTGGCGATGAAGCCCTTCTCCAGAAGCAGCTGTTTGGCGCCGTTGAAAGCGTCCAGCCAGTTCTGCAGCGATTCGGGAAGCGGTGTCGGCATTGCGTTTTCAGCCATCCTGCAGCAGCGTGCGCATCTCGTCGAAGTTGGCACGTTCGTCGGCGGAGACCTCCGGATAGCGCAGGTCGAGAGACTCCAGCGTGCGTACGATGATCTCCGACACCCGGGCGCGCATATAGGGTTTGTTGTCGGCCGGAATCGCGTACCAGGGCGCCCAGGGGCGCGAAGTCTCCGTCAGCGCGGTCTGGTAGGCCCGCATGTACTGTTTCCAGAAGCCGCGTTCTCTGACATCCCCCGTGGAGAACTTCCAGTTCTTTTCCGGCTCGTCGAGACGCGACAGGAAACGCTGGCGTTGCTCCTCGTGGGAGACGTTAAGCCAGAACTTGAGTATCACGGTGCCGTTACGGGCCAGATGTTTCTCATGGTCGCGGATGGATTCGTAGCGATGCTGCCACAGCGTCTCCAGGTCATCGATCTCGGGCAGCTGCTGTCCCTGCAGGTATTCGGGATGGACACGTACCACCAGCACCTCTTCGTAGTAGCTGCGGTTGAAGATGCCGATGCGGCCGCGCTCGGGCAGGCAGCGACTGGTACGCCAGAGAAAGTCGTGATCGCGCTCTTCCGCCGATGGCTGCTTGAACGAGAAGACTTGGCAGCCGGTCGGATTGACTCCGCTCATCACCGCGCGCACGGTACCGTCCTTGCCGGCGGCGTCCATCGCCTGGAACACCAGCAGCAGCGAATAACGGTCGTGGGCGTAGAAGCGCTGCTGCAGCTCCGAGAGGCGCTCGGTCAGTTTCTCCAGCTCCTTGCGCAGCCCTTTCTTGCCCTTGACATCCGGCGGCGGCGCGGTGGCTGACGAGCGGCGATCGAAATCGCCGTTGAACGGGACCAGATAGGGGCTGTCGACAGCTTCGAACATGGTTTCTCTCCTGAATGGTTCGGGCGCGGGGGCGCTACAACTCCATGACCTGGCCCGGCTCGGGTACGTCGGCGCGCAGCTTCAACTCGCTTTGAAGCCGTTCGCGAAAAGCGCGTTTGGATTCATCCTCGCCATGCACCACGTGGACCTGTGGGTTGCTCTTGAAGTTGCCCATCCAACGCATAAGGTCGTCTGCGTCGGCGTGCGCCGAGAGCCCGCCGACGGTGTGGATATTGGCTTTGACGCGATAATCGTCGCCATGGATCCTGATACTCGGCTCGCCGTCCACCAGCTTGCGTCCGAGCGTGCCGTTGGCCTGGTAACCGACGATCATGACGTGCGCGCCGCTGCGCGAGATGTTGTGCTTCAGGTGATGAATGATCCGTCCACCGGTCATCATGCCGCTGGCCGATATGATGATGGCACCGCTTTTGATGCGGTTGATCACCATCGACTCCTTCGGCGACGGGGTGAAGTGGAGGTTGCTCAGCTTGGGCATCTCGTCGTGTTCGCGCCTCAGCCTTGTGGCCTCTTCGTCGTAGAGGTGCGGGTAATCCCAGTAGACCTGACTGGCCTTGATCGCCATCGGGCTGTCGAGAAAGATCTGCCAGCGCGACAGCTCCCAATGATCGTAGAACTTCCCCAGGTAGTAGAGAATCTCCTGGCTGCGACCGATGGCGAAAGCTGGAATCAGCAGGTTGCCCTTGTGGTGGGCGGCGTCGCGGATGATCCCGCCGATCTCGTCGATGGTCCCCTGGCGGTCGCGATGCAGGCGGTTGCCGTAGGTGCTCTCGACGATGACGTGGTCCGCCTCTTCGATCACTGCAGGGTCGTTCAGGATCGGGGTGTCGTACTGGCCGAGATCGCCGCTGAAGACCAGCTTGCGTTCCACGCCATTCTCCTCGAGCCAGAGCTCCACGCTGCAGGAACCGAGAATATGGCCGGCATCCTGGAAGCGGATGCTTATGCCGGGTAGGATCCCGCGTTTTTCGCGGTAACGCATTTTGACCATATTGGAGAGCGTCCGGCCGGCGTCGTCGACGTCGTAGAGCGGCTCGATCAGCGGTTTCTTGCGCCGCTGGCGCCACTTGTTCTCGTACTGGGCATCCTTCTCCTGCAGGTAGGCCGCGTCCTGCAGCAGTATGTTGCACAGATCTCCGGTCGCGTTCTGGGTATAGATCGGTCCCTGGTAGCCCTGCTTCACCAGCAGCGGCAGCCGGCCGGAGTGGTCGATATGGCCATGGCTGAGCACCACCGCGCTGATCTCGTCCGGGGCGAACGGAAAGGGGTTGCGGTTCTTCTCCATCTCCTCGCGGCGCCCCTGAATGAGGCCGCAATCGAGCAGGATGGTATGGCCGTTGGCGCGCAGTATATGGCAGGAACCGGTGACGCCGCTGGTGGCGCCGTAGAATTCGATGTGCATGGTGGCAGGCTCTTGTTCTGGTAGAAACGGCTGGCTCCGGTTGGGCCCATGAAGCCAGTGTAACACGCCGGTTTGCGATCTCACGCGCACGCCGCGCAGTCGACCGGGATCGGATCCGCTCGAACGTTTTTCAATCGAATACGACCCTTGTGGATTTCCGGTGTCGCGTTGACTTTGCCCGGCGCTTGCTATAGCTTGCCAGCGTTGCTTCAGGTGTCCCAAGGGTGCCCACCCGAGGGATGAAACGGGAAGCCGGTGCGAGCCGCCAACTGACGGCCACAAACCCGGCACTGCCCCCGCAACGGTAAGCGAGTCGAGACCGATCCCGTAGAAGGCGCTGAGTCTGCTCAGTGTTTTCTCGAGCCACTGCGCGACATGCGTGGGAAGGCGATCCGTCCCCCCGGCAGGGGTTACTCGCGAGTCCGGAGACCGGCCTGTCGCTGTTGGTTGGCATTGCGGAGGGCGATGTCGCGGCACAAGCGCTCTTCCGCCTGTTCCTCGCTTCTCCTCCGTTCTGCCCGAATGCTGAATGACTGTGCACGCGGGTGAGCGTGAGCGAGGAGAGTAGATGAATATCCGATCCGTATTGACCCCATTGGCTCTGCTGCTGAGCGCCACAGGCGCGCCTGCGGTCGAACTGCAACCGCTGGTGGTAACCGCGACGCGTACCGCCGAGACTGTCGACGATACACTTACATCGGTCACCGTGATCACGCGCGAGGAGATCCAGCGCCGGCAGCTGCACTCCATCCACGAAGTCGTGCGCGGCGTCGCGGGGGTCAGCTTCAGCAACAACGGCGGCGCCGGCAAGCAGACCGAACTCTATCTGCGGGGAACCAAGAACGGCCACCTGCTGGTACTCGTCGACGGCATCAAGATGGGGTCGGCCACCACCGGCGCGACCGCGCTGCAGGATATCCCGCTGGCGCTGGTCGAACGCATCGAGATCGTACGCGGACCGCGCTCCAGCCTCTACGGCTCCGAAGCGGTCGGCGGCGTAATACAGATCTTCACGCGCAAGGGTGGCGGGGAGATGAAGCCTTTCCTCTCGGCCACCATCGGCAGCGATAACTGGCGCGAGGGGACGCTCGGTCTCTCCGGCGGCGGTGAGCGGGGCTGGTTCAATGCCAGCCTGACGAGCAGGGATACCGACGGATTCAACAGTTGCGACGGCGGCGATTTCAGCAACGGTTGCGGTATCGTCGAGCCGGATGAGGACGGTCACCGCAACCTCTCGGGGTCGTTGCGCGCCGGTTACCGCTTCGGCAACGGACTGGAACTGGACGCCCATCTGCTGCAGAGCGAGGGTGAGACCGACTTCGACGGCAGTTTCACCAACCACACCGAAACCATCCAGCAGGTGGTCGGCGCGAGCGTCCGCTATACCCCCAATGAGAACTGGAGTCTGAAGCTCTCCGGCGGACAGAACCGCGACAAGTCGGACAACTTCAAGGATGGTCTGTTCATGTCCAAGTTCAATACCCGGCGCACCACGATTTCGCTGCAGAATGACATCTATGTTGCCGACGACCACCTGCTGACATGGGGGCTGGACTACCTCAAAGACGAGGTGGTCAGTACCACCGACTACACCGAGAAGTCGCGCAACAATCATGCGCTGTTCATCGAGTATCAGGGGAGTCATGGCCGGCACGACTGGCAGCTGTCGCTGCGCGAGGATGACAACCAGCAGTTTGGCGAATACGGATCCGGCTCGGCCGCCTGGGGCTATGCGTTGACCGATCGGGTCCGTTTCCGGCTCGCCTACGGCACCGCGTTCAAGGCGCCGTCGTTCAACGATCTCTACTTTCCTGCGTTCGGCATGTTCCCGTCGTCGAGCAATCTCGACCTGGTGCCGGAGGAGTCCAGCAGCCTGGAGGCCGGCCTCGATGGTGACATGGGGTGGGGGCGCTGGTCGATGAGCGTCTATCGCACGCGCATCGACGACATGATCGCCTACGATGCGACCACCTTCAAAATGCAGAACATCGATGCGGCGAGCATCACCGGTTTCGAGACGTCGCTCTCGACCCGGCTCTGGGGCTGGGATCTGGAGGCGAGTCTGACCCTGCTCGAACACCAGAATCGCAGCAGCGGTGCCAATCGGGGCAACCGCTTACCGCGCCGCGCCGGCGAGGTGCTGCGCGTCGCCGTGGACCGCCGCTTCGGCGACTACTCGATCGGCGCGACCCTCAACGCCGAGGGCTCGCGCTACAACGATGTCGCCAACAACGTCAAGCTGGACGGCTTCGAGACCCTCGATCTGCGCGCCGAGTACCGCTTCTCCCACGATTGGCGGTTGCAGGCGCGGATAGAGAATCTGTTCGACGAGGATTACCAGACCGCGGCGTTCTTCAATCAGCCCGGACGCACGCTCTTCCTGACGCTGAGCTATCAGCCCTAGAGCTCCCCACCCGGGCGGGGCGGAGACTGCCCGGGCGCGGCGGGTGCTAGAGCACGATCTCGATCTGCCGGGTGTTGCCGTTGCGCCAGATGGTGATGATGACGCGCTCACCGCGCTGAAAATCGTCGAGCCGGGAGAGCAGGTCATTGCCGCTGCGCACCGCTACACCGCCGACCGACAGCAGTACGTCGCCGAGCACGATGTCGCCCTCGGCATCGACCTGGGTGCCACGCAGCCCGATGCTGTCGGCGATCGACCCCTCGCTCACTTTGAGGATCAGCACCCCTTCCAGCTCCAGCCGCTTGAGCACCGCACGGCTGATCTCGTCGTTGATTTCCACCCCCAGCTGCGGCCGCGTGTAGCGACCCTTGGCGATCAGCTCCGGCACCACCCGGTTGACGGTATCGACCGGAACCGCAAAGCCGATTCCGGCGTAGGCGCCTGAAGGGCTGTAGATGGCGGTGTTGATGCCGATCAGGCGCCCCGCGCTATCGAGCAGCGGACCACCCGAGTTGCCCGGATTGATCGCCGCATCGGTCTGAATCAGGTGGTCGATGGTGGTGTCGTTCTCAGTCGTGAGGCTGCGGTCGAGCGCCGAAACGACGCCGGTGGTAAGCGTCTGGTCGAGCCCGAACGGGTTGCCGATGGCGTAGACGCTCTGACCCACCTTGAGATCCTTGCTGCTGCCGATAGGCACCGGCGGCGGACGGTCGAACGGGACACGGATGCGCAGTACGGCCAGATCGTGCGCGGGGCTGCCGCCGACCAGCGTGGCGCGGTAGCTGCGGCCATCATTGAGCCGCACCTTGGCCTCCGAGGCATCGGCTATGACGTGATGATTGGTGACCAGGTGCCCCAGGTCGTCCCAGATGAAACCCGACCCTGTCCCTTTCGGCACGCTGCGGATATTGCGTGTCCAGGGATTGATCAGGCGCTGCAGGGTGGTGATATAGACGACCGAGGGGCCCGACTGCTCGAACAGCTTGATGGTCGACTGCTCGGAAGCCGCCAGATCGCCACGCGCGGTGACCGGGCGTGGCTCGGTGCCGGCACCGATCACCAACCGCTCGATCAACGGCGCGAACTGCCACAACAGCGCGAACACCAGCAGCGCGGTCGAGACGACGATAATGGCACGAAGGGTGTTGTTGTTCATGGTACTGCCTGCTGCCTGGTCTCAGTTTTCGGGATTATACGGGCAGCCCTTTTACGGCGACAGCTGGCCTCCCAAAGTTCCTTGGCGACGCCACCCTGGCGGGAGACGGACAATGAAAAAAGGGCCGGCACCCTGGGGATGCCGGCCCTTTGCTGTGCGCCGGGGATCAGGCGCGGTCTCTCAGGTTGTCGCGGTCGTCCTGGTTGCTGATGCCCTGGACGTATACATCCGAGCGGTTGAGGCTTTCGCTCTGACCCAGATTCCAGAGTAGATAGTCGCCGGTCTCTTTCGGGGCCACCTCGATCTGCACGTACATCTCGGCTGCGGTGGTGGGGACCCGACCCTGGCCATAGAGGATATCTTCGGCCTGTTTGTTGCTGGCGGCGGCACTGCCCGCGAAGAGTGCTGCGGCGATCAGGGTGGTGGTGATGGTGGTGGTCTTTTTCATGTTCATTCTCCAGTCTGTTTGGGTTTCAGGTTGTAAGCAGTGTTGCTTGACTGGTGATAGTGCAGGGGATGTGCCAATTTTTTTAGAATCTTAAAAATAAACATAAAAACAATACGTTATATGATTTTCTATATTCCTGTCCAGGACCGTTGAGACGCTTGCGATGTAACGCTTCATCGACTCGAAGCGTTACGAAACAGGGTAGAGGCAACGTTCCGTTACTTTTTCACAGCATCAGAACCCTCGAGCGGGCGCTCGCGTGGTGCAGTCGCCCGATCCCGTTTGACAGGCGCGATAATGCTCCTATCATGGTGAGCCGAAATGAGTCGCGGCAGCCCCTGCCGCGGTGGACGCAAACCGCTGCTACGGGCGGAGAGTGGCAGCCAACAGGCGCCAGCCCCCGCCGCAGCCAACAACAAGAGTACTGATTATGCCGCTCAATCTACCCATGGAGATCTGGTACGTGTTCGCCGGAGCCGCAGGCCTGGGACTGTTCGCGTTGATCGTGGTGATCGCGGGTTACCGGACACTGCGGGGCGATCGCAATTGAGCTTCGGCGGGGGGCGCTTGCGCGCCGCGCCACCCGGTGACACGCGCATACGACAGCAGCTGCCCGATCGTGCGCTGCGGTTGATGGAGACGGGCGGCCGCGGGTTCCCCGCCAGCCGGATATCCCAATGACCATGCGCGCCGGATATGCACACGACGGAGCCGAGACGCTCGGCGTTCTGCTGACCAATCTCGGCACCCCGGACTCCCCTGAACCGGCCGATGTCAGACGCTACCTGAAGGAGTTCCTGTGGGATCCGCGGGTGGTGGAGATGGCGCGGCCCCTCTGGTGGCTGGTGCTCAATCTGGTCATCCTCAACACCAGACCGCGGCGCTCGGCGGCTGCCTACCGTAAGGTCTGGACCGCGCAAGGCTCGCCGTTACTGGTGACGGCGCGGCGGCAGGCCGAAGCGCTGCAGACGCTGCTCGACGCCGAAGCAGATCGACCCGTCAGAGTGGCGCTGGCGATGCGCTACGGCAATCCGTCAATCGCCTCCGCGCTGAAGTCGCTGGAGCAGGCCGGCGCGCGGCGCATCCTTGTGCTGCCGCTCTATCCGCAGTACTCCGCGACCACCACTGCCTCCACCTTTGACGCGGTCTCTGCCGAACTGCGCCACTGGCGCTGGCTCCCCGAACTGCGCTTCGTCAACCACTACCATGACGATCCCGCCTACATCGCCGCGCTGGCACAAAGCGTAAAGAACCACTGGGCGGCGAACGGCGAGCCGGAGAAGCTGCTGCTGTCGTTTCACGGTATTCCCGAGGAGTACTTTCTCGCCGGTGATCCTTACTTCTGCGAATGCCAGAAGAGCGCACGACTGCTGGCGCAGGCGCTGCAGCTGCCCAACGAGCGCTGGCAGCTCTGCTTTCAGTCGCGTCTCGGGCCCAAGCAGTGGCTACAGCCCTACACCGACCGGACATTGCAGGCGCTGGCCGGCAGCGGGGTGGGCAAGGTGCACGTCATCTGCCCGGGGTTCAGTACCGACTGCCTGGAGACGTTGGAGGAGATCGCGATCGAAAACCGCGACACCTTTCTCGCGGCGGGTGGCCGCGACTACAGCTACATTCCCTGTCTGAACGACGATGCGGCGCATATCGGCATGATGCGCGATCTGGTGCTGCGTCATACGCAGGGGTGGCGGCCGGGGGCGGATGCGGAGGAACTGCGCCAGCGCGCCGGACGCGCCGAGGCGATGGGAGCGGAGCGATGAGCATGAACGAAAACCACAAGGGGAGCTGTCACTGCGGCGCGGTCCGCTTCTCCTATCGGGGTGAGGCGATCACCAAGGGGCTGCGCTGCAACTGCTCGATCTGCACGCGCAAGGGCGCGCTGATGAGCAGCGAGATAATCGCCCCCGAAGCGATGCAGATCGATGCCGAGGAGGGGGCGCTCGGCCTCTATCAGTTCGGCGACGGCACCGCCAAACACTTCTTCTGCAAGCGATGCGGCATCTACACCTTTCATCAGACCGTCAGGCGTCCGGGGCACTATCGGGTCAATCTGGGCTGCATCGAAGAGGTGGATAGCTTCGCGCTGCCATTCGATATCTTCGACGGCAGGCATCTGCTTTAGCGACGCGGCGGCCGGTGCGTTGGCGGTTATCTGGGCGCCGGTCGCGCGGCGCAACTGCGGCCTCCCGGGCAGCGGCTAACCGCGCCTGATCGCGGCCCGGCGCAGCAGGAACTTCTCCCCCTCGACGACGAAGAAGACACTGGCCGAGACCAACAGCATCAAGCCCCAGGTCGTGCCATCCAGAGCGGTGGTGTCGAACAGCAGCTGCATCCACGGCAGATAGGTGTAGAGCAGCTGAAAGCCCATTACCAGCGCGATCGCAGCCAGCACCTTGCCGCTGCCGAACAGCCCTTTGTACGACAGCGCCGACTGGCGGATGTAACGGGTGTTGAGCAGGTAGAAGGCCTCGAACATGACCAGCGTATTGACCGCCACTGTGCGCGCTTCCGCCACTCCGGCGCCGTTGCTGCGCATCCACAGGAAGAGCCCGAAGATGCCGGCCACCATCAGTAGCGAGACGTAGAACAGACGCCAGACCAGAAAGCGCGACAGAATCGCTTCGTCCGGATCGCGCGGCGGCCGGCCCATGATATCCCGCTCGGGCGGCTCGAAGGCGAGCGAGAGGGCGAGCGTCACCGCGGTGATCATGTTGACCCAGAGAATCTGCACCGGAGTGATCGGCAGCTGATGACCGAGCACGATCGCGGCGATCAGCGTAAGGGCTTCTGCGCCATTGGTCGGTAGAATGAAGAGTATCGACTTCTTGATGTTGTCGTAGACGGTGCGACCCTCTTCCACCGCGTGCACGATGGAGGCGAAGTTGTCGTCGG
>JAGRGU010000066.1:10729-22589 GCA_020445335.1 Gammaproteobacteria bacterium
TCGTTGACCCCGTCGCCGGTCATCGCCAGCACTATACCCCGCGACTGCAGCGCTTCGACCAGTCGCAGTTTGTGCTCGGGACTGGCGCGGGCGAAGACGTCCACCTGCAGCACCGCTTCGCCAAGGGCCTGCTTGTCGAGCTGCTCGATCTCCTGTCCGGTCAACGCCCGGCCGCCGCCTATGCCCATCTGTTCTGCGATCGCCATCGCGGTCACGGCATGGTCGCCGGTGATCATCTTGACGCGGATGCCCGCCGACTGGCATCTGCGCACCGCCTCCAGCGCCTCGGCACGTGGCGGATCCATGATGCCGACCAGCCCGAGCAGCGTCAGCCCCCCCTGCACATCGTCGAAGCTCAGCACACTCTGCCCCGGCGCGGCGACGGCAAATGCCAATGCCAGCGTGCGCTGGCCGCGCCGCGCAATCTGATCGATGCGCCATTCCCAATAGCCGATATCGAGCGGTCGCTCCTCGCCTGCCTGGCGCTGACGGTGGCACATCTCCAGGATCCGTTCCGGCGCCCCCTTGATGTAGACGAACCCGTGTCCGGCGTGATCGTGGTGCAGCGTCGCCATGAAACGGTGTTCGGACTCGAAGGGAATGGTGTCGCTGCGGGGCAACGCCTCGTTCTGAAAGCCGGGCTCCAGGCCGCATTTCAGCGCCAGCGTGTAGAGCGCACCCTCGGTGGGGTCGCCGCTGAGGCGCCATTTCTCTCCATCGAATGCCACCTCGGCGTCGTTGCAGAGAAGACTGGCACGGGCCAGTTCGATGATTTCGGGGAGCTGTTCAGGGTCTCTCTCCTCGCCCTCCAGCTGGATGCCGCCGTGCGGGTCGTAGCCGACGCCGGTGACGTCGAGCAGGTGCTCGTTGGTGGCCAGGCTCTGCACGGTCATCTCGTTGCGCGTCAGCGTGCCGGTCTTGTCGGAGCAGACCACCGACACCGTGCCCAGCGTCTCCACCGCAGGCAGCCGCCGGATGATGCCGTTGCGTCCGGCCATGCGTTGCACGCCGAGCGCGAGCGTTATGGTGATGATCGCAGGCAGCCCCTCTGGAATGGCCGCCACGGCGAGTCCGACGGCTGCCAGGAACATGTCGTCCGCGGTGTTGTGCCACACCAGGATGCCGTAAAGCGAAGTGAGAAATGCCAGCAGCAGGATCGCGGCGGTCAGGCGACGGCCGAAGCGGGCGATCTGCCGCAGCAGCGGCGTCGTGAGCTGACTCACCTGGTCGAGCAGCTTGCTGATATGGCCGATCTCGGTCTCGATGCCGGTTGCCACGACCACCCCGGAACCACTGCCGTAGGTCACCAGCGTGCTGGCGAATGCCATGCAGCTGCGGTCGCCGAGATCGGCCGTCGCTTCCACCGGAGCGGTCGATTTCTCCACCGGTACGGATTCGCCGGTCAGCGCCGCCTCCTCTATCCTCAGGCTCTTGCTGCGGAACAGCCGCAGGTCCGCGGGAACCTTGTCACCCGACTGCAGCAGCACGATATCGCCGGGTACCAGCGCGGCGGCCGGGATCACCAGCTGGTGGCGCTCGCGCAACACCGTCGCCTGTGGCGAGAGCAGGTCGCGGATCGCATCCAGCGCTTTCTCCGCCTTGCCCTCCTGCACGAATCCCACCAGTGCATTGATCAGCACCACGGCGACGATCACCCCGGTGTCAACCCAGTGCGCCAGCAGCGCGGTCACCAGCGCCGCCGCGAGCAGCACATAGATAAGCACGTTGTGGAACTGCAACAGGAAGCGCAGCAGCGGACCGCGGCGCTTGGGCGGCGGCAGCCGGTTGGGCCCGTAGCGGGCGGATCGGATCTCGGCTTCCTGCTGGCTCAGGCCATGCCGGGTGGTATCCATTGCCTCGAGCGTTGCCTCGATCGGCTGCGTATGCCAGAGCTGCTTGGTACGACCCTCAGTAGAGCTGTTCATGACGTCCGACTGGCCTCCACTCTGCTGCAGTTGGCGGGAGTGTTTCTCCGGCGCACTGCGGAAAAGAGACTCTTCGAGCTTAGATCCGCCCCCGGGGAGGGGACAAGCAGAGCCGGGAGGTTTGCTGACAACGAGCAATCGGCTGGCCGATAGTGCTTGTGGTTCGGCTTTCCCGGGACTGTGCCGACTGCTCCGTGCGCATCGGTACCGCAGGCAACCGTCACCGGCCGCGCTGCCGCACCTGACTACCGATCGAACAGCGCCACGCTTGTGCAGCTGTTGACGCTGAACGGCCGCCCGACCGGCAGTGCCTGACGGGCGGCAAAAACGGCTATTATCTGCTGCATGGAGGCTGGCACGGGAGAGGGTATGCCTAAGCTTTTCATCAGTTACGCGCGCGAGGACCAGCAGTGGGTCGAAGCGTTCAGCAGGGCGCTGGTCGCGGCGGGATTCGAGGTCTGGCGCGACAATGCGATAGCGACCGGTGAACCCTTCGGGCGGGTGATCGAGCGGGCGATCGCCGATGCCAACGCGGTGGTCGTGGTCTGGTCCAAGGATTCGATCGAGTCGGACTGGGTGCGGGCCGAAGCCACCGAAGGTTTGCGCAGGGAGATTCTGATTCCGGTGCAGCGCGATGTCGCCGCGCCGCCGCTGCGCTTTCGCACGCTGCAGACGCTCGATCTCTCCGATTGGCGTTTCGATCCCGACTATCCGACTTTCGGCCGCCTGGTGCATGAACTGCACCTGCGCATGGATGGCGCCGACGGCGCTGGCACCACGGCTGCTGGTGGCGGCGCTGCGCCGGGGGCGGCGTCTCTGGCCGGAGCCGGTGGCATGCCGCGTCGGCGCTGGGTGATGGCCGCGGCGGCCGTGCTGGCGCTGCTGGCCGTGGCGCTCTTCTGGTTCCTCGACGAGCGGCGCGGCAGGGAGCAGACGGCGCTGGAGCTGTCTGCCGCGGCGCAAGCGGAGCGCGCTGCGCTGCTGACGGAGCATCGCGCCTCGCGCCGCTACTGGTACTACTATCTCGCCGACCTCGGCGGGAAGACGCGCGTCGAGCGGGTGGTGCTGCTGGCGCTGGAAGCCGCTCGCCTGCAGCGGACGCCGGAGAGACTCGCGCAGCTGCGGGAGGCGCTGCTGCTGCTGTCGGTGCCGCGCCAGCGCTGGCGGCTGGGTGATAGCGTTGCGCGGGTCGCGCTGTCGGCGGAGAGGAAACGGCTGGCCTGGACCAATCGGCACGGCTTGTGGATCCGCGATCTGGGTGTAGAGCACTCCGCACAGCTCTCCCCGGAGAGTGAGGCGGCGGGATTGGTGCTGCTCGAACCGACAGGCCATCTGCTGGTTTTGGGAAGCAACGGCGGGGCCAGTCTCTGGAGTCCGGAAGGCGACAATCGACTCTGGCAAGTGGCGCAGGGGGGGGGTAGGACACTCGCTTTCGCCGTCAGCGGCGACGCGGCGCGTCTGGCACTGTTGCAGCCGGGGCTGGCCAGGATCATCGCGCTGACGAACGGTGAAATCGAGCAGCGCATCGCAATCGGGGAGGGGTATGACCGGCGCGGCGCCGGCATCGCCCTGAGCCAGGATGGTCGCTACGTCGCGCTGGCGGGCAACAACCGTCTGCAGATCCATGACCTGGAGACGCGCAGGGCACTCCATCGGGTCGAATTCGCGGCAGCGGTCACCGCGCTTGCTTTCGACCCCAGCGACAACGGCCTGCTGCTGGCGTTAAAAGATGGCAAGCTGATACGGCTCTCCCTGCCCTTCGCCGAGCGCAGCGAAGTCGCGGCGGGTCTGGCGGCGTCGTCGCTCCGTTTTTCGCCTGGCGGCGCGCGCCTGGCACTCGCCGCAGGCGCCCGGGTCAGAGTGGTCGCGGCACAGGATCCGCAACAGCTGCTGCTCGAGTACCGCCACGACGACCGGGTGACGGGGCTCTCGTTCAGCGACGACGGCGCACGCATTGTCAGCGCCGGTCAGGAGGGCGAGGTGCGCGTGTTCGACCTCTCCGAGGGCCGCGAACTGGCGCGCGTCAGCCACCCCGACATGGTGTTGGCGAGCGCTTTTGGCGCAGAGGCGAAGAGTCTGATCACGATCGGCAGGGTGGGCAGGATCGAACTCTGGCCGATCGACTACGATTCACCCGAGATCGAGGCCTGCCGTCGGCTGACGCGCGCTCTGACGCCGGACGAGTGGCGCCGGTTTCTGCCGGGCAGAGCCTTTCGTCCGAGCTGCCCTGACCGGGCTGCCGGCGGCTGAGACCGGTATCAGGGGGTCTCGCCGAGGGTTCGGGGCCGCCGCCTTTCGGATTCGGCGTCGTCGGAGGTCGTCGATCGCCACTGGCTGATCACGACACCGGAGAAGACCACCGCACAGGCCAGCAGCTGCGGCAGCGTGAATCGCTCGCCGAGGATGGCGAAGCCTAGAATCAGCGAGAAGACCGGAATCAGGTTGATATAGGCGCTCGCCTGCGATACCGGGATGCGACTGACGCCGAAGTTGTAGAGTCCATAGGCGAATATGGTGACCACCGTGCCGAGGTAGATCACCGCCATCGTGGCCGTGCCGGTGAGCTGCGGCGCGCTTTCGGGCGCGGGGAAGATGAACAGCGCCGGGAAGAAGAAAAGGGTGCCGATCAGCGCCTGCATTGCGGTGAGGAACAGCGGTGAGTAGCGATCGGTCAGCCGTTTCAGCGTGATGATGTAGCCGGTGGCGCAGAGCATGGCCAGCAGCTCGAGGAAGTTGCCAAGCATCGGGTTGGGCGCATGCTCGTTGGCTTCGCCCGAGACGCTAAGCCACCAGACGCCCCCGATCGCCAGCAGGAAGCCCGCGATGTTGGCGCGGGTGACCGACTCCCTGAGCCAGATTGCAGCGATCACAGCCACCATCAGCGGCAGGATGGCGGTGACCATGCCCGCCTGGGCGGCGCTGGTCTGCTCCAGCGCCAGCGCTTCGAAAATGAAATAGAGACAGGGCTCGAACAGCCCCATCAGCGCGAGCAGCTTCCAGTCCCCGCGGGGGAGGCGGATTGCTACGAATCTGCGTGCGATCAGCGCGAAACAGCAGGAGGCGATCGCCAGCCGCCAGAAGATCACGTGCAGCGGCTCATACTCGCGGAAGGCGATCTTCATGGCGATGAACGAACTGCCCCAGAAGAGCATCGCCAGAACCAGCCCGATGATCGGCACTATCCGGTTGCTCTCTCTCATCGCTTTCCGTGACCGCCTGCGGGTCGATGCTGATTTTTCGATTGTGGCATAGGGGTGCATTCTCCTGTGCCCGGATGTTTTTTTGAAGTCAGAAAAACTGATGGCGACGATCGGTTGCGCTGATCCGACTCCGCACGGGGGGTGGTTGCAGGTGTGTGCCGCTAACGCTCACTCCGCTCGCAAAGCCGCCACCGGGTCCAGTTGCGCCGCGCGCCGTGCGGGCAGGACGCCGGCCAGCAGGCCGATCAGCAGCGCGACCGACTCGGCCAGCAGAATATAGAGCAGCGATATCCGCACCGGCAGCGCAGCCAGCAACAGATGCAGCAGTTGCGCCACGCCCACTCCCAGGGCCAATCCCAGCAGGCCGCCGCTCATCGCCAGCACCACTGCCTCGCCCAGGAACAGGCCGAGCACTTGCGACCGCCGCGCGCCGAGCGCGCGCAGCAAACCGATCTCGTTGGTCCGTTCGTTGACCGCGATGGTCATGATCGTGACGATGCCGATGGCACCGACCAGCAGCGAGATACCGCCGATCGCGGCGACTGAGAAGGTCAGAACATCGAGCACCGAGCTCAATACATCGAGCATCTGTTGCTGGGTGGTGATGGTGACGTCGTCGCGGCCGTGGCGCGATTCCAGCAACTGCCTGATGGCGGCGACGACTTTCTCCACCGACGTATGCTCCGCATAGAGCAGGTCGATTTCGAACAGTGACTGGGTGTTGAACAGCGCCATCGCACGGGCGGTAGGCAGATATACCGTGTCGTCCAGATCGAAGCCGAGTATCGTTCCCTTCGACGCCATCACGCCGAGCACGCGGTAGCGGCTTCCGGCGATGGTGATCCGCTCCCCCAGCGGACTACGTTCGCCGAACAGCTCGCGGCGCAGCTTGCTGCCCAGAACCGCGAATGCGCGCGGGGCACTGGGCTCGTCCGCCGGTAGAAAGCGGCCCAGCTGGAGCTCCATGCGGAAGGCTTCGGGCATCTGCGGTCCGACGCCGTAGATGGTGGTCCTGCGGCGCCTGTTGTCCGCTTCCACCTCGGCGTTGCCGGTGACCATGGGGACAACGGCGCGGGCGAACGGAAGCTTCTTCAGCGCTTCGGCATCGTCGAGCGTGAGGGGGCGCGCGGTGCCGAAAACCCCGATACTGGTGCCCGCGGTGGTCGCCTTTCCGGGATTGATGCCAACCAGATTGGTGCCAAACTGGCTGAATTCCGTCACTACGAAGCGGTGCACCCCTTCGCCGATCGAAGTCAGCAGAACCACCGAGGCTATGCCCACCGAGATGCCCAGGATGGTGAGCAACGTGCGCAGCCGATGGGCGACGAGAGAGGAGCTGGTCAGTCTGAGAAGATCCCCGGCTCGCATGCTCAGCGCCTTGAAAGTGCCGCCACGGCATCCATGTGGGAAGCCCTGCGTGCCGGCAGCAGGCTGAAGCTCAGGCCGGTGAGCAGCGTTAACGCCAGCACGGCGGTCAGGATCCAGGGTGGCGGGTAGGCCGGCAGCGTGGGGAGCAGGTGGCGGATCAGCCAGCAACCCAGCTCGCCGACCGCCAGCCCCAGCAGCGATCCGCCGAGCGACAGCAGCAGCGCTTCGGTCAGTATCAGGCGCGATATCTGGCCGGCGGGGGCGCCCAGCGCCTTGAGCAGACCGATTTCGGCGGTACGTTCGGAAACCGCGACCAGCATGACGTTCATGATCAGAATGCCTGCCACGGCGAGACTGATCGCAGCGATACCGCCGACAGCGTAGGTCAGTGCGCCGAGAATTTCATCGAAAGTCGCCAGCACCGCGTCCTGGGTTACCACGGTGACATCCTTTTCGCCCTGGTGGCGTCTCTGCAGAATCTCGGTGATCTGCTGCTTGACCGGTTCCAGCGCCTCGCGGCTGCGCGCCTCCACCAGAATGCGGAACAGCGAGGCGGTGTTGAACAGTTGCTGCGCCGAAGCTACGGGAACCATGACCGTCTCTTCGACATCGACGCCGATCGAACGCCCTTCGGAGCCCATGATGCCGATGACGCGGAAACGCCGGTCACCGAGGCGTACCCACTGGCCCAGTGCATGCTCCGCCCCGAACAGCTCGGCGCGGATTTTGCTGCCTATCACCGCCACCGGGGCGGCGCGATCGAGGTCGAGGTGCGGCAGAAATCGGCCCTGGGCCATCTTCCAGTGGCGGATAGCGAGCAGATCGTGGCTGGAGCCCAGCACCACCACTTCGCGCGACCGTCCGCCTCGGCTGATCTCCGCCGAACCGACGTTGATCGGTGCCATGCGCCGTATCCGGCTGGCGCGAGCGAGCGCGCCTGCGTCGGCGAGCGTCAGATCTCTCGGTGTCTCCCCCATCAGAGTGCTGGGGGAGATACCGGCGGTTTCAGAACGGCCGGGAAAGATGATCACCAGGTTGGTTCCAAGTGCCGCGAATTCGCCCATTACGTAGCGGCGGGCGCCCTCTCCCAGACCGGTCAGTATTACCACTGCGGCGACGCCGACGGAGATCGCCAGCAGCATCAGCAGCGTTCGCGTCGGGTAGCCCCGCAAAGCGCCCCAGGAGTAGCGAACGGTATCTGCGCTACGTAGCGACATCGGGATCGGCGAGTCGGCCGTCGACCAACTTTATCCGGCGTGATGCCCGTCGCCCCATTTCCGGGTCGTGGGTGACCATGATCAGAGTGATGCCTCTGCTGTTGAGACTCTCCAGGATACGGATCACCTCCTGGCCGGAGTGGTGGTCGAGATTACCGGTGGGCTCGTCGGCGAGCAGCAGTTCCGGCTCGGTGACGGTGGCGCGGGCGATGGCCACGCGCTGGCGCTGGCCACCGGAAAGCTGCTCCGGTTTGTGGTGCGCCCTGTCTCCCATATCGAGCTCCTGCAACGCTTTTGCCACCAGCGGTTCCCGCCTGCCCGGGGCGACACCGGCAAGCAGCAACGGCAGCGCGACGTTCTCCGCGGCGGTCAGCCGCGGGATCAGGTGAAACATCTGGAATACAAAACCGATCCTCTGGTTGCGCACTTGTGCCTGTTCGAGATCACTGAGCGCAGTGACGTCGTGACCGTCCAGTCGATAGTGTCCCGAACTGGGGCGGTCCAGCAGGCCGAGGATATTCAGCAGCGTCGATTTTCCCGATCCGGAGGGCCCCATGATGGAGAGGTATGCGCCGGCGTCGATGTCGAGGTCGATGTTGTCCAGTGCCCGCACCGGTTGCCCGCCCACCGAGTAGCTGCGGTTGATAGCGCGCAGTTCAATCATCTCTGCCGGATTCCTCGGCTTTTGCCGCGGCGCCATCGACCACGCCTTCCCGGTCGATCGACGTGACCACCCTGTCGCCTGCTTGCAAGCCGTCGTCAACCTCGGTCCAGGCCCAGTTGGAGAGGCCCGGGGTGATGGCTCGGGATGACAGCAGGTTGTCTGCCGTCAGCAGATAGACCTTGTTGCCTTCGCGAAGCGATTCCGTCGGTATACGCAGCACCTCTGCCCGTGCCTTGAGAATAATCTCTATGTCTGCGCTGTAACCGGGTAACAGACAGTCGCACGCTTCGGGGATATCGAAATCGACCTCCACATCCACCGTCCGAGCCTGTTTTTCACGGTCGAGCACGTAGGGCGCGATACGCCTGATCCGGCCGTCGAAGCGCCGCTCGGGGAAGGCATCCAACGCTATCCGCACCGGCATCCCGATGGCGATTCCGGGTGCATCCACTTCGTCGATCGGCGCTGAAGCGTAGACGCAGCTGATATCCATCAGATCCACCGCGGGGGGGGTCGGGATGCCTACCGGGGAGGGTGTCACGAACTCACCGACTTCGCCGTTCACCTCCGCGACGATGCCGGCGAAGGGGGCTTTGAGGCGCGTCTGCTCCAGTGCCGCCAAGGCCACATCCAGTCGCGACTTGCTGACATTCACCGCGGACCGTGCGGCCGCGCAGGCCGCGCGCTGGGCGCTGGCGTCGCCGTCGGCTTTGTCAACAGCCTCCTCGGCTGCCAGCTGTTGCCGCTTCAACTGTCTCAGCCGCCTGGCTTCGCGTTCGGCGACCTGGGCAAGGATGCAGACCTGTTCCGCCTTGGCGCCGGATGATTCGTACTCGCTCTCCGCCAGCCGTACCTGCGCGTTCAGGTCATCGTTCCAGAAGGTCATCAGAATCTCCCCCTGCGCGACCTTGTCGCCCTCCTTGACAGGCAGGCGGTCAATCTGACCACCAGTCCGCGGTGAGATACCGGCCCGGCGGCAGGCTTTGATCGTGCCGGCACGGGTGTTGGCGACAGTATCCTCGACCACGCCCCGCTGCACCACGACGACCGTTACGCTCACAGGCTCAGCATGGCGCAGCCAGAGATAGAGCGCAGTTGCAGCTCCCAGCGTGAGGAGCGTGAAAAATACCACGCGAAAACCTCTTCCTTTCATTCTGCTGCTCCCAGCGGATTGATCCCAATTGATAAGCTACACTTTTTCGCTGCTCACCTCATTGACCGCGAGCGATCGATCGGCGTGCCGCGTGCCGCCGGAGCCCGGTTTCTTGCGCAGTGGCAGGCATGCAGGGATTGCGCCGGCCGCATTTTTTACCCATTCTGCCGCTGTCTTTATCATGTGGTCGACTTGCAGCTTTTGTCGGAGTGTGTGTGAATCGCCTTGGCCTCGGAGAACGGATCGGCATCCTGCTGGCGCTGACGCTGCTCGTCGCCGCGGTACTGCTGTCGCTGGACCCGTTGCCGCAGGACCCCGGCTACCATCGATTTGCCGACGACCGCAAGCTGCTGGGTATTCCCAACCTGAACGATGTGGTTTCCAATCTCGCCTTCGTGCTGGTTGGTGCCCTGGGTTTGGTCCGGCTGTTCAACGGCAGACTGCAAGCAGCGTTCCATGCCCCTTCGGAACGGCGACCTTACCTGCTGTTTTTTGCCGCGCTGTTGCTGGTCGGGTTGGGTTCCACCTATTACCATCTGCTGCCCAGCAACGAGCGGCTGTTCTGGGACCGGCTGCCGATCGCGACAGCTTTCCTGGCGCTCTGCGCGGCGGTGGTGGCCGACCGGATCGACGCCAGGGCAGGTAATGGCTGGCTGCTCCTGCTGCTTACGCTGTCGGGGGGAGTCGCGCTGGGCTACTGGATCTGGAGCGAATGGCAGGGTCAGGGTGACCTGCGCGGCTATATCTTCATCCAGTTCTACCCACTGCTCGCGCTGCCACTGATTCTTTGGCTATTTCCGCGCTATCGGATCTGCAGCGCCGGCCATATCGGATGGATTATCTTCTGGTACGGCGTGGCGAAGGGCCTGGAGTTGTCAGACCGGCAGATCTACGGGCTGTTCGGCCAGATTCTCAGCGGCCATACGCTCAAACATCTGGCGGCGGCGCTGGCGGCGTTGGTGGTTCTGCGCATGCTGCAGGTGGCGGCTGATGGCGGTAAGCTGCCCTTGACAGCGAAACGGAATCGGCATTTATGAAAAAAACAGTTGGATTTCTACGGTAGATTGTCATAAAAACGTAATATTAGCCGATTAATGTTGAAACATTGATTTCCTGCGTTGGAGCTGGTCATGCTGAAGCCCGTGCTTGAGAAGTTTGATTCGCCGATCGTGATGGTCAATCAGCAGTTCGAGGGGCAGGATTGGGGTGTCATCACCAGTTACTGCAGCGTTCAGGACGTACTGGACTCCGAGGGCGAGCTGACCAACGACAATATCGGTTGGGATCTGCGTGTCACCACGCCGGGTTACGATGACCTCTGCCTCGAAGGTGTATTCCCATCACCCGAAGCGGCTATTGAGTTTGCAATCGAGCGGATCACCAGCGGGGAGCTGGCCGCTTCTCTCGCCGACGACAGCCCGCTCGATCAGAACCTGCATCCATTCGGCCGTTACCACTCCATCGTCTGATCCTGCCGAGCTGCCGCCAGGGCAGCCTCCTGGTGGCATGTGTCCGGACGATAATTCTTCATGACTTCTGGCGATAGAAATCGGGCCAGGCCCGGCGGATAACGTCGCCATCCCCGCGCAGCGCGACGCAGCTGTCGAGATAGTGCGGTTTCTCCTTGTTAGGTTTTTTCGTTGCAATCTCTTCCCAGGTCGGATTCATGGTCTGAAATGCGGTTGTGGCGATGTGTGACATCATCTCGATCAGATGGGTGCACCCCAGCGAGACGCCGACGCGTTCGCGCACCTGGCGCATGAAGCCGCCGCCGATTTTCAGTCCGATCAATGCCTGCATGCGCTCTGGCGCGGCGCTGCAGGCGCCGAACGGGTGAAAGTCCGAAGCGGCGTCGATATCGCGAATCGTCAGGCCAAGGTCCAGTGTCACGCGCAGTTGCATGCCGTGAATCGGCTCGTCGGCGCCGACGGTACGCCCGCCCAACCGGTTCTCGAATCGAAAGGGTTTGGTGTCGACCAGTCGCGCTTCGATATCCCACAGTCCGTCATCGCGCTGGTAGCCCTCGCAGGCCACTTTGCGGCTGTGCAGATGCGTGCGTTTGCTGGCTGGTTTCAGTGGCATGGTCGGCTCCTGAGGCAAATCATGGTCGGTGAAGGGGTTTGGCAGTCAATTGAAATCGGCTCGGGCATTTGCAGGACAAGTGCAAGTGAAGTGTCCGAACAAGCGCAGCTTACAACCGGTAAATGTACATTCGAGTCCATTTGGGTGCCGTGCCCAGCCGCACGAGTGGCATTTCAACCGTCTGTCGGGTGCCTGCGATCAGACCCTCTCGATCAGGGTCGCGATACCCTGGCCGACGCCGATGCACATGG
>JAGRGU010000067.1:0-11192 GCA_020445335.1 Gammaproteobacteria bacterium
GCGGCATAGCGCGGGCGGGTCGGTGAACGGAGCCTGATCCGGTTGCGAGACGGGAGCGCTCCCGATCCGCCAAACGAATCACCCCCGCCGGTGGCGGGGCGCGGCTCGCCGTTCACCCTACGCCGGGCATCACCTTCGCTTCGAACGAGAGGGTGGCGAAGTAGTCCTCCAGGCGCTCTGCACGGCGTATCAGTTCGACCGAACCGTCCTCGCGCAGCAGCAACTCCTGCGGCCGCAGTTTGCCGTTGTAGTTGAAGCCCATGGCGATGCCGTGCGCGCCGGTGTCGTGGATGCAGAGCAGGTCGCCGTCGTAGGTTCGCGGCAGCTCGCGCTGAATGGCGAACTTGTCGTTGTTCTCGCACAGCGATCCGGCGACGTCGACGATCTCGATGTCGCCCGTTCTGCCCGGGACCGTGATGTGGTGGTAGGCGCCGTACATGCCTGGGCGCATCAGCGAGGACATGCAGGCGTCGACGCCGACGTAGGTGCGGTAGATCTCCTTGCGGTTGATCGCCCGCGTCACCAGCATGCCGTGAGGGCCGGTCATGTAGCGGCCGCTCTCCATGAACATCTTCGGCACGTAGCCGTGTTTCGCCCGGAACGCATCGAACGCGGCGGTGATCTCGCTGCCCATCGCGGTCAGATCGAGCGCCTCGTCGTCGGGCTTGTAGGGGATGCCGAGTCCGCCGCCGATATTGACGAACTCGAAGCGGATGCCGAGCTCGCCGGAGATCCATTCGACCATCGCCAGCAGCATCTGCGCGGTCTCCACCATGTAGCTGTAATGACGCTCATTCGAGGCGAGCATCGTGTGCAGGCCGAAGCGGCTGGCGCCGCGTTCGATCGCGTGCCGATAGGCCTCGACGATCTGGTCATGGGCGACGCCGTATTTCGCCTCCACCGGATTGCCGATTATGTGGTTGCCGGTGCGCCGGTCGCCCGGGTTGTAGCGGAAACAGATCAGCTCTGGCATTTGCGGCACCTTGTCGACGAAGGAGGTGTCGTCCAGATTGAGGATGCAGCCGCCATCCGCCGCCGCCTCGAGGTACTCCTCCTGGCTGGTGTTGGCCGACGTGAACATGATTTCGCCTTCCCGCGCGCCGAGCTTACGGCTCAGTCTGAGTTCGGCGATCGAGCTGCAGTCGAAGCCGAATCCCATCTCGCGCATGATCGTCATCACCGCCGGATTGGGCAGCGCCTTGACGGCGAAATACTCCTGGAAGCCCTCGATGCCGCCGAAAGCGGCGCGCACGGCGGTGCAGGTCTCCCTGATCCCCTTCTCGTCATAGATGTGAAACGGCGTGCCGAAGTACTCCGCGATACTCTCCAGGCGGGATTCGAGACGTTGTTGAAAGTCGGCTGATGCTGGCATGGCAGGGGTCCAATCCGTATCGCGCCGCGGCTGCGCCAGGCGAAGCCGCGGCGATCGGTCTGTGGTTGAGAATCGGGTGGGGTGGCGCGTATTCGATGCGTCAGGCAAGTGCGTCGGCTATGCGCTTCATCGCAGCCTGCACGTTCTCGAAGCTGTTGAAGGCGCTGATGCGGATATATCCCTCCCCGCATTTGCCGAATCCGGCGCCCGGGGTGCAGACCACGCCGGCCTTGTTCAGCAGCAGGTCGAAGAACTCCCAGGAGTCGCTCTTGCCATCGATCCAGATGTAGGGAGAGTTCTCGCCACCGATGCAGTCGTAGCCGAGCGACTCCATCCGCTCGCGGATGAAACTGGCATTGCTGAGGTAATAGGCGATCAGGTCCTTGACCTGCGCCTTGCCGGCCGCGCTGTAGACCGCCTCCGCGGCCCGCTGCACCGGGTAGGAGACGCTGTTGAACTTGGTGGTATGGCGCCGGTTCCAGAGCGTGTTTATCGAGATCGCATCCCCCGCATCGGTATAGGCCATGCAGGCTTTGGGCACCACCGTGTAGGCACAGCGGGTGCCGGTGAAGCCGGCGGTCTTGGAGAAGCTGCGGAACTCGACCGCCACTTCGGTGGCACCCTCGATCTCGAAAATCGAGTGAGGCAGGCTGTCATCCTGGATGAACGCCTCGTAGGCCGCGTCGTAGAGGATGATGGCCTTGTTCTCTCTGGCGTAGTCGACCCACTGCCTGAGCTGTTCGCGCGTCGCCGTCGCGCCTGTCGGGTTGTTCGGGTAGCAGAGGTAGATCAGGTCGACCGGCTCCCGCGGCAGCTCCGGCATGAAGCCGTTCTCCTTGGTGCCGTCGAGGTAGACCAACCCCTGGTAGCGGCCGTTGTGGGCGCCGCCGCTGCGTCCGGCCATGACGTTGGTGTCGACATAGACCGGATAGACCGGATCGGTGATGGCAACCCTGGCATCGGTGGAGAAGATCTCCTGGAAATTACCCGAGTCGCATTTGGCGCCGTCGCTGACGAAGATCTCATCCGCCTCGATCGGTGCGCCACGCGCCTGGAAATCCTCGCGTGCGATAGCCTGGCGCAGGAAGTCATAACCCTGCTCGGGGCCGTAGCCGCGGAAACTGGCGTCATTGGCCATCTCGTCCACTGCGGCGTGAAAAGCCTGGATGCAGGCGTCGGGCAGCGCGCGCGTCACGTCGCCGATGCCCAGTTTGATCAATTTGAGATCCGGGTTCGCCTGCTGGTGGGCCGCCACCCGTTTGGCGATGTCGGAGAACAGGTAAGAGGCTTGCAGCTTGAGGTAATTCTCGTTGATTTTGATCATGTTACGCCTTGCCGTACGTCGGTGCTGAAGAAGGATGGTTGGAAGCGACAGGGCGACATTATACAGCCTGTCGGAGAAGTTGCAGCCCGCCGTCGAGGGTCTCCGCCGCGGCCATGGGCGACTGCCGGCACGCCGATCGCGAGCGTGCCGGGAATGCTATTTGAGAAGTGCCCGGTACTGCTCCTCCGAGAAGCCCACCAGGAGTTCTCGACCGCTTTCCAGCACCGGCCGCTTGATGATTGTGGGGGTCTCGAGCATGACGCTGCGGGCACGTTGCGCGTCGATGTTGTCGCGGAAATCCGCGTCCAGCCTGCGCCACATCATGCCGCGCCGGTTCAGCAGCCGCTCCCAACCGACGCGTGCGATCCAGCGCTCCAGCAGTTCGGCGTCCAGCCCCGCCTTCTTGAAATCGTGGAAGCGGTAGTCGATCTGCCGTGCGTCCAGCCAGGCGAAGGCCTTTTTCATCGTGTCGCAGTTGCGTATGCCGTAGATCTGAATCATGGATTCTCCGCTCAGGGGTTCCCTAACTGGCGTTGTTGCCATCCAGCCTGTCGTGGATCGCCCGCTCCAGCCGCTCGATCTGTTCGCGCTCCTGCAACGGACGGTTGTCGCGGTCGGTAATGAAGAAGGTATCGTCCGCCTCGGCACCGATGGTCGCGATCTTGGCATTGATCAGACGGATGCCGCAGTCGGCGAAGGCGTAGCCCACCTGCGAGAGAAGCCCCGGCCGGTCGTCCGTGCTGAGCTTCATGATCGTCCGCAGATTGGTCTGATCGTCGGCGAAGTCGATGCGGGTCGGCGTCGAAAAGTGTTTCAACTGGCGCGGTATTCTGCGCAGGACCGCGCCGCCGCTCTTGGCCGGATTGGCCAACGCCTGCCGCAACGCTGAGCGGATCCTCTCGCGACGGTTCTTGTCGGTGACCGGCTTGCCATCCGTCTCAAGAACCAGAAAACTGTTGATGGTGAGATCCTTATCCGTGGTTTCGATGCGCGCGGTGACGATGTTCAGTCCCAGCTGATCCAGCAGGCTGGTGGTGATCGCGAACAGATCCTCGCGATCCGGGGCGTAGGTGAAGACTTCGGTGCCGCCGCGGGTGCCCGAATTGCGCAGCACCACCAGTGGCAGATCGGCGTCATCGGCGGTCAGCACCATTTTGGTCTGCCAGGCTATCTCTTCCCAGCTGTAATAGAGAAAGTAGTCGAGGCTGAGCGTCAGCCAGTGCTGGTTGACGGTCTCTCTGTCGATCCCTTCGGCCTGCAGGAAGTGTGATGCGCCTGCCTGTTTGTTCTGGATGATCTCTTCGCGCTCCTGCGGATTCTGCAGCCCCCGCAACAGCGCCTGCTTGGTCGCGTTGTAGAGATCCCGCATAAGTGCGTTCTTCCAGTTGTTCCACTTCTTTGGATCGGTGGCGCGCATGTCGGCGATGGTCAGCAGGTAGAGGTAGTCGAGCTGTACCGGCGTCTCGATCACGGAGGCGAACTGGTAGATCTCCTCGGGGTCGCTGATATCCTTGCGCTGAGCGGTCATCGACATCAGCAGGTGCTTCTCGACCAGCCAGGCGACCAGGGTCGCATCGCGCTCGCTGAGACCGTGCTGGCTGCAGAATTCGAGTGCGTCGCTGGCGCCAAGCCGAGAGTGGTCGCCGCCGCGCCCCTTGGCGATATCATGGAAGAGCGCGGCCAGATAGAGCAGCTCGGGCGCATAGATGCGCTCCATGATGTCGCTGCAGAGCGGAAATTCGTGGCGATGTTTATCGATCATGAATCGCCGCAGGTTGCGGATCACGAACAGGGTATGCTCATCCACGGTATAGACGTGGAACAGGTCGTACTGCATGCGCCCGACAATATTGGCGAAGGCGGGTATATAGCGCGAGAGGATGCCGTAGCGGCTCATGCGCCGCAGCTCATGGGTGATGCCCTGTGGCTGGCGCAGGATCTCCATGAACATGGCGCGTGCCTCCGGGGAGGCGCGAAAGCGGTCGTCGATCGCGGCACGCTGATTGCGGATCAGGCGGATCGTGCTGGCACGCACGCCATTCAGCTCCGGGTGTTGCGCCATCACCAGAAACAGCTCCAGCATCGCCAACGGCGAGTTTACGAAGATCTCCTCGTCGACCACCTCGAGATAGCCGCTGCGCGACTGGAAGCGGCGGTTGATCGGCTTCGGTGGATCCAGATGCGACTTCAGCAGGATCACTTCCCGGAAAAGCTGCAGCAGCATCTCGTTCATACGGCTGATGCGAATCGCTGTCTGGTAATACTGCTGCATGAACTTCTCGATGCCGAGACCGTCTTCGCTGTCCTTGAAGCCAAAGTCCTCGGCCAGCATTCGCTGGTAGTCGAACAGCAGCCGGTCCTCGCCGCGTCCGGTGTGCAGGTGCAGTGCGAAGCGGATGCGCCAGAGCCACTCCTGCGCTGCCTTGAGATCGCGATATTCGCTCTCTGTAAGAAAGCCGTGCTTGACCAGATCGCTCATGCGATTGGCGTTCAGGTGGCGTTTGACGACCCAGTCGATGGTCTGAATGTCTCGCAGTCCGCCTGGGCCCTCCTTGAGGTTGGGTTCCAGCGAGCTGACGGTGTCGTCATACTTCAGGTAGCGCTTTTTCTGTTCCTCCAGCTTTACTTCGAAGAAACGGTCGCTGGGCCAGATGCGGTCGCTGCCGATGGCGACCTTGAGGCCTTCGAAGAGAGGGGCAGGACCGCACAGCAGGCGCGCCTCGACCAGACTGGTGATGACGGTGATATCCTGCTTCGCCTCGGAGACGCACTCCGCCACGGTGCGCACACTCTGGCCCACCTCGAGCCCGATGTCCCAGCAGAAGGTAAGCAGTCTGCTGAGCGGCTCTTCCAGCGGTGCGGGATCGCTGTCGCCGAGCAGAATCAGCAGATCGATATCGGAGCCGGGATGCAGTTCGCCGCGGCCATAGCCGCCGACCGCGACCAGCGCGGCATCGCTCTGTTCGGGGATGCTTCTCAGCCAGGCCTGCTGCAGCAGAAAATCGATCATTCCGGCGCGTTGCTTGACCAGCTGGATCATCGCGCCACCCTGGTCGAACAGCTCCCGCAGACGCTGGTTGCCGTGCTTGATGAAGGTCCGAAAAAGTGGCAGAGGCGACTCGCCGCTGGCCAGACGGGCGGTGAACTCCGCCTGATCGATCAGCGAAGGGTAGTTCTGCGGGGCGTCCATCAGGCTGCACCCGGCAGCTGAATCTCTTCTCCCTGGCGCAGCGTCAGGACCTCGTAGCCGCTTTCTGTGACCAGCAGTGTGTGCTCCCACTGCGCCGAAAGGCTGCGGTCCCGGGTGACCACGGTCCAACCGTCCGACAGCAGCTTCACCTGCCGTTTGCCGGCATTGACCATCGGCTCGATGGTAAAGCACATGCCGGCTCTGAGCTGCATGCCGCTGCCGGCGGTGCCGTAGTGGAGGATCTGTGGCTCCTCGTGGAACCTGCGCCCGATACCGTGCCCGCAGTACTCGCGCACCACCGAGTAGTTATTGGCCTCGACGTGCCTCTGGATCGCCTCGCCGATGTCCCCAAGACGGGTTCCGGGGCGAACCTGCTCGATGCCTATCCAGAGCGACTCCAGCGCGATTCGGCTGAGGCGCCGCGCCAGCACCGAGGCTTCGCCGACAAAGAACATTCTGCTGGTGTCGCCGTGAAACCCATCCTTGATCACGGTGATGTCGATATTGACCACATCGCCGTTCTTGAGACGTTTGTTGCCGGGTATGCCATGGCAGACCTGGTGATTGACCGAGGTACAGATCGACTTCGGGAAGCCGTGGTAGTTGAGCGGAGCGGGAATGGCATTCTGCCGATCGACGATATAGTCGTGACAGATGCGATCCAGTTCGTCGGTGGTGACACCCGGCACCACATGGGGCTCGATCATCTCCAGCACCTCGGCTGCAAGCCGCCCGGCGGTGCGCATCTTCTCGATCTCGTCGGTGGTCTTTATGGTGACGCTCATACGGCAGGATTCCAGGCGTGGTAGCGGTGCTGGTGGCGAAGCGGGTACCCGCGCTTCCCCAGATTGTGGCGATCAGCCGGTTATGGTATAAAACGCGCCCCGGATTCGCAAACGCGGTAAGTCTGCGGAAATTGTCGCGCAACCGGGAAATTCACACACGTACCGGCACGACTGCCTGGGTGCCCGGGAGACCGGGTTGGCCGTCGGGGTGCGTGGAGGTTAACCCTGAAATTTACTGGAGTTCAAATGAGCAACGTTTCAATGCGTCAGATGCTTGAGTCTGGCGTGCATTTCGGTCATCAGACCCGCTACTGGAATCCGAAGATGGGTGCATACATTTTCGGACATCGCAACAAGATCCACATCATCAATCTCGAAAAGACGCTGCCCTTATATAAGGACGCGATGAACTATCTCGGCTCGCTGGCGGCAAACGGCGGCAAGATCCTGTTCGTCGGCACCAAGCGCGCCGCGCGCGACACGGTTAAAGAGGAGGCGGCCCGTTGCGGCATGCCTTACGTCAACTACCGTTGGCTGGGCGGCATGCTGACCAACTTCGCCACCATCAAAGGCCGCATCAAGCGCCTCAAGGATCTGGAGACGATGTTCGAGGATGGCTCGGTGGAGCGCCGCTTCAACAAGAAGGAGGCGCTCGGTCTGCGCCGCGAAATGGAGAAGCTGGAGCTCAGCCTCGGCGGCATCAAGAATATGGAGAAGCTGCCCGACGTGCTCTACGTGATCGACGTCGGTCACGAGGATATCGCCATCGCCGAAGCGAAAAAGCTCGGCATTCCGGTGGTCGGCGTGGTCGATACCAACAACAGCCCCGACGGCATCGATTATGTGATTCCAGGCAACGACGACGCGATCCGCGCGATCCAGCTGTACGTACAGGGTGCGTCGGCGGCAGTTCTCGAGGGGCGCGCCAGCGCGGCGCACCTGGGTGGTGGATCCGACGATTTCGTCGAAGTCGAGAACAAGAGCGAAGGCGAGGCCAGCTGACGCCTGCTCTACACTCCTGGACATTCAGGAACTTGATCTATCCCAAGAGTGCCCCTGCCAGGTGAAACCATCCGGGCAGGGGCAGCTTTTTTGGAAAAAATTCGTGAGGAAATAGAACCATGGCAATTACCGCCTCTCTGGTGAAGGAACTGCGTGAACGGACCGGTTCCGGCATGATGGAATGTAAGAAAGCACTGGTCGAAACCAACGGTGATATCGAGGCCGCGATCGAGATGATGCGCAAATCCGGTCAGGCCAAAGCCGCCAAGAAGGCCGGACGTACCGCGGCCGACGGCATCATCGCGATCTGTTTTGCCGACGATGGCAACAGTGCCGCGATGGTCGAGGTGAACTGCGAGACCGATTTCGTCGCCAAGGACGACAATTTCACCTCGTTCACCAAGGCGGTCGCCGAGCGGACGTTGGCTTCCGACGTCGCCACTGTCGAGGATCTGCTGCAGCTGCCGCTGCACGATGGCGAGGAGACCACGGTCAACACCGCGCGAGAAGCGCTGATCTCGAAAATCGGCGAAAACATGAACGTGCGCCGTTTCGAGCGCTTCCAGGCAACTTCCGGCAAGCTGAGCAGCTACAGCCATGGCGTGCGCATTGGCGTCGTGGTCGAGGTAGAGGGCGGCGACGACGAATTGGGTCGGGACATCGCGATGCACATCGCCGCCAGCAATCCGCTGTGCGTCTCCGCCGACGACGTGCCGGCCGAGACGATCGAAAAGGAGCGCGGAATCTACAAGGCTCAGGCGCTCGAGAGCGGCAAGCCGGAGAATATCGTCGAGAAGATGGTCGAAGGCCGGGTGCGCAAGTATCTTGCCGAGATCACGCTGCAGGGTCAGGCGTTCGTCAAGGATCCCGATACCACCGTCGGCAAGCTGCTGGAACAGCGCGGCGCCCGGGTCGTCGGTTTCCACCGCTTCGAGGTCGGCGAGGGTATCGAGAAGAAACAGGAGAACTTCGCGGACGAAGTGATGGCGCAGATCAAGGGTTGATGACCGGAAACAGGGGGCTGCAAAGCCCCCCGTTGTTTGTGCCTGCGGGAAATCAACTTGGAAGGGAACGGAGAGCGTACCGATGTCTGAACTTGCCTACCGGCGTATTCTGTTGAAGCTCAGCGGTGAGGCGTTGATGGGAGCGGGCGAGTTCGGTATAGACCCGGCGGTCATCGCGCGACTGGCGGGCGATGTGCGCGAACTGGTCGCTGCCGGCGTGCAGGTCGGCGTGGTGATCGGCGGTGGCAATATCTTTCGCGGCGCCGGTCTGGCCAGATCGGGTATCGATCGGGTCTCGGGCGACCATATGGGCATGCTGGCGACAGTGATGAACTCGCTGGCACTGCAGGATGCGCTGGGCAAGCTCGAAGTGCCGGCGCGCACCATGTCCGCGCTGCGCATGGATCAGGTCTGCGACTACTACGTACAGCGGGAGGCGGTGCAGGCGCTGGGGCGCGGCGAAGTGGTCATCATGGCGGCCGGCACCGGTAATCCCTATTTCACCACCGATTCGGCGGCCAGCCTGCGCGCGATCGAGATCGGCGCCGAGCTGATGATCAAGGCGACCAAGGTCAACGGTGTCTACGCGGCGGATCCGGTAAGCCATCCGGATGCGGAGTTTTACTCGCGGCTCAGTTATGATCGGGCCCTGGCCGAAGGGCTGAAGGTGATGGATGCCACCGCGGTTGTCCTCTGCCGGGACAACGACATTCCACTTAGGGTGATGAATATCAACGATTCGGGTGCGTTGATGCGCCTGATGCAGGGCGAACAGATCGGTTCGCTGGTCGACAGGGGAGAGTGAGATGATCGACGAGATTCAGAAAGATGCCGAAGATCGCATGCGCAAGAGTGTTGCGGCGCTGGAGCTTGAACTGGCCAAAGTGAGAACCGGGCGCGCCCATCCCAGCCTGCTCGATCATGTCACCGTCTCCTATTATGGCTCGGAGGTTCCGCTCAACCAGGTGGCGAACATCAACGTCGAGGATGGTCGTACGCTGGCGGTCACGCCATGGGAGAAGAGCATGGTGCAGCCGGTCGAAAAGGCGATCATGAAATCGGATCTCGGCCTCAATCCCAATACCGCCGGCACCGTGATCCGGGTGCCGCTGCCGGCGCTGACCGAGGAGCGGCGCAGGGATCTGATTCGCGTGGTGCGCGGCGAGGCGGAGCAGGCGCGGGTGGCGGTGCGCAATATCCGGCGCGATGCCAATAGCGATCTGAAAGATCTGAAGAAGGAGAAGATGATCTCCGAGGACGATGAGCATCGCGCAAGCGCGACGGTTCAGGAACTTACCGACAAGTACGTCAAGCAGGTCGATGAGGTGCTGGAGGTTAAAGAACAGGACCTGATGTCGATCTGACCCTACAGCGGCGACAACACGCCACCCAAGGTTCGATCCCAATGCAAGAGAACGACCCCCTGCGAGCTACCGACGACCCTTCGCCAGGCCTGCCGCGGCATGTTGCGATCATCATGGATGGCAACGGGCGCTGGGCGCAGGAGCGCGGGCTACCGCGATTCGCGGGGCACAAAGCCGGCGTCGAGGCGGTGCGTGCGGTGGTGGAGCAGTGCGTTAAGCTCGAGATCCGGGTGCTGACGCTGTTCGCCTTCAGCAGCGAGAACTGGAAGCGCCCGGCAAAAGAGGTCAGTCTGTTGATGGATCTCTTCATGATGGCGCTGAATCGGGAGGTCAAACGATTGCGCCGCAACAACGTGCGTCTGCGCATCATCGGCGATCACAGTGCCTTTGCGGAGAAGTTGCAGCATAAGATCCGCGAAGCCGAGGCGACCACCGCGGCCTGCGACGGACTGATCCTGCAGGTGGCAGCCAACTACGGTGGCCGCTGGGATCTGACCCGGGCGGTGCAAAAGATCGCCGCGCTGGCCGCCAGCGGCGAACTCGACCCCGCAGAGATTACCGAAGAATCGATATCGGCCGAGCTGTCTACCGCAGGCCTGCCCGATCCGGATCTCTTCATCCGCACCGGTGGCGAGCAGCGATTGAGCAATTTTCTGCTCTGGCAGTCTGCCTACGCGGAACTCTATCTGACGCCGACCCTGTGGCCCGATTTCAACCAGGCGGCTTTCGCCGAGGCGCTGCGCGAATTCGCCGGCCGACAGCGTCGCTTCGGGCGTACCACCGAGCAGGTGCAGGCCGCAGAACGCGCGGCAGACGAATAGCCGAAGCGCTCCCGGAGAGCCCGCGTATGCTGTTACAGCGAGTCATCACCGCCCTGATTCTGATCCCGTTGGTCGTCGCCGCGGTGATCTACCTGCCGAGCAAGCTGTTGGCGCTGCTGCTGGGTGCGGCGGTAGTGCTGGCCGCGCTCGAGTGGACCCGACTGTCGCAGCTCGATTCGCTGCAGGGCAAGGGCGCGTTTCTGCTGTTGCTGGCGGCCGTCATGGCTGGGCTCTGGCCGTTGACCGACGGCTCCTGGCGCCTGCTGGCGGGCGCCGCGGCGCTGTTTACGCTCTTCTGGGTCGTGGTGACGCTGCATATTCTGCGTTATC
>JAGRGU010000067.1:11246-84620 GCA_020445335.1 Gammaproteobacteria bacterium
TGGCACCTGCCTGGATATCGCTGCTGATTCTTCATGCACGCTACCAGGATGGCCCCTACCTGCTGCTGTTCCTGATGATTTTGATCTGGGTGGCGGACAGCTGCGCCTATTTCGCCGGCAGACGCTGGGGGCGGGTCAAGCTGGCGCCGCTGATCAGTCCCGGCAAGACCCGCGAGGGGGTCTACGGCGCGATGGTCGGAGCGGCGATCTGCGGAGTGCTGCTGCACCAGTTGCGCCCGCAGACCGGACCGCTCTATCTGCTGGTAGTCCTGTCGGTACTGGTGGCGCTGATCTCCGTGATCGGCGATCTCTTCGAAAGCGTGATGAAGCGGCAGGCGGGTCTCAAGGACAGCGGCGCGCTGCTGCCCGGGCATGGCGGCATGCTCGATCGAATCGACAGTCTGACGGCGGCGGCGCCGCTGTTTCTGCTCGGGATGCTGCTGTTGGAGGCGGTGGGATGAAGGGGCTGACAATCCTCGGCTCCACCGGCTCGATCGGCGTTTCGACACTGGATGTGGTGGCGCGCCATCCGGATCGTTTCAAGGTGGTGGCGCTGACCGCCAACCGCAACGTCGACAAGCTGTTCGAGCAGTGCCGGGAGTTCCACCCCGCTTACGCGGTAGTGGCCGATGAACGCGCTGCGGACGGGCTCGAACGGCGCCTGCGCGAGGCCGGTCTGGAGACACGCGTGCTGACCGGGGTTGAGGGGCTGGAGCGCGTCGCGGCGCTGGCGGAGGCGGATTTCGTGATGGCCGCCATCGTCGGTGCGGCCGGACTGTTGCCGGTCCTCGCCGCCGCGCGTGCCGCCAAGCGGATACTGCTGGCCAACAAGGAGGCGCTGGTGGTGGCGGGCGATCTCTTCATGCAGGAGGTGGAGCGACACGGCGCCGAGGTGCTGCCGATCGACAGCGAGCACAACGCGCTTTTCCAGTGTATGCCGGAGAGCCATCGCAACGGCCTGGAACGCGCGGGTGTCAGACGCATCCTGCTGACCGCCTCGGGTGGGCCTTTCCGAACCGCGGCGCCCGCGATGCTCGCGACCGTGACCCCCGAACAGGCGTGCAACCACCCCAACTGGGAGATGGGGCGCAAGATCTCGGTCGATTCCGCGACGATGATGAACAAGGGGCTCGAGGTGATAGAGGCCTGCTGGCTGTTCGCCACCGGCGCAGACCGGGTCCAGGTGGTCGTCCATCCGCAGAGCGTGATTCACTCGATGGTCGAATACGCGGATGGCTCGGTACTGGCCCAGCTCGGCAATCCCGATATGCGCACCCCGATCGCGCACGCACTGGCGTGGCCGGAGCGGATCGACGCCGGCGTCCCGAGCCTGGATCTGTTCGCCGTGGCCAGGCTCGATTTCGAGCCGCCCGACATGCAGCGATTTCCCTGCCTGCGGTTGGCCTACGAAGCGATTGCGCAAGGGGGGACGGCGCCGGCGGTACTGAACGCCGCAAACGAAATCGCGGTGGCCGCCTTCCTCGAGCGACGCCTCGGATTCGACAACATCCCCCGGGTCATCGAGCGCACGCTGGAACGGATGCCCGTGCAGCGCGCCGCGAGTCTGGCGGAGCTGCTGCAGGCCGACCGCGAGAGCAGGTTGCTGGCGGAACAACTGGTTTCGGAGCTGGTCTGAAGCTGAGATTCGATATCATATAGAACGCCATGGATTCATTGCTGTTCACGATAGCCTCCTTCATTATCGCGCTGGGGATTCTGATCACCGTGCACGAGTACGGCCACTTCTGGGTGGCACGGAAGCTGGGTGTAAAGGTGCTGCGCTTCTCGGTCGGTTTCGGTCGTCCGCTGTGGAAACGGGTCGGTCGGGACGATGGCACCGAGTACGTGGTGGCTGCGATTCCGCTCGGCGGCTACGTCAAGATGCTGGACGAACGCGAAGGCGAGGTCACCGCTGACGAACTCGGGCGTGCCTTCAACCGGCAGCCGCTCCCGGTGCGCAGCGCTATCGTGGCGGCCGGACCGGTGTTCAACTTCATATTCGCCATCGTCGCTTTCTGGCTGATTCTCGTCGCCGGCGACAGCGGTACCCGCCCTTGGGTCGGAGAGGTGACGCCGGGCTCGGTCGCTGAACTGGCCGGATTCCAGCCGGATGATGAGCTGAGGATGATCGCCGACCGTGTCACGCCGAGCTGGGAGGCGGCGGTCTACGCACTGCTGCGTGAGGGGGTCGAGGGACGGGATCTGACGGTGCGGGTCAGCGACCGCGATGGCTACGAACAGTTGCGGGTGATTCCCGGCGAGCAGCTGGCGGCGATGAGCGACGACGGAGGGCGGATACTGCAGAGGTTGGGTCTGGCACCCAAACGGCCCAGTGTGCCGCCGCTGATCGGACAACTCGTCACCGGCGAGGCGGCTGACAGGGCGGGATTGCGCAGCGGCGATCTGATACTCACCGTGGAGGGTGAATCCATTCCCACCTGGGAGGCACTGGTCGCCCGCATCCGCGACAATCCGGGTCGCTCGCTGGAGTTCGGCGTGGAGCGCGAGGGGAGCTATCTGACAATGCCGGTGCTGGTGGGGAGCCGTGAGGAGGCGGGCAGGCGCATGGGACGCATCGGTGCCGGGGTCGATATCCCCGATGACCTCTACGACGACTATCGCAGCGAGTTCAAGCTGGGACCGATCGAAGCGGTCGGCGCCGCAGTGGCGAAGACCTGGGATATGTCGTCGTTCATGCTGCGCATGCTCGGACGGATGCTGATCGGCAAGGCTTCGGTGGAGAATCTGAGCGGTCCGATCTCGATCGCGCAGACAGCGGGGAAAACGGCCAGCTACGGCTTTATCTACTTCCTCAAGTTTCTCGCTCTGGTGAGTATCAGTCTGGGAGTTCTGAATCTGCTGCCGGTGCCGGTGTTGGATGGCGGCCATCTCTTCTACTTTCTGCTCGAGGCGCTGAAGGGCGGCCCCCTCTCCGAGGAGTTTCAGCTGCAGGGGCAGAGGATCGGTATCGCACTGTTGCTGGCGCTGATGGTGCTCGCATTCTACGTGGATATCACGCGCTTGCTGGGATAGTCTTCGAAGTTTAATTATACTTGCGCGACTGGCAGTCTGTCGGGTCTTGGCGACGGTGCTTGTGCAACCATAAGAAGCTGGGGCTTACGGGTCTCCGGGTAAAGACAAACGATCGAAACAGCCACCAAATGAAGAGACTAACCGGACTTATCGCCTCGCTGCTGTTGACCATTTTCCTCTACTCGCCGCCAATGCCTGCGGCAGAGGCGTTCGAGGTGACCGATATCCGTGTCGAGGGGCTGCAGCGCATCTCGGCCGGTACCGTGTTCAACTATCTGCCGGTCAGAATCGGGCAGCGGATCGCGCCAGGCGATACCGCAGGGATCATCCGTGAACTCTACAAGACCGGCTTTTTCAAGGATGTCCGCCTGGAGCGCGATGGCGGAGAGCTGATTGTATTCGTGCGCGAACGCCCGGCAATCGCCAAAATCGATATCAGCGGCAACGACTCGATGGAGACCGATCAGCTGCTGCTCTCGCTGAAGGATATCGGCCTGTCGGAGGGACGGGTGCTGAACCGCTTCATCCTCGATCGCATCGAGCAGGAGCTACGCCGGCTGTTCTTCAATCTCGGCAAATACGGCGTCGAGGTGAAGACTACGGTGACCCCGCTGGAGCGCAACAGGGTAGCGGTCGGCATCGAGATTCGCGAGGGTGTCACCGCGCGCATAAAGAAGATCAATATCGTCGGCAACCAGGCGGTCGAAGATGAGGATCTGCTGGAAGAGTTCGAGCTCAGTCCCTCCAACTTTCTGTCGTTCATTTCGAAGAACGACCAGTATTCCCGCCAGAAACTCTCCGGCGACCTGGAGAAGCTGCGCTCCTATTATCTCGATCGCGGTTTCATCAACTTCAAGATCAATTCGACCCAGGTCTCGATCACGCCGAACAAGCAGGATATCTACATAACCATCAATATCGCCGAGGGCGATGTCTACCGTATCCGCGAGATCAAACTGACGGGCGATCTGGTGGTGGAGCCGGAGAAGTTCTATCCGCTGATCCACCTCGAGCGCGGCACTGAGTTTTCGCGCAAGGCAGTGCTCGGCAGTTCGGAGCGCATCAGCTCTATGCTGAGCGACGTCGGCTACGCCTTCGCCAACGTCAACAACATTCCCGATATCGACGAGGAGACCAAGCAGGTTGACATCACCTTTTTCGTCGATCCCGGCAAGCGTGTCTACGTCCGTCGTATCAACATGAGTGGAAACAACGAGACCCGCGATGAGGTGCTGCGGCGCGAGATGCGGCAGATGGAAGCCGCCTGGTTCTCGGCGGTGGCGGTAAAAGAGTCGAAAAAGCGTCTGCAGCGGCTGAACTATTTCGAACAGGTCAATATCGAAACCCCGGCAGTACCAAACTCGACCGATCAGGTGGATGTCAACGTCAAAGTGACCGAGAAGCCGGCCGGCCAGATCGGCGCGGGCATCGGTTACTCGCAGTCGCAGGGAGCGCTGTTCAACGCCAATATTTCGGAGAACAACTTTCTCGGCACCGGCAAACGTATCCATGCGGCGCTCAATACCAGTTCGGCCAACCGCACCTACTCGCTCGGGTACACCAATCCCTACTACACCATCGACGGTATCAGCAGGGGCTTTTCGCTCAGCTATAAGAAGACCAATTTCGAGGAGGTCGATACCGCGCGCTATCTGATAGACGCTTTTGTGGCAGGCGTTACCTTCGGCATTCCCACCAGCGCCAATGATCGCCTGATCTTCGAGCTGGAGCTGGATGCGACCACGTTCAAGCTCGATAACGATGCGTCGACCGAGCTGCGCGACTTTCAGGATGACAATGGCAAGGATTACCTGAGCCTGCGGCCGACGCTGAGCTGGTCGCACGATTCCAGGGATTCGGCGCTGATGCCCACCGAGGGCGGTTACCAGCGCGTTTCCGGCAGTTTTTCGATCCCAGGCAGTGATCTTGAGTACTTCCGTGTCGAATACTCCAATAAGTACTACATCCCACTGAGCAAGAGTTTCACTCTGGCGCTGAGAGGCGATGTCGGTTACGGCGACTCCTACGGCAGTACGACCGAACTACCGCCCTGGGAGAACTTTTTCGGCGGCGGTCGCAAGACGGTACGTGGCTTCAAAGATTTCAGTCTCGGTCCGCGCGACAGCAACAATGACCCGCTTGGCGGCAATTTGCGCCTGGTGGGTAATTTGGAGATTCTGTTCCCGGCGCCGTTCAAACTTATGGAGAAGACGGTGCGTCTCGGCCTTTTCGTCGATGCCGGCAACGTTTACGATATATCCGACGGCAATTTCGATCTGGGCGAACTGAGGTACTCGACGGGTTTCTCCGGATTCTGGCTCTCTCCGTTCGGCGCTTTCGGTATCAGCTTCGGTATCCCGTTGAACGATAAGTCTGACGACGATACAGAGATATTCCAGTTTGCATTTGGATCGGCATTCTAAAATTTTGGAGAAAGATTTTGAAAAGCTCAGTTTTGATTCTGACAATCCTTGCTCTGTTTTCTGCGGTAAATGTCGCTGTGGCGGAGGAACTGCGTATCGGCGTGGTTGACGTCACCAAGCTGCTGGAGGAGTCCCCCCAGGCGGAAGAGCTCAGAAAACGCCTGGATTCTGAATTCCAGCGGCGCAGCAAGGATCTGCTGGCAAAACAGAAGCAGTTGAAGAATCTCAGCGACAAGCTCTCGCGCGACGGAGCGGTGATGAGCGACGCCGAGGTGAAACGGCTGGAGCTGGATGTGCGCACCCGTCGCCGCCAGCTCAAATCGGCGAGCGACGAATTTCGCGAGGATCTGAACCTGCGCCGCAACGAAGAGTCGCAAAAACTCCGTCGCCAGCTGACCGAGGTGATCCACCAGCTGGGTAAGGACGAGAATATCGACCTGATTCTCGACAACGCGGTCTACGCCAGTGCGCGCGTCAATCTAACCGATAAGGTGTTGCAGCGCCTCAACGCACAGTTCCGTAAATAGAGACGCGGGACCCCCGCGTTGAAATATCGTCTGGCAGATCTGGCAGCGCGGATCGGCGCCGAGTTGCAGGGGGACGCCGACTGTGAAGTAGACTCGGTGGCGCAGCTGCAGGATGCGACAGCGGGGAGCATCAGCTTCCTGGCCAACAGCCAGTACCTGAAACACCTGGCATCGACCCGTGCGGCCGCCGTGATCCTGAGCCCGGAACTGGCAGTGCAGGCGCCGGGCAACGTTCTGGTCAGCACCAATCCCTATCTCTGTTACGCCAAGGCGGCGGCGCTGCTCCACCCGCAAGCGGCGTTCACCCCGGGGCGCCACCCCTCCGCGGTGATCGACCAATCGGCCCGCATAGCCGGCGATGCCTGGATCGGCCCCTGCAGCGTGATCGAGGCGGAGGTGGAGATCGAAGGCGGCGTCTTCATAGGACCCGGCTGCGTGGTCGGCCGCGGCTGCCGAATCGGCCTTGGCAGCAGACTGGTGGCGCGGGTGACGCTCTGTTCCGGTACCCGTATCGGCGAACGTACGCTGATCCACCCGGGTGCGGTGCTTGGCAGCGATGGCTTCGGTCTGGCCAACGATGAGGGGCGCTGGATCAAGGTTCCGCAGCTGGGCGGGGTCGTGATCGGCAATGACGTAGAGATCGGCGCCAATACCACCATCGACTGCGGCACCATCCGCGACACGATTATTGCCGATGGCGTCAAGCTGGATAATCAGATTCAGATCGCCCACAACGTGGAGATCGGCGAGAACAGCGCGATCGCCGGGTGCGCCGGCATCGCCGGATCGACCAAAGTGGGCAGAAACTGCACGCTGGGCGGCGGCGTCGGTCTGGCCGGTCATCTGGAGATCGGGGACAACGTCCACTTTTCCGGCCAGTCGCTGGTTACACGCTCATTCGACAAGCCCGGCTACTACAGCGGCAATCTGCCGGCGGTTGCCAATGGCGAGTGGCGAAAAACCGTTGCCCGCATTCGGCGATTGGATGATATCATGCAGCGCCTCAAGGCGGTGGAGAGGCGGCTCAAAGCGCTCGATAGCCAACCTCAAAAGGGCGACTAGCATAGGGCGGCAGAGACTGCCAACAGCTTCCGGGAGTAGAGTTTTGATCGCGATGGATATACACAAGGTGCTGAATCTTCTGCCGCACCGGTACCCCTTCTTGCTGATCGACAGGGTTCTTGAATTCGAACAACACGAGCGGATTCTGGCGACCAAGAATGTCACCTATAACGAGCCGTTTTTCAACGGGCATTTTCCGATCCGCCCGGTGATGCCGGGTGTGCTTATCGTCGAAGCGATGGCGCAGGCGACCGGTCTGCTGGCTATGGAGTCCAATCCGGAAACGGTCAGCGAAACCTCGATCTATCTTTTCGTGGGCATAGACAAGGCGCGTTTCAAACGCCAGGTGGAGCCCGGTGACCAGCTGGTGATAGAGATGCGGCAGAAGTCGATGCGACGCGGCATCGGTTTCTTCACCGGCACCGCGAAGGTCGATGGGGCGATCGCGGCGACCGCCGATATCATGTGCACCGCCAGGGATTTCGGCACTTGATCGATTCGCGCGCAGTGGTGGATCCCGGGGCCGAGCTCGACCCCGAGGTAAGCGTTGGCCCGTTCAGCATCATCGGTCCGGGGGTGCGCATCGGCCGCGGCACGCAGATCGGACCGCACGCCGTGATCAAGGGAGCGACCACCATCGGTCGTGGCAACCGCGTGTTTCAGTTCGCCTCCATCGGGGAGGACCCTCAGGACAAGAAATACGCCGGCGAAGAGACCCGACTCGAGATAGGTGACGGCAACGTTTTCCGCGAGTTCGTCACGATCAACCGGGGCACCGAGCAGGATGCGGTGACGACGCGCATCGGCGACGACAACCTGTTCATGGCCTATGTACACGTGGCGCACGATTGTCAGATCGGCAGCCACGTCATCATGGCAAACGCGGCTTCCCTCGGCGGGCACGTGCGCATCGACGACTACGCCATTCTCGGCGGCTTCACCATGGTGCACCAGTTTTGCCGCATCGGCGCGCACGCCTTCTGTGCCATGGGTTCGGGTATTTCCAAGGATGTACCGCCCTATGTCATGGTTGGCGGTCATCCTGCCAAGCCGCACGGCATCAACAGCGAAGGGTTGAAGCGCCGCGCTTTCAGCGAAGCGCAGATTCAGCAGATAAAGCGCGCCTACAAGGCGCTCTACATGCGTCAGTTGGGCCTGGAGCAGGCGATCGAGGAGATCGTGTCGCTTGCCGAAGAGGCCCCCGAGATTTCGCTCTACGTCGATTTTCTGCGTAATCGGCAGCGAAGTATCGTTCGCTGAGCATTGTCGCCCGGGTGGCGCGATTCTGCGTTCACTCCAATTCCAACGGTTGTCCGATGAGAATAGGAATTGTAGCCAACGAACCCTCGGGTGATCTGCTCGGTGCTTCGCTGATGCGCGAGTTGCGACGGCGGTGTCCCGATCTGACTTTCGAGGGTGTCGGCGGACCACGCATGGCGGCCGAAGGGCTGGACACGCTCTACCCCCTGGAGCGGCTCTCGGTAATGGGGCTGGTGGAGGTCCTCAAGCACCTGCCCGAGTTGATCTCCATTCGCAGCGGCCTCAAGCACCACTTCCTTGCCCGCAGGCCCGATGTTTTCATCGGCATCGATGCGCCCGATTTCAATCTTGGGTTGGAGGCATACCTCAGGCGAAAGGGAATCCCGACGGTTCACTATGTCAGTCCGACCGTCTGGGCCTGGCGGCCCGGGCGGGTCAAGAAGATTCGTGCCTCGATCGATCTGATGCTAAGTGTATTCCCTTTCGAAGAGGCGTTTCTGCGTGACCACGGGGTTCCTGTCGCCTATGTCGGACACCCGCTGGCGGATGAGATACCGCTACAGCCGGATAGTGATGCCGCGCGTTGCCGCCTCGGTCTGCCACCCGAGGCACGGGTCGTCGCGCTGCTGCCCGGGAGCAGGATGAGCGAAGTCGAGCTGCTGGCCGAAACCTTTCTGCGCGCGGCGGAACTGTTGCAACAGCAGCTTCCGGAACTCCGCTTCGTCGTGCCGATGGTGAACCGGCGGACCCGTTCCGCGTTCGAGACGATCTGGCGAGCGCGCAGCCCGGGTCTGCCGCTGATGCTGCTCGAAGAGGCGTCGCGCGATGCCATGCTGAGCGCCGAAGCGGTTTTGACCGCTTCGGGTACTGCGACGCTGGAGGCGTTGCTGCTCAAACGGCCGATGGTGGTCGCCTACAAGGTTAACCCTTTGACCTACCACATAGTCACCGGCTTGCAGCTGATCAAAACACCGCATATCGCGATGGCGAATCTGCTGGCAGGAGAGGCGCTCGCGCCCGAGTTCATCCAGCACCAGGCGACACCGCAAGCGCTCGCGGCGGCGCTGCTCGATCTGCTGCGGCAGCCGCAAAAGCGCGCGCGGATCGCGGCCAGGTACACGCAGATCCATCAACAGCTGCGGTGCGATTCGAGTGCCCGCGCGGCCGACGCGGTACTGCAGCTACACCGGGAGCGGCAATGAGCACCGGCTACCCGCTACTGACGGCAGGCGTGGACGAGGTCGGCCGGGGTCCCTTGGCTGGCGCGGTGGTGGCAGCGGCGGTGATTCTCGATCCGGATCGGGAGATAGTGGGGCTCGCCGATTCCAAGAAGCTGAGCGGGAAGCGCCGACAGGCGCTCGCCGTCGAGATTCGCGAGCGGGCGCTGGCCTGGGCACTCGGCCGCGCCGAGGTCGAGGAGATCGATCGATTGAATATCCTGCAAGCCAGCTTGCTGGCGATGCGCCGGGCGGTGGAGGCGCTGCCGCGGGCACCGCAGCTGGCGCTGATCGACGGCAACCGCTGTCCCCCGCTGGCTTGCGCTGCCGAGGCGATCATTGGCGGCGACAGCTCGGTGGCGGCGATCAGCGCCGCTTCGATCCTGGCCAAGGTGGTCAGGGACGACGAGATGGTCGAGCTCGACCGGCGTTATCCCGGCTATGGGCTGGCGAACCACAAGGGCTACCCCACCAGAGCGCATCTGTTGGCGCTGCAGAGCCTCGGCGTCAGCGAGATTCACCGCCGCTCTTTCGCCCCGGTCAGGCGCCTGCTGACGACCCCGACGGGGCGCTAGCGGAGTACTGCACGGCGGCTGCGGCTGTGGTTAAATCTGCCCATGCCAGATCCCTCTTTCGTCCATCTCTGCGTCCACTCCGAGTACTCGCTGGTCGACGGGCTGGTGCGGATCAAACCGTTGGTACAACGGGTCGCGCAGGCCGGCATGCCGGCGGTGGCGCTGACCGATCAGTGCAATCTCTTCGCACTGGTTAAATTCTACAAGGCGGCCCGTGCCAGCGGCGTCAAACCGCTGCTGGGAGCCGATCTCTGGATCCGCGATCAGGCTGACAGCAATGCGCCGTTCCGCTTGCTGCTGCTGGTTCAGAACGAGGCGGGTTACCGCAATCTGACCCGTCTGGTGTCACGCAGCTATCGCGAAGGCCAGCATCTGGGGAAACCGCTGCTGGAACGCGACTGGCTCGACCGGCAGAGCTGCGCCGGACTGATCGCGCTCTCCGGCGGTCGCTGGGGTGACGTGGGTCGAGCGCTGCTGAACGGGGATGCACAGGGCGCGAGCGATGCGCTGCGGGGATGGCTCGATCTGTTCGGCGATCGCTACTATCTGGAGCTGCATCGTACCGGCCGTGAGCGGGAGGAGCAGTACCTGCATGCCAGCGTCGCGCTGGCCGCGAGCCACGCGGTACCGGTGGTGGCGACCAACGACGTGCGCTTTCTCGACGCCAGCGATTTCGAGGCACACGAAGTGCGGGTCTGCATCCATGACGGCCGCACATTGGATGACCCCCGCCGCAGCCGCCGTTACAGCGAGCAGCAGTACCTGCGTTCGCCAGAGGAGATGGCGGAGCTCTTCTGCGATATTCCGGAGGCGCTGGAGAACAGCGTCGAGATCGCGCGGCGCTGTACGCTGGAACTCACCCTTGGCGAGAATTTCCTGCCCGACTTCGAGCTGCCGGAAGGGATGACCATCGAGGCATTTTTCAGCCAGGAGTCGTACCGCGGCCTGGAACAGCGGCTGCAGCAGCTGTTCGGTTCAGATCCGGAGGAGCTGGCGCGGCTTTCACCGGCTTACCGGGAGCGGCTGCAACTCGAGCTCGATGTCATCAACCAGATGGGTTTCCCTGGTTATTTTCTGATCGTCGCCGACTTCATCCAGTGGGCCAAGGACAACGATATTCCGGTCGGGCCGGGGCGCGGTTCGGGGGCTGGATCGCTGGTCGCCTACGCGCTGAAGATCACCGATCTGGATCCGATAGAGCACGATCTTCTGTTCGAGCGATTCCTCAATCCCGAGCGTGTCTCGATGCCCGATTTCGACGTCGACTTCTGCATGGACAAGCGCGACCGGGTGATCGAATACGTCGCCAATCGCTATGGCCGTGATTCGGTATCGCAGATCATCACCTACGGCTCGATGGCGGCCAAGGCGGTGGTGCGCGATGTCGGCCGAGTGCTCGGTCATCCCTACGGTTTCACCGACCGTATCGCCAAGATGGTTCCCTTCGAGATCGGCATGACGCTGGCCAAGGCGCTGACCGAGAGCGAGGAGCTGGCACAGGCCTATCGCGACGAGGAGGAGGTCACCCAGCTGATCGACATGGCGAAAAAGCTGGAGGGAATCGCACGCAACGCCGGCAAGCACGCCGGCGGTGTGGTGATCGCGCCGACGGTGCTGACCGATTTCACGCCGCTCTACTGCGAGCCTGGCGGAGACAATCTGGTGACCCAGTTCGACAAGGACGATGTCGAGCAGGTGGGGCTGGTCAAGTTCGACTTTCTCGGGCTGCGCACGCTGACCATCGTCGACTGGGCGCTGAAGACCATCAACCGGGAACGCGACAAACAGGGATTGCCGCCGATCGACATCGGCGCCATCGCGATGGATGACGAAGCGTCGTTCAGGCTGCTCAAAGGGGGTGAGACAACGGCGGTTTTCCAACTCGAGTCGCGTGGCATGAAGGAGCTGATCAAGAAACTCCAGCCGGACTGCTTCGACGACATCACCGCGCTGGTGGCGCTGTTCCGCCCAGGTCCGCTGCAGTCGGGGATGGTGGACGATTTCATCGCCCGCAAGCATGGCCGCCAGGAGGTGGTCTATCCGCATCCGGACCTCGAGCCGATCCTGAACTCCACCTACGGCGTCATTCTCTACCAGGAGCAGGTGATGCAGATCGCCCAGGTACTCGCCGGCTACTCGCTCGGCGGCGCCGATCTTTTGCGCCGCGCGATGGGCAAGAAGAAACCCGAGGAGATGGCCAAGCAGCGGGCCATTTTCATGCAGGGGGCGGTCGCCCGCGGGGTCGAGGCGGATACCGCGACCTACATCTTCGACCTGATGGAGAAGTTCGCCGGCTACGGCTTCAACAAGTCGCATTCAGCGGCGTACGCGCTGGTCTCCTACCAGACCATGTGGTTGAAGGCCCACTTCAAGGCCGCTTTCATGGCCGCGGTGCTGTCGGCCGATATGGACTCCACCGACAAGGTGGTGACGTTGATCGATGAGTGCCGCAGCATGGGGCTGAAGGTCAATCCGCCGCATGTCAACCGCTCCGAGTTCATGTTTACCGTGGCCGGCGAGGATACCGTCGTGTACGGTCTGGGGGCGATCAAGGGGGTCGGCGAGTCGACTATCGAGAGCATCATCGAGGCGCGCAACCAGGAGGGGCCCTACGCCGATCTGTTCGATTTCTGTCGTCGTATCGATCTACGCAAGGCGAACCGCCGGGTGCTGGAGTCGCTGATCCGCGCCGGCGCGCTCGATCAGCTCGGTCCCAACCGAGCCACACTGATGGCGCAGCTGCCGCTGGCGCTGCGCATGGCGGAACAGCAGCACGCGATGCAGGAGACAGGACAGAATGATCTGTTCGGCATGACCGACCCGGAGCCCGAACGGCTGGATGCGCAGCTGGTGCCCGAGGCGGACGAAGAGTGGGCGGAGGAGCTGCGGCTGCAGGGCGAAAAGGAGACGCTGGGGCTCTATCTCACCGGCCATCCGATCGACCGTTACCGCGCCGAGTTTGCCGGTCTTGGTGTGACATCCATCGCCTCGCTGTCGCTGGATTCCGGCAGCGGGCCAGGCAGCGGAGGCTATCGGCGGCGCGGACAGCGGGTGGTGGTGGCCGGTTTGGTGGTTGCCGTCAGCCAGCGGCAGACGCAGCGCGGCCGCATGGCCAGCCTGCAGCTGGACGATCGTTCCGGGCGCATCGAGGTGACGCTGTTCGCAGATGCCTGCGAGGCCTACGCCGATCTACTGACGGAGGACCGTGTACTGTTGGTCACCGGCATGCTGAATCACGATGAGTACCGAGGCGGGCTCGCCATTCGCGTCGATCAGGTGATGGAGTTCGAACAGGCGCGCGTGCTCAACGCAACCGCCATTCACTTCGCCATCGATCGCAGTGATTCGGCATCGGCGGGAGGATCGGACGACGACTGCCTGCAGGCGCTGCAACAGCTGCTGAGCGCCTATCGCGGTGGCGACTGCCAGCTGCGGCTCCACTATTGCGACGACCAGGCGCGCGCCTTGATCGAGTTGGGCGACGAATGGCGGGTGCGGCCGGCCGATGAATTGTTGCGGCGATTGGATCGGCTCACACTTTGTGGCGCAGTCCAGGTAAAATACGGTGCCAAGAGCGGTGCGACCTCGAGGTGAACGACGCGGGGTGGCGCAGCCCGTGTTCAAGCGGGGTTTAAGGCGCGGATCAACGCATCCGCTTGCCGCTTCGGAACAGCCGTTCGAGCACGAAGAGAGCAGGCCGGCGATCCAAGTGATCACCGATTGGCGTAACCCAGACGTTACCGGTATATTTTCACGATGGACTTGAATTTCCTCGAATTTGAACAGCCGATCGCCGAACTTGAAGCGAAAATTGAAGAACTTCGCCTGGTCGGCAACGACAACGAAATCAACATCCAGGACGAGGTGAGCCGGCTTGAGGAGAAGAGCCGCAGTCTCACCGAGTCGATCTTCTCCAGCCTGAAACCCTGGCAGGTGGCGCAGATCGCACGCCACCCGCAGCGTCCCTACATGCTCGACTATGTGGCGCATATCTTCGATGACTTTCAGCAGTTGCATGGCGACCGGGCGTTCAAGGACGATCACGCCATCGTCGGTGGGTTGGCGCGACTGGATGGGCGTCCGGTGATGCTGATCGGCCACCAGAAAGGGCGTGATACGGCGGACAAGATTCACCGTAATTTCGGCATGCCCCGACCCGAGGGATACCGCAAGGCGCTGCGGCTGATGCAGCTGGCGGAACGTTTCAAACTGCCGCTGCTCACCTTTATAGACACGCCGGGAGCCTATCCGGGTGTGGATGCCGAGGAGCGTGGGCAGAGCGAGGCGATCGCGCGCAATCTGCTGGTGATGGCGGGACTGAAAACGCCGATCGTCTGTACCATCATGGGCGAGGGCGGTTCGGGCGGTGCGCTGGCGATCGGCGTGGGCGACCGGGTCATGATGCTGCAGTACAGCACCTACTCGGTGATTTCACCCGAGGGGTGCGCCTCGATTCTGTGGAAAAGTGCGGACAAGGCACCGTTGGCGGCGGAAGCGATGGGAATCACCTCTGACCGGCTGAAGGAGCTGGGGCTGATTGATACCATTGTGCCCGAGCCGTTGGGTGGGGCGCATCGCGACGTGGAAAGCATGGCGCGCAACCTCAAACTCAGTCTGCTCGAAGCACTGGAGTATCTTGACGGCATTCCGGCGGACAGACTGCTGGAGAGCCGCTACCAGCGACTCGCTTCCTACGGGGAGTTTTCCGACTGAAGCAGCGCTCACGACCGGGATGAGGCTGACAGCGGAAAGATTGCTGCGGTTCCTGGAACTTTTGCCCCCGGCCAGCCACTATCGGGTTGCCTACAGCGGCGGTCGCGACTCGCACGTACTGCTACATCTACTGGTGTCTGCGCACACTGCCGGCGACCTCCGTTCGCGGGTCAGCGCGATCCACGTCAACCATGGCCTGCAGGCCGGGGCGGACAGCTGGCAACGGCACTGCCGGCGCGTCTGCGAGCAGCTCGGTGTCGAATGCGCACTCGTCAATTTGGCGTTGCGGCCGAAACCGGGCGAGAGCCTCGAAGCCGAGGCCCGCACGGCGCGTTATCGAGCACTATTGCCGTTGATAGAGGCGGGAGAGACGCTTCTGACGGCACATCATCAGGACGATCAGGCGGAGACAGTACTGCTGCAGCTGCTGCGCGGCGCAGGCCCGGCGGGGCTTGCAGCCATGCCGGCGTCTACCAGTTTCGGCAAGGGGATGCTCGCCAGGCCATTGCTCGACGTCGACGCCGATGCGCTGACCGACTATGCGCTGCGGCATGGACTTGCGTGGGTCGAGGATCCGAGCAATGGCAGCCCGCGCTTCGCCCGAAACTACCTGCGGCAACAGGTGATGCCGCTGCTGCGTGCGCGTTGGCCGGCCATGACCCGGACCCTCTCCCGCAGTGCGCGCCACTGCGCCGATTCCCAGCAGCTGATCGACTCAATCGCAGAGCAGGATCTTTCCCGGCTCGTGGCGAAGGAGAGCGGTGCGCTGGATCTTCCAGGGGTGCTGTTGCTGGCGCCGCCCCGGGCACGCTCGGTGGTTCGCTCATGGGTGAAGGGAGCCGGTTTCCCCACGCCGGCAAGCGCACATCTGGAGCGTCTGCTGCATGAGATGGAGAGCGCTGCCTCCGATCGCAATCCCGTGGTCCACTGGCCTGGCGTGGAGGTGCGACGCTACCGTCGGCAGCTCCATATCATGGCACCGCTGCACCCCATTGCCGTTGGCACGCGAATCGGCTGGGAGGGAAGGGTGGCGCTGCCGCTGCCTGTCGGGGAACTGGTCGCGATTGCGGGCGTAGGCGGAATCTCTCGCGAGCGCTGGCTGAGGGGAGGGTTCGAAGTCCGCTTCGATAGCGGCGTCGATCGAATCAGAATCGCCGGCAGGGGTCACTCGACCGAATTGAAAAAGCTCTATCAGCAGCATGCGATCCCGCCATGGCTGCGGCCTCGGGTGCCGTTGATTTTCCAGCAGGATGAACTGCTCGCGGTTGCCGACCTGTGTGTTTGCGAACCTTTCGCCGCGGCGCAGGACGCGCCCGGATTCCGGCTCAAGTGGCGCCGGCAAGCACTGGAGGAGCGCTAATCGCTGCACCAGTCCGGTGGATAGAACGTCCCGCTAGCGCTTCCTGCCGCCGGCGGAGATGCCCCCTTTCAACACGTAGGCATCGAATCCCAGCTGTCCCAGCAGAAATGCCGCGGCTGAACTGCGCTGCCCGGTGTCGCAATAGAGTACGAACTTCTGGTTGCGGTCCATCGTCGCCGCCTGCTGGCGCAGCTGGTGCAGCGGAATGTTGATGGCGCCGGGCAGGGCCGAATTGCGGAACTCGCTCTCCAGACGGGTATCCACCCGAATCGCCCCTTCGTCGACCAGGTCTGCCGCCCGCTGGGCATCGACCCAGTTGAGCAGCGGCTCCTCCATCAGCTCGGCGAAGTCGGTTTTCGACAGGCGCATCAGTTTGCCGTCGGTGATCATGATGACGGTGGCGTTGCGTGGCGCTTCCGAAATCAGCGCCTCTTCGCCGAAACTGTCGCACGGCCCCAACTCCGCAAGCGTGTTCTGACCGGTGCCGACCGGCCGGTACACCTTGCAGCGCCCCTGCTTGATCATATAGAAGTAGTCGCCGGTTGCACCGTACTCGATGATCTGCTCGCCCGCTTTGACATCTATCTCCTGCAGCCGCGCAAAGAGCGACTGGATATTGGCTGCAGGCAGGCGCAGAAAGGCGCTGGTCTGCAGCATCGACATCATCCACTCACTATCTTCAGCCGAAGGCACACGTTGGGGGCGTTTCGGCTTACTGGGTGGGAAATCGGGAGCGAACTGGCCCCAGGCGAGCAGTTTCTCCATCAGTTGCGTATCGACCCGGACCAGGGTGGCGGTATCGGAGATGACCTCTCCCTTGAATTGTCGCGGTTTGAAATTTCCCAGCGCGTAGAGCGCCTCTTCGCTTCCGGAACTGATATCCGAGTAGCGCCCGTCACCGGCGGACTCCCTAACGGTTCCGGTCAGCAGAAAGATCGAATCGGTATCTTCATCGCCGATGTTGAAGACCACATCGCCGCGACTGAGGCGTTCCGCCTTGGATTTTGCCGCCAGATGCAGAAGGCTGTCATCGTAGAGTGCACTGATGGGAATCAGGGTGCGAAATTTGTTCAGATCCAAGTTCATAGCCGACGATCCAGGTTGTACCGGCAGACAGCCGCAGTCGCTTCAATAATATAACGGAGCCAAGCCTGATAACTTGATCATGCTCAGACTAACAACCGGGCCGACAGTGCAAACCCATACAGAAAATACCACAGAATCGGACCGATCATAGCGCCGAGGAGCGCTGTTCGGGCTCTCGTACCGAGTTTTCGCCACCAAGGGTTCTGATGTAATATTCACGGCTTGGTTTGACGAGGTGCAAAGCATGCAGGATCTCAATCCCATCGTTACGAAAATCGGAGAACTTCAGGGGCGCGCCGACTCCCTTAGGGGGTACCTTTGACTTCGACGGCAAACAGGAGCGACTGACCGAGGTTCTGAGGGAGCTGGAGAGCCCGGAGATCTGGAACGACCCGGAGTATGCGCAGAAGCTCGGCAAGGAGCGCGCCGCGCTGGAGGCGGTGGTTGTGACGCTGGAGGCGTTGACGAGCGGCTTGAGCGATGCCCGCGCGCTGCTCGAGCTGGCGGTCGAAGAGGAGGACGAAGAGGCCGTGGCGGCTGTAGCGGAGGATCTCGAAGCGTCGGAGAGGAGGGTTTTCGAACTCGAGTTCAGACGCATGTTCTCCGGCGAGATGGATACCACCAATGCGTTTCTGGACATCCAGGCCGGATCCGGAGGTACCGAAGCGCAGGACTGGGCGGAGATGCTGTTGCGCATGTATCTGCGCTGGGGCGAACAGAAAGGGTTCAAGACGGAGCTGATGGAGGTATCGCCGGGCGAGGTGGCGGGGATCAAGTCGGCCACGATCCGTTTCGAAGGCGAGTATGCGTTCGGCTGGCTGCGTACCGAAACCGGTGTACATCGGCTGGTGCGCAAATCCCCGTTTGACTCCGGCGGTCGCCGCCACACTTCGTTCAGCTCGGTGTTCGTGTCGCCCGAGATCGACGATTCGGTGGAGATCGAAATCAATCCCGCGGACGTGCGCACCGACACCTACCGTGCCTCCGGTGCCGGCGGTCAGCACGTCAACAAGACCGATTCGGCGATTCGCCTGACCCACATCCCGAGTGGCATCGTGGTGCAGTGCCAGAACGACCGTTCCCAGCACAAGAATCGCGACCAGGCGTGGAAGCAACTCAAGGCCAAGCTTTACGAACTGGAGATGCAGAAGCGCAACGAGAGCCAGCAGGCACTGGAGGAGTCCAAGGCCGATATCGGCTGGGGCAGCCAGATCCGCTCTTACGTACTGGACCAGTCACGCATCAAGGACCTGCGTACCGGAGTCGAGACCGGCAATACCCAGGCGGTTCTGGATGGCGCACTGGATCAGTTCATCGAGGCAAGCCTCAAGAGCGGCCTCTGAGCCGAACGCATCTGAGCGCGGAGGTCGGCGCGCTCGCAATCGATTTACCAGCGGGGATAGAACAGGCTGGCCGACTGTCGGGCCGGCCCCGGTATGAGCATAATGAACGAAGACGAAAACAGACTGATTGCCCAACGGCGCGAGAAGCTCGCCGCTATTCGTGAGCGCGGGGTCGCCTTTCCCAACGATTTCAGGCGCAATGTGGTGGCTGGTGAACTGCACGCCGAATATGGCGGGCGGGACGCCGATGAACTGGAAGCGCTCGGCATACGCGTGCGCATCGCCGGCCGTATGATGAGCCGGCGCATCATGGGAAAGGCCAGCTTCGCCCATGTGCAGGATATGTCGGGCAAAATCCAGGTGTTCGTGCAGCGCGATTCGCTGCCCGAGGGCTACTATAACCAGCAGTTCAAGAAAGAGCTGGATTTGGGCGATATCGTCGGCGTCGAGGGTGTGCTGTTCAAGACCAAGACCGGGGAGCTGAGCGTACGCTGCGACGCCTTCCAGCTGTTGACCAAATCCCTGCGTCCGTTACCGGAGAAGTTTCACGGACTCACCGATCAGGAGCAGCGTTACCGTCAACGCTATCTCGATCTGATCATGAACGAAGCCTCACGCGAGACCTTCCGCGTGCGGACCCGGATCATCCAGTCGATGCGGAATTTCCTCAACAGCCAGGACTTTCTCGAAGTCGAAACCCCGATGATGCAGGCGATCCCCGGCGGTGCCACCGCGCGGCCGTTCATGACCCATCACAATGCGCTGGATATGCAGCTGTTCCTGCGTATTGCGCCCGAACTCTACCTCAAGCGACTGGTCGTCGGCGGCTTCGAACGGGTCTACGAAATCAATCGGAATTTTCGCAATGAGGGGCTCTCGACGCGCCACAATCCGGAGTTCACGATGGTCGAGTTCTATCAGGCCTACGCCGATTTCCACGACCTCATGGACCTCACCGAAGAGATGCTGCGGACGATGGCGAAGGAGGTGCTGGGCACGACGCTGATCGGCTACCAGGGCGAGACATTCGACTTCGGCAAACCCTTTCAGCGGATGAGCGTGAAAGAGTCGATTGTGCACTTCAATGAGGCGATTCAGGCCGATGATCTGGATGATCCGGCGTTGGCGCGCGCGCACGCCGAACGCCTCGGGATTCCACTCAAGCCGGGTTACGGGCTTGGCAAGGTACAGATCGAGATATTCGAAAAGACGGTCGAGCACCGGCTGCTGGAACCCACTTTCATCACCGCCTATCCGACCGAGGTCTCACCGCTGGCGAGGCGCAACGACCGGGATCCGTTCGTCACCGACCGCTTCGAGTTTTTCGTCGGCGGTCGCGAGATCGCCAACGGCTTCTCCGAGCTCAACGACGCCGAGGACCAGGCCGAGCGGTTCCGGCAACAGGTGGCCGAAAAAGAGGCGGGCGACGAGGAGGCGATGCACTTCGACGCCGACTATATCCGCGCGCTCGAGCATGGCATGCCGCCGACCGCCGGCGAGGGAATCGGAGTGGACAGGCTGGTGATGCTGTTTACCGACTCTGCCTCGATCAGGGACGTGCTGCTCTTCCCGCACATGCGCCCGGAGTGACGCAGGCACCGTCGGCGCGGCTCAATCGTCGATTCGGCACTGCTGCAGGAAGCTCTCCAGCCCAAGCGCCTGGGCGTGCGCTTTGAGCGCCTTCGGCCTCGCACCGCGTTCGTTCACGGTATAGATCTGCGCTTCGTCCGGCGGGATATTGTGATAGCTGCCAGCCGGAATCCGGACGGTCGGGACAGCAGGTTTTGCCGCTTTACGCCGCTTTCGGACCACCTTTTTGCGCGTCGCTTTCGGTGCTGGGGCAAGGGTTCTGGACTTGGTGCTCCGACGGTCGATTCTGGTCAGTATCCGCCCCAGCTCCTTGCGGTAGTGGCGTACGAACATCTCCATATCCAGATCCGCCTCCTGCAGCCGGCCGAGCAGCTCAGCGTGCGCCGACTCCAGCGCTTCCCGCGACTGCTCTTCGCGCGCCTGTTCGGCTTCCAGCCTGGCGAGCTTGCTTTTCAGTGATTCGATCTCTCTTTTTCTGCTCATCAACTGCTCCTGGGATTGGCTGCCGGCGTGGGGTATGCCGCTGCATCCCTCGTCCGGCTGGGCCGCTAGAGAAAAATCTGTTTGACGTTGTCTATATCCTCGGCGACCCCTTCGATTTCGATCACCTCGACCTCTGGCTCCAGACCCATTTTTGAGAAAGCGGGCGCCAGCATCCACGCCGGATCCATCCCCTTTACAGTCTGCATGCGCGCCACCTGGACGATGTCGACATAGTCTGCGCGGGGTCCGCCGTCGTAGTTCCGGTCGTTGTAGTTCTCGGGTACTTTGATCAGCGCCTCGGAGAAGCCCCAGGTCTCGAGAATCAGCTTGCCGATCTCCGGGCTGAGGTTGGTGACGAACCTGTCCAGCGTCACAGGATCGCCCATCAGATCCGGATAGTTGTCCGCCATGGTGAGGATCGGGAGACCGCCGATGTTGTGGATCAGCCCGGCCAGCATCGCCTGATCCCGGTCCAGGCCGACGCTGCGCGCCAGCGCGCGGCAGATGGCGGCCACCTGAACGCTATCCTCCCAGAGTCCGCGTAGCCGGCTGTCCAGGGTATCCGAGGTCGCCTGGAAGATCTGTTTCATTGCCAGGCTCACCACCAGGCTGCGGACCAGCTTCTGTCCCAGGCGGGTAACCGCCATCTGGATGTTTTCGATCGGGATGCGACCGCGGTAGAGCGGACTGTTGGCAACCTGCAGCAGCCGCGCCGAGAGCGCGGCGTCGGTTGCCACCATCTCGGCGATCTGCTGCGCGGTCGAGTTGTCCTGCTCGACGGCATCGCGAATCTTCAGGGCCACTTCCGGCAACGTTGGCAGCGTGATTTTGTTCTGCTCGATGGCGCTGCGCAACTGTGAAGCGAATTCGGCTTCGTTGATCATGGGTTCGGGTTCTGCTCCTGTTCGAAGGGGTAGGGCAATGGGTTGAAACTGAGCGTCGCCCCGGTGGTGCTGCCGAGATGGATCTGCTCCTGCTCCTGGCGCTCGATCTCAACCACGGCGAGCAGCTCGTAGCCGCCGTTGGGCGAGGGCGCCGCGTCGACGACTCTGCCGCTGGCGCGGTCACTGTCGCTGCGCTCCGCGAACAGCTCGTCGCCGGGTTGTGGCGGCGTATCGCTGTCGACCGTCGCCAGATACATGCGCCGCTTCACCTTGCCGAGATATTTGGTCCTGGCAACCACCTCCTGGCCGGTGTAACAGCCTTTGGTGAAGCTGACTCCGTCGATCAGCTGCATGTTGGCCATCTGCGGCAGAAAGGCTTCGCTGGTGGCGCCGTGAATCGTGGGAATGCCGGCGCGGATACGTTCCAGCGCCCAGCGCTCGCTATTCACTGGCGTGGCCGAGCGTGCCAGCCGCTGCCACAGCTCGATCATCGCCTGCGGTGGGCCGATCAGTTCGAAGCGCGGCCGCTCTCCGGCGTGGCGCAGCAGCGTGACCCTGCCCTCCACGACCGCTTTCCAGGGCCGCTCGGGCAGTCGCCCGAACAGCTCACCGAGCAGCGCTTCGGCGCTTCTGCCGAGCACGCCGAAGCGCGCCCAACGATCGCTGGCGTCGGCGATCACCACATCGGACATCAATACGAACATCGGCAGCCGCTTGAGCAACGTCTGTTGGGTGGCGCGCGGCATCTGCAACAGATAGCCGTCCTGCTGGTGGAAGGCGATGAAACTCGCCTGCATGCGCCCCTTGGGCGTGCACAGCGCGCTGATCTGGAAATGCTCCGGTCCGATGTTGCGCACGTCGTTGGTGGTCTGGCCCTGGAGAAAGAGCTCACTGTCGCCACCGGTCACCGAGATCAGGCCGAGGTGCGAGAGGTCGACCAACTGGCAGTCACCTTCGGTTTCGACAGGAGGGAACTGAACCCTCTCGTCAACATCTATGCGGGCTGCCTGGGAGTTGAGAAAATCTTGCCAGTCACTGTTCATTGGGACTCTCTGAATGCCGCTGTGATTCCATATTGGGCGACATGATAAGAGAAATATCTGCAGGTGTCAGGCTGAATAAGTCGCTATAATCTTTCCCTCTTCACTGCCAACCCGTTCATTGTCGTCGCAAAACGTTCCATCGGTAATCGCATGTCCGTCCACTCAATCGCGTCCGCCTCACTGGTGCTCTACAAACAGTCGCCGGCCAAGGTGGTCGGCATTGCCGACAAGGTCGAGATAGAGCTCGAGGGCGGCAAACGTAAACGGGTGCGCTTCAAGGACATCGCGCTGCTGCATCCCGGGCCCGTGACGACGCTGCCGCCGGCCGAGCCAGCGGGGGGCGAACTGGAGGAGGCCTGGGAGCTGTTGGCAGAGGAGCGGTGCGATCTGGAGGAGCTGGCAGGGTTGATTTACGGCGAGTTCACACCGACAACCGCCTGGGCCAGCTGGCAGCGGGTGGCGGAAGGGCTCTATTTCGAGGGTGACAGCGAGCGGATAAGCGCCCGCAGCAGGACGCAGATCGAAGCCGATATCGCGGCCAGAGAAGCGAAGGAGAGGGCGGAGCGGGAGGAGCGGGAGTTCTATCAGCGCCTGCAGCAGGGCCAGCTGGAAGCGGTGGATCACCTCCGTCTGCGCGAGGTGGAACAGTTGGCACTGGGACAGAGCACCAGAAGCCGGATCCTGGCGACACTGGGCCATGCCGAGACGGAGGTGAATGCGCACCGCACGCTGGTCGAGGTCGGCTACTGGCCCACGACCGTAAACCCCTGGCCCGGGCGTCTGGCGTTGCCGCTGGCGGACCCGGACGCCGCGCTGCCGCAACTTGCCGACGAAGCGCGCACCGATCTCACGCACCTGCAGAGTTTCGCCATCGACGATGCCGGCAGTATGGACCCCGACGATGCCATCAGCCTGGATGGCGACCGGATATGGGTACACGTTGCCGATGTAGCGGCGCTGGTCCCGCCCGACTCCGCGATCGATATCGAGGCACGCGCCCGGGCCGCGAATCTTTACCTGCCAGAGCGCATCGTACATATGTTGCCGGCGGCGTTGACGCCAGCGCTCGCGCTTGGTCTGACGCAGCGCTCGCCGGCGCTGTCGTTCGGCTTCCGTCTCTCGGAGCGGGCTGAGCCGGTCGATCTGCAGGTAATACCCAGCTGGATCTCGGTCCGACGCAGCACCTACAGGGAAGCCAACGAAGCGATCGGGCGCGAGCCGTTGGCGACGCTGAAACGGCTCGCCGAGCGCTACCAGGCGCGGCGCAGGGCGCAGGGTGCGATCAATCTCGACCTGCCCGAGGCCAGCATCAAAGTGAGTGCCGACGGCGAAATTGCGATCCGGCCTCTGGAGAACCTGCAGAGTCGTGCGCTGGTGACCGAGTTGATGCTGATGACCGGCGAGGTGGTTGCCGGCTATGCGCTGGCCAACGACATTCCCATCCCCTTTGCCTCACAGCCCCCTGCCGATGCGACTGCACCCGGCGAGGATATGGCAGCGCGTTACGCTTTCAGGCGGCTGATGAAACCCTCGCTGGCGCGGACGCTGGAGGAGCCGCATGCCGGCCTCGGGCTGGCACGCTACACCCGGGTTACCAGTCCGTTGCGGCGCTATCTCGATCTGGTGGTGCATCAGCAGCTGCGCCGCCATCTACGGGGGCAGGAGCTGCTTTCATCTGCGGCCGTGAGCGAGCGTATCGATCTCAGCGCGCCTGCCGCGGGCAGCGTCAGGCGAGCCGAACGTCACTCCAATCTGCACTGGAAGCTGCTCTATCTGCAGAGCCGGCCGCAGTGGCGCGGCGAAGGTATAGTGGTGGAGCGACAGGAGCAGCGCGTGACGTTGATCATTCCCGATCTGGCGATGGAGGTGCGTATGCGCTACAGCGGCCCGGCGGAACCCAACGCCCGGCTGCAACTGGCGGTCCGCGAAATCGATGTGCCGGATCAGTTGGCCCGCTTCCGTGTACTCTCCTGAGAGATTCCGTTTGCGCGCCCGAGTGGATAATATCGACCCGTTGGGCGCCATGCCGTTTTCTTGAGTCTGCGGAAGTTCATCCAAGGAGTTACCGATGTCAGAATCCCCAAGCGATCCCAAGTCAGCCGAACAGCTGCAGGGCTCCGCACTGGCGTTCGCCAGGTTCTGCGAAGCCGAGTTCGAGCGTCGCCGCAATGCCGGCGAATCTTTTGCCGAGGCGGACTATCGCGAAGCGATGGAGATGGTCGTGAGCAGGCTGTCGCTGCTGGAGATGGAGGGGGAGGGATGATCATCACCGACCTGCATGCAACCAATTTTCTCAAATACGCCACGCTGGATCTGCCCGAGCTCCCCCAGCGGGGGGTGATTGCGATCGCCGGCGCCAACGAAGCGGGCAAGAGTTCGCTTGGCGAGATGATCTGCTTTGCGCTCTTCGGGCGCACCTATTCGCTCGACCAGACGCAGCTGGAGAAGCTGATCAGGTGGGGCGAAACGCACTGTTCGGTCAGGCTCTGTTTCCGTATCGATGACAGCGGCCACTTCGAGGTGGCGCGTTTTCTCGATCGCGACGGTAACCAGGGAGCGCGACTCAATCGCGTTGGTGAGGAACAGCCGCTTGCCCGCGGTCGCGAAGCGGTCGCCAGCGAGATGGCGGAGCTGCTCGGCTTCGGCTATGACGAATTCATCGAGTCCTTCTATCTTGCGCAGCGGGAGATCACCACGCCGCACCCGCACAGCCACGCGGTCAAGGCGATGGCTGGGATCACCAAGCTGGAACTCGTGACCGATCAGTACCGCGCGGAGATCGCGGAGTTCGGCCAGAGGGCCGGGGAGATGGAGCGACAGCAACAGCGCCTGTCGTCAGAGCTGTCGGCGCTGGCGATCGACCCGCTGGCGCTGCCCGAGCTGCAGGCTGAAAGTGGCGCGGCGACGGTCGAACTGGAAGCACTGGAGCTGGAGCGAGGCGAGCTGGAGCAGACCAGTCAGGCGTATCAGGCGGGTTTCCCGGAATTTCGCAGCGCGAGCGGCGCGCTTACCAGAGCCAAACTGCTGCGCTTCATACTCCTGTTGCTGGCGCTGGTTCTGGTTGCGACCTGGGCGCTGATTCACTATCAGCCGGACGCTCCTCAGAGCCTGTCGCTGCAACGGATGCTGCACGCCTGGATGCCCGCGTGGAGCCTGCAACGGCTCCCCTGGCTGCTATGGGCAGGTGCGGCGGCAGCGCTGCTGTTCCTGCTCGCCTGGATCAGGGTTGCCGCGGTGCGCAGCAGAGCTGAGAGACTGCGGGGCGTGGCCGCGGCGCTGGTGCAGAGAATGGAGGGCGTCGCCGGTCTCGGCGGCACGGCGGAGGTGCAGGCGCAAGAGGATGTTGACGAGGGAGCGCAGGTGGATGCTGTCGAGGAGATGGTCGAGAGCGAGCAGGCGCCGTCACGTTTCGCTTTCGACGACACACTGCGGGAGTTGTTGCCGCGGGTGAAGGGTTACGCGGCGGAGCCGGACGAGGTGCGCAGCTCGGTTGGCGGGCTGCTCGCCCGTCTGCACCAGCAGTCGCAGCAACTGCAAGGTCGTCACGGCGAACTGGAGCAGCAGATTCGCGACGAACGGGTACGGCTGCAGAAAGCGGAGGAACTCGACCGTATCGACGCCGACATGGCTACGAACCAGCGCGACTATCAGCGCCGGATCGAACTGCGTGAGTTGGGTCGAGAGCTGCTGACGGGCGCGGCACGGCATCTGTCGCAGCGCTTTAATCGCGATCTTCGCGATCTGGTCGGTCGCACCCTGCCGCTGTTCACCGAGGGGCGTTACGAGCACCTGCAGATCGATGACGACCTTACGGTGCGCGCCTTTTCCACGGAGAAGCGCGATTTCATGAATCTGGAGGAGATCTCCAGCGGCACCCAGCGGCAGATAATGCTGGCCCTGCGGCTGGCGCTCTCCGAGGAGCTGGCCAACAAGTCGGTCCGCGGCCGCCAGTTCCTCTTCCTGGACGAGCCTTTCGCCTTTTTCGACCGCCTGCGCACCGAAAGCTCCATTCGCGTGCTACCGGAGTTGAGTGACGTGATCACCCAGATCTGGGTCGTGGCACAGGAGTTTCCGCAGCAGCAGAATTTCGAGCGGATGCTGGTGTGCGAGCGCGAGCAGACCGAGTTGTCGACCTCGGAAGCGGCCGGATGAGCGACCCCTATCGCTCCTGCTCGGTCTGTCGCTTCATGCGCAGTCTGGCCTTCAGCGCCATTGGCGCTGGCGTGGTCGGCTATGGCGCGTTGGCGCTGGGGTTTCGACAGGAGAATGCGATCATCGCCGCGTTCTTCGGCGCGCTGGGGGCGGTACTCTGGGCAGGGCGGCGTAAGGGGTGACGGGCAGCTATCGCGCCACGTCGACCAGGGTCGGTTGCAGCACCCGCTGCAGCTCTTTCGGATCGAGCGACAGCAGGTAACCCCGCGCACCGCCGTTTATGTATATCGCCGCCAGTTCGAGGATCGAGCGCTGGCAGTAGACCGGCATCTCCCTGCGCGTGCCGAAGGGTGAGGTGCCGCCCACCTGGTAGCCGCTGTGGACATTGGCGCGCGCCGGTGCGCAGGGCTGGATCGATTTCACACCCAGCGTTCTGGCCAGCGCCTTGGTCGATACTTCGCGGTCGCCATGCATCAGCACGATGAGCGGCTGAGCATTCTCATCCTGCATGATCAGCGTCTTGATTACGAGGTGCTCGTCCACTCCCAGCTCGCTTGCGGAGAGTGCGGTGCCACCCCCCTCCTGATAGCGGTAGTGGTGGTCGGTGAACTCGACACCGGCCTCGCGCAACACCCTGACCGCCTGGCTTACCTGCTGTTTTTTCCTGGCCATATACGTCGTAATCGTGGTTTGATTGTCGCCAGCGGTCGCTTGGAGTTCTGAACAACAGACCGCGTCCGCCCGTCGCGCGGTCCACCGGAACCACAGCGCGGAAGAGGGTCCGGAGCAGGAGAACGGGAGGAGGTGGTATGCGCAGAATCTATACCTTGCTGGCCGATTTGGCCAGCTGCCAGAGTCTAATCCGGTCGTTGCAGCAGGAGGGCGTTCCGGAGCGTCATCTGCATGTGGTTGCCGGTCTGCGCCATCAGCTCGAAGGTTTGCCCGAAGCCAACGCCTGGCAGAAGAGTCAACTCGCCCGCGGTATCAGCATCGGTGCGCTGCTCGGAGCCGGCGCCGGCCTTCTGGCTGGCCTGCTGGCAGCGGCGTTGCCGCCGGCGGGACTGCTGGTCGGCGCGGATGCAGTCGCTGCAAGCGCAGCGGCGGGTGCCTGTTTCGGCGCACCGGTAAGCGCGCTGATGAAGGTGCATGCGCACAACCACAAGCTCGACCGTTTTCACCGCGATATAGAACAAGGCAAGTTGTTGCTGATCGTAGACGTCAGCAAGTCGCAGCTCGCAGCCGTCACCGCATTGATCGGACGTCATGGCGCGCTGGCTGCCAAATCGGCCGGGGTGCCCGCCTGAAAGCACAGGATTCGCTACCCATTCGGGCGGTCCTGCCGCAGCTGAAAAGCTCGTTGGCGGCAGCTTCGGTGACGCTGCTCAGCGCACCGCCCGGGTCTGGCAAGACCACACTCATTCCTCCGCAACTGCTGGCGGAATCCTGGCTGAACGGCAACAAAATCCTGCTGCTCGAGCCGCGAAGGCTGGCGGCCAAGGCAGCCGCGACGCGTATCGCCTGGTTGCTCAACGAAAAGGTGGGTGAGCGCGCCGGCTACCGGGTGCGCCTGGAGAGCCGGATCTCCCGACAGACGCGGATCGAGGCGGTTACCGAAGGGCTGTTCATCCGTCAGCTGCAGCACGATCCGGAGCTGAACGGCGTCGGTCTTGTCATTTTCGATGAGTTTCACGAACGCAGCCTCGATGCGGATCTGGGACTGGCGCTGGCGCTCGATGCGCAGCGCGGCCTGCGCGACGATCTGCGCCTGTTGCTTATGTCGGCGACACTGGACCTGGATTCGCTGCGTGCACTGATACCGGACGCGGCTATCGTGCGCAGCGAGGGCTTCGGTTATCCGGTCGAACAGCGCTATCTGGCGCGTGAATCCAGCACCGGGCCGGTACCGACCGCGATTGCCGGCGTGCTGCGCGCACTGCGCGAGCGCGGTGACGATATTCTGGTCTTTCTTCCCGGAAGCGGCGAGATCGGTGCGGTCGCCAGAGCACTGCAGCAGCAGCTTCCCGAGCAGTTCGTGATCTGTCCGCTTTACGGCGATCTCACCCAAGAGGATCAGATGCGTGCGCTCTCTCCGGATGCACTGGGGCGCCGGCGGATCGTACTCTCGACTTCGATCGCCGAGAGCAGCCTGACACTGGAGGGGATAGGCACGGTTGTCGACAGCGGCTGGTCGCGACGACCGCAATTCGATCCCAACAGCGGTCTGACCCTGTTGCGTACAGTACGGGTCTCCCAGGCTTCCGCCGACCAGCGCAGCGGCCGCGCCGGCCGACTTGGTCCCGGGTGCTGTTACCGCCTGTGGACGCAGGCTGCCGCCACCGCGTTCCCCGCGCAAACGCGGGCTGAGATCGTCGACGCCGACCTGGCGCCGCTGGCTTTGCAACTGGCGTTATGGGGGGTCGACGAGGTCTCTGCGTTGAGCTGGCTGGATCCACCACCGCAGGGTGCGCTCGCGCAGGCGCGCGAGCTTCTGATCGAACTGCAGGCGCTCGATCAGCGGGGAGTCATCACCGCGCATGGACGGGCGATGGCGGGGCTTTCGCTCCATCCGCGTCTGGCGCACATGTTACTCAAGGCCGGAGAGCGGGGCGCAGGCGCGCTGGCGGCGGACCTCGCCGCGATCATCTCCGAACGGGATATCCTGCGGCGCGATCGAGGAGAGTGGACAACCGATATCGAAACGCGCCTGCGCTTTCTGGATCGTTGGCGCGATCGTGGTGCCAAAGCGATCGAAGAGGGAGTGATGAATACTTCTGCCTGTCGCCGTGTGGTCGCCAGCAGTCGCCAGCTGCGCGAGTCGATCAAGGGCATTGACGGTGATCCCGAGACATCACTCAGCCCTGGCGAACTGCTCTCCTTTGCTTACCCGGACAGAATCGCGCGGCGCCGGGAAGGGGGGCACACCGGTTATCTGCTGACATCGGGGCGGGCAGTCAGGCTGGCGCAGGAAGATCCGCTGGCGGGTGGCGACTATCTGGTCATCGCTGCGCTGGACGCAGGCGCGAGAGAGGGGCGTGCCTATTTGGCCGCATCGATCTGTTTGCGGCGCATCCGGGCGATACATCAAACAAGAATTAAATGCGTTTCTGACGTAAAATGGGATATAAGTTCGCAATCCGTGCTTGCGGAGCGGCGTGAGATGCTGGGGGCGGTGGCGCTCGATACGCAACCGCTCGATGAACCTGATGCCGAATCCGTTTCGAGTGCAATGCTCGAAGGGGTACGGAGGATGGGTTTGGATTCACTGCCTTGGAGTCGTGAAGCAAGGGATCTGCAACGGAGAGTCGAGGCGCTTCGCCGGTGGCGACCGGAGGGAGGGTGGCCTGATCTCTCTAATGAAGCATTGTTGCGAGGTATCGAAAGCTGGCTGCAGCCCTGGCTGGGCGGAATGACTCGCCGGAAGCATCTGCATCGGCTCGATGTCGCGACTATTATCGCGGGCATGGTCGGTTGGCCGGGCCTCGAGCGTCTGGATGCACTTGCGCCGACGCACATCGAGGTACCCAGCGGATCACGCAAGCGGCTAGAGTATACCGAGGCATACGCGCCGGTATTGAGAGTGCGGCTGCAGGAGATGTTCGGCCTGCAGCAGACGCCTAGTGTGTGTGACGGCGAAGTGCCGGTGATGCTGCATCTGCTTTCACCCGCACAGAGGCCGGTGCAGATTACCCAGGATCTCGCGGGATTCTGGCAACGGACCTACAGTGAAGTGCGCAAAGAGTTGCAGGGTCGTTATCCAAAACACTACTGGCCCGAGGATCCCTCGCAGGCGGTAGCGATCAAAGGCGTACGGCCCGGGCAAAAGCGGTAAGCGTGGTGTGGTTGCATACGGGATGCTCCGGGGGCTCCCGATGCTTATCCGGAATGGGTGTGATGCCAGTCCGGTTGATCGGTTAAGCAAGGCGCGGATCGCGAATTGCGGGAGTCGTATAGCGACTGAGCAACCGGAGGTTACGACTGAATCACAGAATTGGCCGGCTGTAGCTAAGTAATAACAATAAACAACGATAAACATTATAAAAAAAGGTGAAACGGTGTTCAGTACCCCGCAACGCGGGGAGCTGGAACGCAATGGATTGCCTGGTCTCTTCTAGTTGTACGGCAAAGGGTGGAGCCGGCTATCGCAGCTGCTCCAAAAATAGAGAGTGCACGGTGTCTCCAGGGGTGCCGCTGCAAATTGGAGATTAATGCAATGAGCGTTCAAGCAGCAGAAAACAGAAGCAACCAATTTGAGAATCTGGATCTGGTATTCGAACCGCAGCATCAGGTGGTGTGGGCACGCTTCAGGTATGCCGAGAGACCCTGCATGAGTCAGTCTCTGCTGCGTGACGTCGCGGCAGCGCAGCAGCTGATCGTCGAACAGGCGACCCGCGAATACCACGCGGGTAACAGCGGGCGGCTGAAGTATCAGGTGCTGGGTTCAGCCATGAAAGGGGTCTTCAGTCTTGGCGGCGATCTGGCCCATTTCGTGGAATTGATCAGGCGTGGTGACCGCGACCAGCTGAAGGTCTATGCAACCGCTTGCGTGGAGGTGCTCTACCGCTCCGCGACCAGCTACGGCCTGCCATTTACCACCATCTCGCTGGTTCAGGGCGAGGCGCTTGGCGGGGGCTTCGAAGCGGCGCTTTCGGCCAATCTGCTGATTGCCGAGAAACAGTCGCGGTTCGGATTCCCCGAGACCGTCTTCGGACTGTTTCCCGGCATGGGGGCTTTCAGTTTTCTGGCACGCAGACTCAACCCCGGTCTGGCCAAACGGTTGATCAGCAGCGGCAAGGTGCACACAGCGGAGGAGCTCTACGACATGGGTGTTGTCGATCTCCTGGTCGAGGAGGGCGAGGGTGAGGAGGCGGTCTACGATTACATTCAGCGTCAGAAGACACGCAGCTCCGGGCTCTACGCGTTGGACAAGGTGGTGGAGCAGTACAACCCGCTGAAATACGAAGAGTTGATCGATGTGGTCGATCTCTGGGTCGATACCGCGCTTGAGCTGTCGCCCAAGAATCTGCGGCTGATGGAGTATCTGGTGGCTGCACAGCGGCGCCGCTGGGTCGATACTACGCATCTGCGCTCGGTCGTGGTCTGATCTGCGGAGGGAGTGAACTGGAATAGCGCGCCGGGTATCCGGCATTCCACTTAGTGCACTGCGGGCCTGGCAAACTCCAGCGCGCCGGAAAGCGCTTCTATGGCTCTGTCGACGCCCGCCTGGAGCGCCTCGATCTGTTGCTGCGCACCTGTGCCGGCCAGGTCGCGTTCCGTGGATTGTTCTGCCGCCGCCGCCAGTGCCGCCAGCTCCTCCAGACCCAGGTTCAGACTCGAGCCTTTCAATGCGTGGGCGAGCGCGCGGTATCGTTTCTGGTCCTTACTCTTTGCTGCCGCCTGCATATCGTGCAGGATCTGGCGGCTGTCCCGAACCATGTTGTCGAACAGACGTCGCAGCAAGTCTCCGTCTCCGGAGAGTGCCCGAATCTCGCTCAACGTCTCCGGGTCCAATATCACCGGTTCATGTTTGCCTGAGTCTCTCTGCTGGCGTCCGTTTGGCGATCGATCCCCCCCAAACTCACTCTGCATGGCGATGCTCTGTCCGCTCGCATTGGCAACCGCGGAGAGCAGTTTGCCGGAAGAGACCGGCTTGGTGAGAAAGTATTTGATACCGGCTTCCTCGCACTCCCTGCGGGCGTTCACGGTGGCGTTGGCGGTCAGCATGATAAACGGTATCGGGTTGTCGTCGCTGGCGTTGGCAAATCTGTACATGCGGTAGGTATCTATCCCGCCCATTTCCGGCATCTGCATATCGACGATTACCAGGTCGTAATGCTCTCTCTCCAGCGCTTCAAGTACCTGCTCGCCGTTCTCCACCAGGTGATGCTGATGGCCCGCACGCTCGAGGATTCGCCCGGTTACTATGCGATTAATGCTGTTGTCTTCGGCCACCAGAATCTTCAAAGGGCGCTGCGCGCTGCGGTTGCGCGTGAAGTGGTCAGACAGCGTGATCACCCCTTCGTCGCGCAGGTGGTTGACGCGTGAAGCGTGCAGCGCGTTGAACAGCAGTGCCTTGTCCAAGGGGCGATGGAGGAAGTAGATGGTGTTGCCGGACTGCTCCAGCTCTTCCGGCAGTACCTGGGTCTCCTCCGACTGCACGATCAGGATGGTGATATTCGAGAATGCCAGTTCCTTGCTGAGCGAGACGAGGAAGCGGCTGGTCTCGGGATCGCAGGCCAGGTTGTCCAGAATGATCACCTCAAACGGGCTGGCCTCGCTGTTGCCATGAATGAGCAGCCGCAGCGCCTCGCGCGTATTGGCGGCGTCTTTGTACGGGACCCCCCAGCCGGAGAGCGTGTGGGTGATATCGGATTCCTTACCCGGTTGGCGGCACAGGCGCATGACATGACACTCGTGTAGCTGGCGGATCTCCTCTTCATTGACCCACTCCCGCTGGTGCTCGAATTCGATATCGAACCAGAAGGTCGAACCGACACCTGGCGTACTCTGCAAGCGGATGCGCCCCCCCATCAACTCCACCAGCTGGCGCGCGATCGAGGTGCCGAGTCCGGTGCCGCCGAACCTGCGGGTGGTGCTCTCGTCGGCCTGGGCGAAGTTTTCGAAGATCCGGCGCTGGGCGGTCTCATCGATGCCGATTCCGGTATCGATCACCTCGAAGCGAATCAGTGAATGCGCGCCATCGGTGCGCACCGGGTGACAACGCAGTTCGACCGAGCCTCTTTCGGTAAACTTGATCGCGTTGCCAAGCAGATTGAGCAGTACCTGGCGAAGGTGGTGAGGGTCTCCGATCAGTCGATAGGGCGTCTCCAGACCGATGTGAGAGATCAGCTGCAACTGCTTTGCTTCAGCGCTGACGGTGAGCATTCTCAGGGTCGCGGCAATCAGTCGATGCAGGTCGAAACTGGTCTTTTCAAGTTCCAGTTTTCCAGCTTCGATCTTGGAGATGTCGAGAATGTCTTCAACCAGCTTCAGCAGGGTGTGCCCCGAAGCGCGGATGATCTCGGCATACTCTTTCGCTTCAGGCTCCATTTTGCAGGCACGCAGCAGATCTCCGGTGCCGATGATGCCGTTCAGGGGGGTACGTATTTCGTGGCTCATCCGCGCCAGAAACTCGCTCTTGGCTTGATTGGCGATCTCGGCGCGCTCACGCTCCGCCTGCAGACGGCGAATCAGTACCGCGATATAGCCGGGGAGTACGATCATCGCTACCAGCAGCCCTATGCCGATGGAGGTGTTCGCTTTCCAGAAGTCGTTCAGCATCAATGCGCCGCTGAACCCAGCTACCGACATCGCGGCCGAGAGATAGAGGTAGCGCTCTCCATAACGGAAGCCGTTGCCGAAAGTAATCCAGAGGCAGCCTGCCCACCAGGGCGCACCGATCTCTCCGGTAGTCATCATGGCGACGCTGAACGAACCGATATCGGCGATGATTCCGAGGGTGATGCGGTGTGTGGAACGCCCCGGCCAGACCAGGAACGAGAGTAGTACCGCGATACCGAATCCCATGTGCACCGTGAAGAGCAGAATACCGCTCTCCACCAGCCAGGCTTCGCTCTCGATATCGTGCGCGACCAGGCTGAGATATAGCAGGATGAGTGCTATCATCACCACCCTGACGACAGCCTGTTCAACCTCGGTGTTCGGATTCTCCCTGAAGGTATTGCGCAGGGGAGAAAAAAGGGCGCCAAGCAGCGCCGATCCCTGTCCGGATGAAGTTGGTGCGTTGCCCTTGTCGTCTCTTGTTGGACCGGTTTTTACCATCATCTCAACAGCGCCAGCTTGCGCTAGAAAGGAAATCTGTCTCTAAATTCCATGGATACCAATATCTACTCTGTTGTGGTCAAGGCTATCGCCAAACAGAAGCAGATCAGCGAAGCGGTTATCGACCGGAACTCCTCCCTCGAATCGCTGGGTGTTTCGTCGCTCGACGCCATCACCATCGTCTACGAGGTCGAGGAGATTCTCGATATCGAGATCCCAAACGAAGCGCTCGAAAACTTGACCACAGTTCAGGATATATTGGACGGAATATCTCAATTGGTCCAGTCAAAGGCATGATTTATGACCAAAAAAGTGGTCGTAACCGGTCTTGGCGCACTCTCTGCTCTGGGCGGTAACAGGTACGAATTCTGGGATTCGCTACTCTCGGGAGAGAGCGGTATCCGCCCTCTGACAGGTGATTTTCCCGGACAGTTGAAGATTGTATCGGCCGCCCAGATTCAAAATTTCGACAGTCAACTGCACTTCTCCGCCGACAGGCTCCCGCAACTGGACCGTTACTCGCAGTTAGCCCTCGTCGTTGCTCGCGAAGCGGTGACCGACGCCGGGTTGGATGCCATTGAGCTGCAATCCGCGGCGCTGGTCGCAGGCACCGGTTGCGGCGGAAAAGAGACCGACGAGCAGGCCTACCGGCAACTCTACCTCGACGGTCGCAAGCGTCTGCATCCGCTGACCATCCCGAAAGGGATGCCCAGCGCCCTGGCGAGCCAACTGAGCATGGATCTGGGTGTGACCGGGCCGGTGTTCGCCGTCACCAGCGCCTGTGCTTCGAGCAACCACGCGGTGGCTCAGGCATTGATGCTGGTGCGTAGCGGGATGGCCGAGGTCGCGCTCGCCGTCGGCTCCGATGCGCCATTCAGCTTCGGGTTGCTCAAAGCCTGGGAGGCGCTGCGCGTGTTGAGCCCGGACACCTGCCGCCCTTTCAGCGCCGATCGCAAAGGATTGGTGCTGGGAGAGGGGGCGGGTGCGTTGGTGCTCGAGTCGGAATCGCATGCGCGCCGGCGTGGCGCGCGGATATTCGCCGAGCTCCTGGGATGCGGCATGTCGGCGGACGCCGGCCATATCACGGAGCCATCGGTGGATGGTGCTTCCCGGGCGATACGGAGTGCTCTGCACAATGCCGCGTGTTCTGCCAATGCTATCGACTACATCAATGCTCACGGGACCGGCACCGAACTCAACGATATCACCGAGACACGGGCGATCCGGCAGGCGCTGGGCGCGCAGGCGGAGCGGGTCGCCGTCTCGTCGACCAAATCAATGCATGGTCACGCACTGGGCGCCGCCGGTGCGCTGGAACTGGTTGCGACGATCCTCGCGGTCTATACCCAGACCGTTCCCGCGACGCAGAATTTTACCGTTGCGGGAGAAGGATGCGATCTCGACTATGTGCCGAACGATGCCCGCGAGATGAAACTACGCTGCGCACTCTCCAACTCGTTTGCGTTCGGGGGCCTGAACGCGGTTGTGGCGGTTGCTGCCTACTAGCTCTCTTTGCACCCGGTTCTCAAGTGGGTCGTGTGAAAAGGAATTGGCCGTTGCCATAGATTTCGCCGTTGCAGGGGGCGAACAGGACCACTTTACTGAGCACGAAGTAGTCGTTCCAATGACGAATCTGACGTTCATCGAGCACACTTCCCTGGAGCCGTTCAATCGACTGCCAATAGCGCAGATGCCAGGCGTCCAGCGTCCTCCAGTAGTTGAGGCCGTTCAGATACCAGCTCCGCTGCAATTGAAAATGCCCGGTCTGGCATTCGATGATGGATTTCGGCCAGATATGGCCCCCCGGGAAAAATCGTCCGATCAGCGTCTTGTCGGAGTCATGGTAGTGGGGCAGCAAGGGGTTTGAGACGATTAGGTGAAGAAAAAGCCGGCCACCGGGCTTCAGCATCAGCGCGATCTTTTCGAACGCAAGCTTGAGGTTGTGCACATGCTCGAATGCGCCCACGGCAAATACCAGATCATACTCTCCGACGCCGATTCTCGCCGGCTCAACACTGCCGAAATCATCGGTGATCAGATCGAGTTTGCAACCGTAGAGCGGGTGTGACGGATCGTTTTGACAACGTTTTATATAGTCGCTCTGCACCCGGCTGGGGGTGATGCTGGTGATGTTGCAACCGGGATGGCACTCCGCCAGATGGGTTTCGAGTGGGCCGAAACCACAGCCGATATTTAGGACCCTCTCATTTTCACCGATTTCGGCACGGATACAGATTAACTCCAGCTTCGCCCGTTGCGCCTGCTCCAGAGTGGCGTGTGAGCCGAGGATGCTCTCCGGCCGCTCACCGTAATAGGCCATGGTGTAGGCGAGATATCGCTTGTCCAGGAATCCCCGAAACAACTCGAAGGGGGCATCGAAATGCTCCTCCATCAGGGGACCGGTCTGGTCCCACATCGGCCCCTGGTCGGTCTGAATCAGCGCTTCGGTCAGTAAAACCGGATTCGTCGTCAGTGCTCGGTATTCGCGGCTGAAGTATCGTGTCAGTCGCCGCTCGTAAAGTGTGAGTTCTTCCGAACCCTGTGCAAAGATGCCTGCTTTGTGAAGACGCTGTCTCAGCATCCAGGGGCCTTGACAGGCGGAGGGTTAGTCGAAATGGCTGTCATTTTCCGAAGCGTCCTGTCCAATCAGGTACGCATGAAGCGCATTATTGGAGAGGCGGCAGCATTCGGTGATCTCCTGCAACAGTGCTTGTGCGGTCTCTGGAAAATCCGCATCGCCGATGCGCGTCGCAGCGGTTGCGAGAGTGAACAGCTTGATCGTGCCGAGACCTCCCGCGCCATCTTTCAAAGCATGGCCAAGATCTCGAAACTGGCCGGCTTGGCCCTTTTCTGCGGCTCGCTTCATTGCCGTCAGGATACGACGATTGTCGCGGTTGAAACTGTCGATAAGATCGGAGAGCAGTTTCATGCCGCCGCCAAGACGTTCGATCTCCATCAGCCTGTTGGTATCCAACGTGCTGCCGCTCTCGGCTCCATCTGAACCCGCTGCCGTGCGTTGCCCGCCACGCAGCAGGTGGGGCTCGCTGCTGATCTCCTTGGCGACCTTTTCGATTGCCTCAAGGTAGACCGAAGGCTCGGCGTGGCGCTCAATCGTGGCGCTGATTCCCGCGTCCCGGCAGCGTGCAATGAATTCCGCTTCCTTTTTTTCATCCTCGATCAGCATGATGAAGGGAACCCACTGACGGTCTATACGCGTGAAGCGGTAGAGTTTGAACGCCTCCAGCCCGGAGACCTCCCGGATGTTGCTCGAAACCAACGCCATATCGAAACGGTGACTGTCGAGTGCATCGAGCACACGCGCGCCATTGTTGACGCTGAATACACGATGACCGGCTTTCTTAAGCAACGCCATCAATCGTTGCCGGGTGCTGAATTCGTCGTCCGCGACCAGAAGGCTGAGCGGCTGGTGGCCCGATCGCGTGGCCACATGATCGATCAGCCTGACCACCTGCTGATCCGCTTCCGGTTTTGCGTAAGTGCTCTGTAAGGCATCGAAAAGAAAGGTTTTGCTCACCGGTGTCGAAAGCAGGCGCGTGTAACCGGCGTGTAGCAGCTTGTCGCGTTGCCGCCCCTGATTATCGAAACCGATGTGGATCAGATAGAGCCCCTGGAGCAGGGCTTCTGAGCGCACCAGTTGTGCGAACTGGGCATCATCCATCCCTATTCTGCCATGATCTACTATGACACCGTGGAAAGGTCCGGCCGATTTGTGGGCATCGATAAGGGCATGCAGCGCGCGAGCGGCATTCTCGCACTTGACGGTCAGCGTGCCCCAGGTTTCAAGCTGTTCGACGATTCCGTAGCGATCTTCCATGTCACTGGAGAGAAGCAGTACGCGTTTGCCCTGAAGATTGTCCCCATTTGCCACACGCGGCGGTGGTCGGGGCAGCTGTGCCTGCTCCTCGTCCTGACTTTGGACCGGGGTGGCGGCCTCATCCTGCCGGGCAGGGACTGCAGCAGGGGTCACCTGGCGGTATAGCAGAGGCAGCAGCAGGGCGCAGAGCAGAGTCGTACCCAGCAGCAGATTTTGTTGCCAGTAGTCATTGATGAGCAGCAGAGCGCCGAATCCTGCAGCGATCGGAGCAGCCAGCAAAAGTAGATGAGAGGCACCGAAGCGCCGCAAGTGATCGAATCCGACGACTCCGTAGAGCAGTGCGAGGGGAGCAGTCTGCGCCGGGCCGGTGTGCAACAGCGCGGTCAGCATGACGCAGTCGAGCAACAAGCCAAGGAGGGGACGCCAACCCGTAACCCTGGCGTCAGCTCTTACCCAGAGCCAGATCGCGAGGGGAAGCAGCAGCAGGATCGTCGCCTGTGCCGTAAGCAGAGACAACGGCGGCTGGGTCTGGAGAAAAAAAAGCGCGTAGAAACCGACAGCACCCGCCACCACCCGGATGCCGGCTTGATGTCGCTCATGGTTGACCAGATCGACCGTGGTCGTCTGATCTTCGCTCTTCACTGGGGAAGTCTCTTCCATTTCGGCCCATTGTGCCTGATTCAACCGTTTCCGACTGATTTGCTTAGGCTGTTCCGGATAGACATTATTTTTTCCAGTTTGTTGAAAAAGGCATCGACACAGTCCGGATCGAAATGCCTGCCTCGCTGTTCTCGCATATAGCTTAGCGTATTGTCGACCGACCACGCCTTTTTATAAGGGCGGGTTGACAGGAGTGCGTCAAACACGTCGGCTACGGCGACAACCCTTGCTTCAATAGGCGTATTTTTCCCAGTCAGTCCGTTCGGGTAACCATGGCCATCGAATCTTTCGTGGTGACCGAGTGCGATCAGCGCGCCGGTTTTAAGAAAGCAGGAGGGGCTGTCGCGCAGAATCTCGTAGCCGATCAGGGTATGGACCTGCATGCTGCTCCACTCCTGCCGGGTGAGTCTTCCGGGTTTCAACAGTATCTGGTCGGGTACGCCGATCTTGCCGATATCGTGCATCGGTGCGGCATGGCGGATGACATTGCAGGTCTCTTTTTCCAGGCCCAGTTCGCTGGCGATGAGGAACGCGTATTCGGCCATTCGAACCACATGGTTACCCGTCTCCTCGTCACGATATTCGCCCGCTTTGGCCAGTCTCAACAGCGTCTCTTTTTCACGTTCCTCGAGCTCGGAAGTCTTGGTATGAACCTCCTGTTCCAGCCAGCGCGCGCGATCCTTGATGATCTGCTGCTGTTGGCTGAGCTGCAACAGATTACGGCAACGTGCGCGACATTCATGATGATCGATGGGTTTGGAGAGAAAGTCCGTGGCGCGTGCCTCGAGTGCGCGGTAGCGGACCGACTTGTCGTCCACACAGGTGATGATCACGATTGGAACATCCATACAGGCCGGTATCTGGCGGACCCATTGGGTGAACTCGACGCCATCCATCACCGGCATCTTGTAGTCGGTGATGATCAGGTCGGTGCGGTTCTTCTTGGCCCAATCCAGCGCCCGAACCGGGTCGGAGAAGCTCTCTACGTGGATATCCCTATCAATTGATCGGATCAGCTCCTCAAGGATCATCCTGCTTATCGATTGATCATCGAGAATTAACACGGTGGACATGCTTGGGTACCCGGTCAGTTGGTATTGGCCTGCGTCGGCGTTCCAAGCCGCCTGTGTTTGTTATATTGCGACGCTCAAGCCGAAAATAACTAAAGTCTTCCGAAGTCTAATTCATTCAAAAACAATTTGATAGCGCGTTTATATCCCAAATTGTGGAAGTTTGTGTGCTGTCGGGACCCGCGCACTACGGTCCGTCCAGGCGGGAATCGCACTTCGACCGCGACTTTTGTTCGTCAGAGCACGGCGGAAACGCGGATCCGCTTATCCGCTGGCGGATGACGGCGTGCGCTTTGAACAGGCCATCCGTACCGACGGTGACTCTTCGTGTGGCCTGCTGTCGTAGGTTTGTGCTCGACTCCAGCACGGCGAAATTACATTAATGTCGTTATTGATAGAATTGAAATTATTAGAATTACAAAATCTCAAATTCTGGAAGGGAGGACTCGGATGAAGGGTCTGCCAGAACAGTATTCAGCTGCAGTTTGAAGCCACAGGTTCGAACCGATGGCGTACTCACGGTCCAGTCACCCTGATCTGCTATGCAGATCTCAGGCGGGAAGATCGCGGTCGCTGGCTGCGAGGAACGCGGTACGGAAAGCCTGGTAGTCGTGAACGACCGGAAACTGCGGGAACTCATCGATGACGTTCTGCGGTGGACGGAAAAGAATGCCACGGTCTGCCTCGGCGAGCATACTGGTGTCATTGTAGGAGTCTCCGGCCGCGATTACGCGAAAATTGAGGCTGTGGAGGGCACGTACCGATGCCCTTTTGGGATCTTTCTGGCGCAGTCGATAGTTCTGCACCATGCCGTCGGCGTCCACTTCCAGTTTGTGGCAGAGCAGCGTTGGGTGGCCGAGTTGGCGCATCATTGGCGCAGCGAACTCGTAAAAGGTGTCCGAAAGGATCACTACCTGGAATCTTTCACGCAACCAGTCGAGGAACTCGCGTGCGCCTTCCAACGGGCCCATGCCATCGATCACCTCCTGTATGTCCGGCAGACCCAGCCGGTGCGCCCGCAGGATACGCAGCCGTTGTGTCATCAGCACGTCATAGTCCGGTATATCCCTGGTGGTCGCCTTCAACTCGTCGATGCCGGTGCGTTTGGCGAAATTGATCCAGATCTCGGGGATGAGCACCCCTTCCAGGTCAAGGCAGGCGATTTCCAACTGGACTCTCCTTCTTGGTCGACGTTGTACGTGGCGAAAAACAGCTGTTTGTCAACTCTGTTATCAGCACAAGAGTATCTGACTAACGCCAGAATGGCCGACGTATCCGTGGGGACGAATACGCATGAGTCAGTGGTGCGGTATGGTAACAGACTCCGTTGTTCGGGAAAGGGTTGCCTGCAGTACCCGTTTTCAGGAACCAGGGAGAGCCGATAATTCTATTGTCGCCCCAACGCGACAAAGCAGTCGCTTGATCAACAGCTTGGCATGCTGACTTTCTGAACCATATTCCGTGGAGATGAAAAACCCCGCCGAAGCGGGGTGTGTTTAGAGTCCAGGAAAGTTCATGCGCTTGACTTATTGCGATGCCGCCTGAAGCCGAGGCCGACCAGGCCAAGACTCATCAATGTCAGAGTGGCGGGCTCCGGTACTTCCACCCAGATGCGGTACGCGAAATCCTGGTCCGTTATCGAACTCCAGGGTCCGTCGTGCGGTCCGGCCACAACGCTTGGTGCACCGCCTACGGAACGCATGGCGTCATACTGTTCGCTGCCGACCGTGGGACCGGCACCGAGCGCATCCGCCCAGTTCCAGGGGGTGGAGGAAGAGGCCGAAGCGTTGGCCACGCTGAACCAGTAGTCCTGCCCGCTGGTCAGTAGTACATCCATTGGCGACCAGTTGGCAGAGAAGAAAAATATCCCATCGCCATCGCTATCTACACCGGCGGCGGATACGAAATGCTGGGCGATGGCTGGCCAGGAAGGGGCACCGCTGGAGTCGCTATGGAACGTGATCTCCCAAAGGTCGCTTGCCGCTCCGGCGGTGACCGGTGCGGTGCCCCACCAGTCGACGCGCACCACGCGGCCGCTCACCGCGGGAGTGAAATCATCGGCGAGTACCGGACCGGTGGTACCGTGTATGGAGGCGTGCGTGGAGTCGACGCCGTTGCCCGGGCCACCCTCGGTCCACTCGTAGGCGATGATGGACGCCCTGACTACACCCGAAAACACCAACAATAGAGCGAGGAGCGTGCTTTGCCATTTTACTGATCCGGTCGTCATATCCACCTCCATACTTGTTTATAAATATGCAGTGAAAAACCCTGCATAAAATAAGCCTTATAATAAAAGTGTATAAAAAACAGTATCTAATGTTTTTAAACAGAGAGATCTTCTTTGGATTGTGTAAAAAATACTGACATAGGCTCCACCATGTTTATGCTTTCGAAGCTTCTGTCGGTAAGCTGCAGAGAGCGGAAAATGCACCTTTCCGGTTCAATGGAGAAATTGAGAAGGGAGTGATGCGCGGCAGGACCGACGAACCGGCATCCGGTCGGCGTCTGTGTACGGGTTGTGTGGGTGAAACAGCCTTCTCTGCACAGGTTCCGAGGATGGATCACCGGCAGAGCACGCGGAACATTGGGTTCCAGACAGACGTGTACGTCGGACTCGATGAGAAGGTAGTTGGTACTCCCTAGGGGAATCGAACCCCTGTTACCGGCGTGAGAGGCCAGCGTCCTAGACCGCTAGACGAAGGGAGCGTCTCTTGGTGAGGAGGTGTATTATACGCAAGCTCGCGCCGTCCTCAAGAGGACAGGCGCTTTTTCTGCCGCTTGCCGGTAAATTCGATTGCGTGCTGAAATCAGCGTTGGTCAGAGAAGGAAAAGAACGATCGCAACTCCCGAAATTATTCCCCGTACCGCGCACAACATCTCCCGCGCAAGCATCAGTGAAAATGCGGTAAAAGTGCTCTACCGGCTAAGAGGTGCGGGCTATCAGGCCCATCTCGTCGGTGGAGGCGTACGCGATCTTCTGCTGGGACGGGAGCCCAAGGACTTTGACATTGCCACCGATGCCCGGCCCGAGCAGGTCAAGGCGGTATTTCGCAACTGTCGCTTGATCGGCCGCCGATTCCGTCTCGCGCATGTCCACTTCGGTCGCGAGATTATCGAGGTGGCCACCTTCCGTAGCATGCAGGATCTGGAGGCGGGTGGAGAGAGAGCGTTCGATAACGGGATGCTGCTCCGCGACAACGTCTACGGCACTATCGAGGAGGATGCGCTGCGGCGCGACTTCACTGTCAACGCGCTCTATTACAACATCGACGATTTTTCGGTGATCGACTACGCCGGTGGGCTGAAGGATCTGAGTGAGGGCGTGTTGCGCCTGCTGGGGGATCCCGAGATCCGTTTCCGAGAAGACCCGGTACGTATGCTGCGGGCGGTGCGGTTTGCGGCCAAACTCGGTTTCCGCCTGCACCCCTCCTGCGAAGCGCTGCTGGGACCCTCCGCCGCACTGCTCGAGAGTGTTCCGGCAGCGCGACTTTTCGATGAAGTCCTCAAACTGTTCATGGGTGGAACCGCGGTCCAGGCTTTCGAAAAGCTACGCCACTACAATCTTTTCGCACAACTTTTTCCGGGAACAGACGAGGCTCTCGCACACGAGGAGCACGACTTTCCGGTCACTTTCGTCGTCAAGGGATTGCACAACACTGACTTGCGGATCAGAGAGGGGAAGCCGGTGACCCCCGCGTTTTTGTTCGCGGTGCTGCTTTGGGAGCCGGTTCGCAAGCTCGCGGAGGAGGCAGTCGCCGCTGGAGAGCCCCCTTCATTGGCGATGCAGACCGCGGCTTCGGAGGTGCTCTCGCGCCAGATCCAGTGCACCTCCGTGCCGAAACGCTTCAGTCTGCCGATGCGCGAGATCTGGCAGTTGCAGCACCGATTCGACACCCGTGTCGGCAAACGGGTCAAACGCTTGCTGGCACATCCGCGTTTCCGCGCCGCCTACGACTTTTTGCTGCTTCGGGCCGAAGCCGGGGAGGCGGATCCCGATTCGGCCAGATGGTGGAGCGAAATCCAGGACGCTGATGCGGAGGCGCAAAGCGATCTGTTGCAGCGCGAGGGGGGGAACAGTGGCCGTCGGCGACGACGCCGGCGGCGTCGATCTTCGGCGCCGGAGCGTTCTGAGGGTTGATGGCCGTTTCCTCGGGCGATTGGAGCAAGGTCTTTCTGGGGTTGGGCAGTAATCTGCAGTCACCCCGCGATCAGATTCTGCGGGCTTTTCGGGCGTTGCAACAGCTTCCCGAAAGCCGTGACGCGGTCTGTTCCCCATTCTATGCATCGCTGCCGATGGGTCCGGCCGACCAACCCAACTACATCAACGCTGCGGTGCGGCTCTTGACCCGGCTGCCGGCAGAACGTCTGCTTGGCGAGATCCAGAGTATCGAGAATGCGCAGGGGCGGGTGCGCGGCCGCCGTTGGGGCGCAAGGACCCTGGATATCGATCTACTGCTCTACGGGCAGGAGATTATCGACAGGCCGGAACTGCAGGTGCCGCACCCAGGTATACCGAACAGACTGTTCGTTTTGCGCCCGCTGCTCGACCTGGAGCCTCTGCTCTCCATCCCGCAGTTCGGCCTCGCGTCGCTGCTCGCCGAGCGGCTGGAGGCAGCGGGCGCCGATCCTCCCGTAGCTGTTCCGTAAGGCGGCCAACAGTGTATATTTCAGCGCACCGGCGGATATTTTCCGCTGGCTTCCGTTGTCGATCGTCACCGAATCAGGAGTAGACACCGTTATGTCGCAGACGACCACCACCACATTGCTGCAGAAGAAGCAGCAGGGCGAGAAGATCACCATGCTGACCAGCTACGACGCCAGCATGACGAAAGTGCTTGAGCGGGCGGGTATCGACACCATACTGGTTGGCGATTCTCTCGGCATGGTGATTCAGGGGCAGCGCAGCACGCTGCCGGTCGAGATCGACGAGATGATCTACCATACCCGCTGCGTGGCACGCGGACTCGGCAGCGCGCTGCTGATCGCGGATATGCCTTTCATGAGCTACAACTCGCCGGATCAGGCGCTGCATAACGCGGCGCGGCTGATGAAGGAGGGCGGCGCGCACATGGTCAAACTGGAGGGCGGCGCCATGCAGCTTGACACCGTGCACCATCTCAACGACTACAGCATTCCGGTTTGCGCGCATCTCGGCCTGACGCCGCAGTCGGTGCACAAGCTGGGTGGCTACCGGGTGCAGGGAAAGGATGAGGAGTCGGCGCGAGTGATCAAGGAGGATGCCATGGCGCTGGAGTCGGCGGGGGCGCAGATACTGGTACTCGAGTGCGTGCCTTCCGCACTGGCCGCCGAAATCAGTCGGGTGCTGCGCATACCTGTAATCGGTATCGGTGCCGGCGTCGATTGCGATGGCCAGGTGCTGGTGGTCTACGACATGCTGGGTATCACTTCCGGACACAAACCCCGTTTCGTAAAGGATTTCATGGCCCAGGCCGGCTCGGTCGAGGGCGCGGTGGCGGCCTATATCGAGGAGGTCAGAGCAGGTCGATTTCCCACCGAGGAGCACAGCTTCAAATGATCACCGAGGCGACCATCGAGGGCTTGCGTGCACAGGTTGCGGACTGGCGTGCGGAGGGCAGGCGGGTTGCGCTGGTACCGACCATGGGCAATCTGCACGCCGGCCACGTGCAGCTGGTAAAACAGGCGCGTACGGTCGCGGATCGCGTGGTGGTTTCAATTTTTGTCAATCCGATGCAGTTCGGCGAGGGTGAGGATTTCGACAGCTATCCCCGTACCATGGAGGCGGACGGCGAAAAGCTGGCAGCCGAGGGTACCGATCTGCTGTTCGCACCCGGTGTCGCCGAGGTCTACAGGCGGCCACAGGCTGAGCAGACGGTGGTGGAGGTTCCCGGACTCTCGGCGATACTCTGCGGTGCTTCGCGCCCCGGACACTTTGCCGGCGTCGCAACCGTGGTGTGCAAGCTCTTCAACATGGTACAGCCGGATGTCGCACTGTTCGGCGAGAAGGATTTTCAGCAGCTGATGGTGATTCGTCGTATGGCGGAGGATCTCGAGATTCCAGTGGAGATCATCGGCGTGGCGACAGTGCGCGAGGCAGATGGTCTGGCGATGAGCTCCCGCAACGGCTACCTCGATGCGGATGAACGCTTGCGCGCGCCGGCCGTCTATCGCTCGTTGCAAGAGACATCCGAGCGCATTCGCGACGGAGCAGGCGACCTGGGGCAGCTGGAAGCGCGCGCCAGGCAGCAGCTCGAGGCGGCCGGATTGAGGCCGGACTATTTTCATATCCGCCGGGCGAGCGATCTGCAACCGCCAACCGACCAGGACAGGGAACTGGTTATCCTGGTGGCCGCATATCTGGGTGGTGCGCGCCTGATAGACAATCTGACACTGACCCGCTGATCCACTGACACCATGAAATTCTCGCCGGCACTGCGCAGGCTCTTCTGCCTGCTGATTCTGCTTTCGCTTCCTATCGCTCCGTTCGCTCAGGAGAGCTCCGCCGAGCAGAGTGCGCCGACCGCCGCGCCGCTGACGGAAAAAGCGCCGGTACCATCGGCGCTGGCCTCTCCTCGAGCTACCATGGCCAGCTTTCTGCACGCGATGAATGACATCAAGCGGGGCGATCCGGAACGAATCGGGGATGCGTTATCCACGCTCGATCTCTCCGCGATCAACACCATCGTGCGGCGGGAACGCGGAGAAGATCTGGCCTGGACGCTGCTCGAGGTGCTGGATCGTACCCGCATCATCGTGCTGGAGGAGATTCCCGAAACCACCGAAGGCAACCCCTACGTGGTGGCGGACTACTTCATCGGCAAGGTGAGCATCTCGCGCGTTGCCGACGGCCGTTGGCTCTTCGACCGTGAAACGGTCGCCAAACTGCCGCAGATCCTGGACAAACTTGCCAAACAGCGTCGTCTGAAGGGGGGCGAGCAGGACGAGGTCCATCTGCCGCTGCATATCCGTATGCGGGAGGCGATTCCGGAGCGCCTGAAGCGGCGCGTGCTGCTGTTGGAGAACTGGCAATGGGTCGGACTGTTCCTGTTGACGCTGGCCGGTGTGGTGGCCGACAAACTGCTCTCGCTGCTGCTGCGTTCGCTGATCCGGCAGTGGCAGCGCCGCACCAGGCACAGCGAATACCGTAACCTGTCCGACCAGATACTGAGACCACTCGGCCTGATGGCGATGGCGGTGATCTGGTGGTTCGGCATCAATCTGCTGGGGCTGCCGGAGAACGCGCTGTTGATCCTGCTGGTGGCAGTCAAGTTTCTTGCCAGCATCTCGGGAGTCTGGGCCGCCTATCGACTGGTGGATCTGATCGGAGTGCGGCTCATCAAGTACGCCGCGCAGACAGAGAACAAGCTGGACGACGCGCTGATGCCGCTGATTCCGAGGGTGCTGAAGGTCTTCATCACCGTCATCGGCGTGGTTTTCATCGCCGACAATCTCAATATGGATGTCTCCAGCCTGCTGGCGGGTCTCGGGCTGGGCGGTCTGGCGTTCGCGTTGGCCGCCAAAGATATGGTGCAGAACCTGTTCGGCTCGGTGACGGTACTGCTGGATCGTACCTTCACCGTGGGTGACTGGGTGATCGTCGGCGATGTCGAGGGAAGCGTCGAGCAGATAGGTTTCCGCAGCACTCGCATCCGTACCTTCTACAACTCGGTGGTGACAGTACCGAACTCCAAATTCATAACCGCGGAAGTCGATAATATGGGGGAACGGCGCTATCGGCGCCTCTCCTGCAAGCTGTCGCTCACCTACGATACCCCGCCGGAGAAGATCGAGGCGTTCTGCGAGGGGGTGCGCGAACTGATCCGGCTGCACCCCTACATGCGCAAGGACTACTATCAGGTCTATCTGAACGAATTCGCCGCGTCGTCGCTGGAGGTTCTGCTCTACGTCTTCTGGTCGACGCCGGAGTGGAATACCGAACTGCGCGAGCGGCACCGGTTTCTGCTCGACATCCTGCGTCTGGCCAAACGTCTCGGCGTCGAATTCGCCTTCCCCACGCAGACACTCTATATGCGATCCGAGTCCGGCACGGACGAATCGGGGGTGAAGAGGGCGTTCACCGCCGCCGATGCCGAGGCGCAGGGGAGGGATCTGGCGCGCGGGATCGTCGACGAACACCTGGGTCTCGGGGTGAAGCCCCCACCGGTGGTCTTCCCGCGTGTCGACTAGCGGGCTGTTGAATATCTACTCATGCGGCATGCCAGGGTGTTAAAAATGGCCTCGGCATGCCCATTTACTGAATTGAAGACTGCGTTTTTCGACTATCTTGGTCTCGTCTTGCACTCGCCTGAGCAAATCTCAGCAGCCTGTTAAGCCAGCTTCGCCAGCGGGTTGCTCGCCGGGTTATCGATCGCCTGATGGTAGATCTCGAGGTAGTGCTCGGCGCTGCTGTCCCAGCTGAAGTCCTGTTGCATACCGTGCTGCGCAAGTTTCTCCCAATAGACCCCCGGACGACGGCGAAAATCGAGCGCTCGCTGGATCGTTCGCCATAGTGTATTGCCGTCGGGGTGGTCGAAGACAAAGCCGGTTGCAGTGCCGTCGAGCAGGTTGCGCGGCGATGCGTCGACCACGGTATCGGCGAGTCCGCCGGTGCGATGGACGATGGGTACGCTGCCGTAGCGCAGGCTGTAGAGCTGATTGAGGCCGCAGGGCTCGAACCGCGACGGCATGATGAAGCAGTCGCATGCGGCTTCGATGCGATGCGCCAGCGCTTCGTTGTAGCCGATCACCACTGCAATACGCTGCGGATGCAGGTCGCGTTGGGCATTTAGTACTTTTTCCAACGCCGGGTCGCCGCTGCCGAGAATCACCAGCTGCGTCTCGGGCCGGTCGATCAGGCCGGGTAGCACCTGCAGAATCAGATCCACCCCTTTCTGTGCCACCAGGCGACCGATATGGCCAAACAGCACCGCGTTCTCATCGACCGGGAGCCCCAGTTCCTGCTGCAGCGCGGTCTTGTTGCGGCGTTTGAGACTGAAAGTGCTGGCGTCAAAATGTTGTGCGATAGCGGGGTCCGAGGCGGGATCCCAGGCTTGGTAGTCGATACCGTTGAGAACGCCCCGGAGCCGATCCTCGCGATGCCGCAACAGCCCCTCGAAGCCGTAACCCAATGACGAGGTGAGGATCTCTTTGGCGTAAGTGGGGCTGACTGTGGTGACCCAGTCGGCAAAGGCCAGTCCCCCTTTGATGAAAGAGAGGTTGTTGTGAAACTCCAGCCCCTGATGGCTCCAGAGTTTCCGGTCAAGCGCCAGCAGATCGAAGGTGGCGCGGTTGAAGTTGCCCTGGTAGGCAAGGTTGTGAATGGTGAAGATGCTGGCGGGACGATTGTCCTCGAACGCCAGCTGCGCCGGCACCAGACCCGTCTGCCAGTCATTGCAGTGAACCAGGTCCGGGTGCCAGCTTAGCCCTGCTCGATTCAAGGCAAGCGCGACGATCGCCTGGCAGAAAAGGGCGAACCGTTGCGCGTTGTCAGGCCAGTCTTTGCCGTCCGCACCGGTATAGGGGTTGCCCGGCCGGTTGAACAGGGCAGGCGCGTCGACCAGATAGAGCGGAACCCGCTCTTCGCCGAGGCGGCCCTCGAGAATCCTGACCTCGCCCTGATGGCCGCGCAGATTCAACATCGCCACCGTGGTCAACGGCTTGGCCCCTTCCACCGCCTGCGGATAGGCGGGGAGCACGACGCGGACATCTTGCCCGAGGTGGGCGAGTGCTAACGGCAGACTGCCGGCAACATCGGCCAATCCCCCGGTCTTGATCAGGGGTTGCGCCTCACTGCTGGCGAAGAGAATTTTCAGCGGTTTCTGCGATTGAGTGCTCATTACGACGATGGCTGGCGGCGGCTATGGCTGCTCCGGTGAGGCGCAGTTTGGTGGCGATACCGCGGCGTTTGCAAAAAGTTGCGCTATTATAGCCATCTTTTTCGGGAGGCCGGCAATATGTCTCCCTGCTCCAGAAACCAAAAGTACGGGAAGTAGACGACCATGAAGCGCATCGATTCCAGTGATGAGTGGCTGGCCCTTGAGAGACACTGGGAGGAGATGGCGCCGCAGCAGATGCGCGCCTTGTTTGCGCAGGATCCGGAGCGATTTCGCCGTATGTCCCTGCAGAGTTGCGGAATTCTGCTCGACTACTCCAAGAATCGTATCAACGATCGTACCCTGGAACTGCTGCTGGCGCTGGCACAGCGGGCCGGACTGGATTACTGGATCGAGCAGATGTTCGGCGGCGGCCGAATCAACCTGACCGAGGGGCGGGCGGTGCTTCATGTCGCACTGCGCAACCGCTCGCAGCTTCCGGTACTGCTGGACGGCGAGGATGTCATGCCCGCGGTACGCGAGGTGTTGGCGCGTATGGAGCGCTTCAGTGAGCAGGTGCGCAACGGTGACTGGCTGGGTCACAGCGGCAAACGGATCACCGATGTCGTTAACATCGGCATAGGCGGTTCCAACCTGGGTCCATTGATGGTATGCGAGGCGCTCAGGCACTATCAGAGCCCTGAACTGCAGGTTCATTTCGTCTCCAACGTCGATGGCACCCACTTGGTGGAGACGCTGAAACCGCTGAATCCGGAGACGACCCTGTTCGTCGTCGCCTCGAAGACCTTCACCACGCAGGAGACGCTGGCCAACGCGCATGCGGCGCGGCGCTGGTCGCTGCAGGCAATGGGTGATGAAGCGGCTATTGCGCGGCACTTTGTCGCCGTCTCCACCAACGCCGCGGCGGTGAGCGCATTCGGCATCGATACCGCCAACATGTTCGGTTTCTGGGATTGGGTGGGTGGCCGCTATTCGCTCTGGTCGGCGATCGGATTGCCGATCGCGCTGGCAGTCGGTATGCCAGGTTTCCTGGAGCTGCTGGAGGGCGCGTACGAGATGGACGACCATTTCCGCACCGCCGAGCCGGCGCGCAACATGCCGGTACTGCTGGCGCTGCTCGGCGTCTGGTACCACAATTTCGGTGGCGTGCGTACCCACGCCATCCTCCCTTACGACCAGTATCTACGTCATCTGCCCGCCTATCTGCAGCAGGCAGACATGGAGAGTAACGGCAAGGGTGTGACCCGCGATGGCCGACGTGTCGACTACACCACCGGACCAGTGGTCTGGGGAGCAGCGGGAACCGACGGCCAGCACGCCTTCTATCAGCTGATTCATCAGGGCACTCAGCTGATCAGCAGCGATTTCATCGCGCCGATTCACAGCCACAACGAACTCGGCGACCAGCATCTGAAACTGATGGCCAACTTCTTTGCGCAGACCGAAGCGTTGATGCGCGGGCGTACCTCGGAGGAGGCGGCCGCGGAACTGACCGCCGCGGGGCTCGACCCGACACAGGTGGCCGCGTTGCAGCCGCACAAGGTCTTTCCCGGCAACCGGCCGACCAATTCACTACTGATCGATCGCCTGACGCCGCGCCGGCTGGGGTCGCTGATCGCGCTCTACGAACACAAGATTTTCGTGCAGGGGGTCATCTGGCAGATCAACTCCTTCGATCAGTGGGGCGTGGAGTTGGGCAAACAGCTGGCGGGCGTGGTCCTCGATGAACTGGATCCCGCCGCAGCCGTGGGCGCGCACGATGCTTCAACCTGTGGCCTGATCGACCACTTCAAACGTCATCGCGGTTGAACCGTGTATAGCTGGAGATATTCATGAGCGGCGCTTGCCACCGCTCATGAATGTGCTCCTGGACTAAACTTCCGGTTGCAGGATCAGCATGCCCAGCGGCGGCAAAGTCAATTCGACCGACTGCGGCTGCCCCATCCAGCTGACCGGCTGTGACTCGACCAGCCCCTCGTTGCCCAGATTGCTGCCGCCGTAGAAGACCGAGTCTGAGTTGAATACCTCTCTCAGCGCGCCTGCTTGCGGCAGTCCGATACGGTAGTTTTCGCGCGGTACCGGGGTGAAGTTCAGAATCACCACCACAAAGCTACCGTCGACCGCCCAGCGCAGGTAACTCAATACCGACTGGCTGGCATCGTGGCAGTCGATCCACTCGAAGCCGCTGCCCTCGAAATCGAGTTCGTGCAGCGCCGGTATCTCGCGGTAGAGCTTGTTGAGTTGGCTGACCAGGTCGCGCATGCCCCGATGGCGCTGATAGTCGAGCAGATACCAGTCGAGCGCACGCGCCTCGCTCCACTCGCGTCCCTGGGCAAACTCGCTTCCCATGAACAGCAGCTTGCGACCCGGATAGGTGAAGAGGTAGCCGTACAGCAGCCGCAGACTGGCGAAGCGCTGCCAGTCGTCACCCGGCATCTTGTCGAGCATCGAGCCCTTGCCGTGCACCACTTCGTCGTGCGAGAAGGGGAGTACGAAGTTCTCGGTGAAAGCGTAGAGCAGGCCGAAGGTGAGCAGGTCGTGGTGGTAGTGGCGATAGACCGGGTCCTTGGTCAAATACGACAGCGTGTCGTGCATCCAGCCCATGTTCCATTTCATGCTGAAGCCGAGCCCTCCGAGCCAGATCGGCCGGGATACCTGCGGCCAGGCGGTGGACTCCTCGGCGATGGTCAGCGTGCCGGGGAAGCGGTCGTGCGTCACGCTGTTGAGATGCCGCAGGAACTCGACCGCCTCCAGGTTCTCGCGGCCACCGTATTTGTTCGGAATCCAGTCACCGGCGTCGCGCGAGTAGTCGAGATAGAGCATCGAGGCCACCGCGTCGACACGCAACCCGTCGAGATGAAACTCCTCGAGCCAGTAGACGGCGCTGGTGAGCAGGAAGTTGCGCACCTCCTCGCGGCCGTAGTTGAAGATCAACGTGCCCCAGTCGCGATGTTCCCCACGCCGCGGGTCTTCGTGTTCGTAGAGTGCGCTGCCATCGAACCGGGCCAGCGCGTGCGCGTCCTTGGGAAAATGAGCGGGAACCCAGTCGAGGATGACGCCTATGCCGAGCTGGTGCATATGATCGACGAAAAAGCGGAAGTCGTCGCCGTCGCCAAAGCGGCTGCTCGGCGCGAAGTAGCCGGTCGTCTGGTAGCCCCAGGAGCCGTCGAACGGATGCTCGGTGATCGGCAACAGTTCGATATGTGTAAAGCCGAGCTCGGAGACGTAGGCGCCCAGTCGCAGCGCGAGCTCGCGATAGTTCAGGAACTCTCCCTGGTCGCCGTGCTGCCAGGAACCGAGATGGACTTCGTATACCGACATTGCCGCCCGTTGCCAGTTGCTGTTTGCGCGTGCGCTCATCCAGGCCTCGTCGCCCCACTGGTGGACGGAGGGGGCAGAGATGACGCCGGCATTCTCCGGTCGCATCTGAAACTGGGTGGCAAAGGGATCGTTCTTGACCAGCACGTCGCCGTTCTTGGCGCGCAGTTCGAAGCGGTAGAGAGTGCCGGGAGCCAAATCCGGTATGAAGAGCTCCCACACCCCCGAGCCGCCGCGGTTGCGCAGCGGGTTGACCCGACCGTCCCAGCGGTTGAAATCGCCGATGACGCTGACCCGGTCGGCGTTCGGCGCCCAGACCGCAAAGAGGATGCCGGAAGCCCCCTCCACGCTGTGTGGGTGCGCGCCGAATACCCTGTAGGCGTGCCAGTGCTTTCCCTGACCGAACAGATGCAGGTCGAATTCGCGCAGCTGGGGCGGGAAGCAGTAGGGGTCGTAGCCGCTGTGGAGAACTCCGTCGGCGTCCCTCCAGTGGACCTGGTAGCGTTCCGGAATCTGTTCCGGGGCGCCGTACCATTCAAAAAAATCGGTCCCTTCGATGCGTTGTAACGGTTCTGTAATGCCCGGGATGTTTACCTCTTCAGCGTAAGGCAGAAACAGTCTCACCAGCGCATGTTTGCCCTGTGTGTGTCTGCCCAGCACTTCGAAGGGGTCGTGGTGGCGGGATTCCAGAATACGAATCAGTGATTCTTCAAGCGAATGCTTTTCCATAGGGTGGATACTTCTCTCCAGGGTGGGCTTGAAAACGGTCGATTCTGCAGCCTTAAGTCAATAAGCCGGGAGTAGATGGTATGTTAGCATATACTCAGATGCCAGCATTCGACATGCGCTCGAATTGCCGGTCGACAATTAGCAGTCAGAGGAGAGAGAAGGATGGCAACAGAGAACCAGGATCCGCGTTTTGTCAGTCGCCTGACCAAGAACACACTGGCAATGATTCTGGCGGGCGGACGCGGTTCGCGTCTCCGACATCTGACCATGTGGCGCACCAAGCCTTCGGTGCCATTCGGCGGCAAATTCAGAATCATCGACTTCCCGCTATCCAACTGCATCAACTCGGGTATACGCCAGATCGGGGTGCTGACGCAGTACAAGGCGCATTCGCTGATCCTCCACCTGCAACGCGGCTGGAGCTTTCTGCGCGGCGAATTCGGCGAGTTCGTCGAGCTGCTGCCGGCACAGCAGCGGATCGAGAACAACTGGTACACCGGCACCGCCGATGCGATCTACCAGAATCTGGATATTCTACGTAACCACAATCCCGACTATGTGCTGATCCTGGCCGGCGACCACATCTACCGGATGGACTATGGCACCATGATCGCCGAGCACGTCGAGAGTGGGGCCGACATGACGGTCGGTTGCATCGAAGTGGATACCGATACGGCCAAAGAGTACGGCGTCATGGCGGTTGACGAGTCCAACCGGATCCTCGAATTTGCCGAAAAACCGGAACAGCCGAAATCGATTCCCGGACGCGAAGGGGTGGCGCTGGCGTCGATGGGGATCTATGTCTTCAACCGCGCTTTCCTGTTCGAGCAGCTGATCAAGGATGCCGATACACCCAACTCGACGCACGACTTCGGCAAGGATATCATCCCCGCGGTGATCGAAAAGTACCGCGTGATGGCCTACTCTTTTCGTGACCCGAAGAGCGGCAAGCAGGCCTACTGGCGTGATGTGGGTACCGTGGACGCCTTCTGGAAAGCCAACCAGGAGCTGATCGGCGTGACCCCGGAGCTGAATCTCTACGACAAGTCCTGGCCGATCTGGACCTATCAGGAGCAGCTGCCGCCGGCGAAATTCATCTTCGACGATGACGAACGGCGCGGCATGGCGGTCGACTCTATGGTCTCCGGCGGATGCATCATCTCCGGTTCCACCGTGCGCCATTCGTTGCTGTTCTCGAATGTCCGAGTCAACTCCTACAGCGAAGTCAGCGATTCTGTTCTGCTCCCTGACGTCGAAGTGGGGCGCAACTGCAAGATCAGCAAGGCGATTATCGATCATGGCTGCAAGATCCCCGAAGGCACGACCGTCGGTGAGGATCTGGAGGCGGACGCCAAGCGCTTTTATGTCTCCCGCAATGGCGTGGTACTGGTTACGCCCGATATGCTGGGACAGGTTCTGAACTATGTCCGTTGATATCAAATTGAAGGTGGTGCTCTGTTGGCACATGCACCAGCCAGATTACCGCGGGCCCGAGCAGGGCGACTACCAGCTGCCGTGGGTCTATCTGCATGCGACCAAGGACTACGCCGATATGATCTCCCATATCGAGCAGAATCCGGACGCGCGGGCGGTGGTCAACTTCGCTCCGGTACTGCTCGAGCAACTCGAGGACTATGCGCGGCAGATCGAGAACTGGCTGGCGCAGGGTGAACTGATTCGGGACCCTCTGCTCGCCGCGCTGGCGGGCCCAGGCCTACCGCAGGATGCTGCTGCGCGGGGCGAGTTGATTCGCAGCTGCCAGCGCGCCAACGAACAGCATCTGATCGAACGCTTTGCCCCCTTCTCCCGACTGGTCGAGATCGCCCGGGCGGTAGAGCAGCACGAAGAGTCGCTGCTCTATCTGAATGACCAGTTTCTTGCCGACCTGCTGGTCTGGTATCACATTGCGTGGATGGGCGAATACGCGCGCAGCAATGATCTGCGCATCGAGTCGCTGGAGAAGAAGGGCACGGGTTACAACAGTGATGACCGCCGCGCGCTGGTCGCAGCGATCGGCGACCTGATATCCGGACTTGTCGACCGCTATGGGAAGATGGCCAGGGAGGGGCGAATCGAACTCTCCGTCACGCCCTATGCCCATCCGATCGTGCCACTGCTGCTGGACCTTCACAGCGCACGCGAGGCAATGCCTGAGATCACCATGCCCGATGTCACCAGTTATCCGGGCGGGGAGCCGCGGGCGCGCTGGCACATCCGGCGTGGCATCGAAGTCTTCCGCAAACACTTCGGCTTCACGCCCAAAGGATGCTGGCCGTCGGAGGGCGGTGTCAGCAGCGAGACCTTGCGCCTGCTGGAAGAGGAGGGTTTTCTCTGGGCGGCCAGCGGGCAGCAGGTGCTGCACAACAGCCTGAGCGCGTTCGGTGGCGGTGAGCCGCTACCCGAGAACTGGGTGCATCAGCCGTACCGGCTCGAAGAGAGCAGGCTCTGCTCCTTTTTTCGCGACGACGGACTCTCCGATTTGATCGGTTTCACCTACGCCGACTGGCACGCAGATGACGCAGTAAGCAATCTGGTGCAGCATCTGGAGACGATTGGCGAGGCCACCGGGAACCAGCCCAATCGTGTGGTCTCGATCATCATGGATGGCGAGAATGCCTGGGAATATTACCCGCGAAACGGCAGCTTTTTTCTCAAGGCTCTATACGAAAAACTGGCTTCCCACCCGAAGCTCGAGCTAACCACCTTCTCCGAGTGCATCGACTACAAGAGCGATGTGCCGAGTCTCTCTGAACTGGTCGCGGGAAGCTGGGTATACGGCACCTTTTCGACCTGGATCGGCGATCCGGACAAGAATCGAGCCTGGGAGATGCTGGTAGAGGCCAAGCAGGCCTACGATAAAGTGCTGGCATCGGCAAAACTGAGTTCGGATGAGCGAGAGGCGGCCACACTGCAGTTGGCGCATTGCGAGGGGTCCGACTGGTTCTGGTGGTTCGGCGACTATAACCCCGGTGACACGGTCAGCGATTTCGAACGCCTGTTCCGTCTTCAATTGACCTATCTCTATCAGCTGATCAAGGTGCAACCGCCCGATTATCTCGCCCATGCGTTCGCCCACGGCAGCGGCGATCCGGCGCTGGGTGGCGTCATGCGGCAGAGTAACTGAGGGGGTGTCGATGAGTCATCCACCCTATCAGGCAAGCCTCGATCGTCGTCGTGCAGGGTTGTTGCTTCACATCACCTCGTTGCCGGGGCGCGGCAGCTGCGGTGATCTTGGTGCGGACGCCTACCGTTTCGTCGATTTTCTGCAACAGGCGGGTGTCAGCGTCTGGCAGACGCTCCCGGTTGGTCCCACGCAGGAGGATGGCTCTCCTTACCAGTCCACTTCGATGCACGCGGGCAATCCCCGTTTGATCAGTCTGCACGGACTTGCCGAGCAGGGGCTGATCGACGCGTTGCCGGACGGTGCGATCAGCGACGATAAAAAGCGCCGGCTGCTTCGCCTGGCGTGGCAGAATTTCGAAGCGTCGGCGTCGGATTCGATCAGAGGGGAGTATCAGGCTTTTCTTCGGCAGCACCGGGAGTGGCTGGATGACTACGCGCTGTTCAGGGCTCTGCAAGAGGAGCAGGGCGACCGCTGCTGGTGGCACTGGCCCGCAGTCATCCGCGATCGGGAGCGTGGCGCCCTGGAGTCGGCGCGCCAGCGGTTGAACAAAGCGCTCGCCTTCATACGCTTCGAGCAGTTTCAGTTTTTCAGCCAGTGGATGGCGTTGAAAAAGTACGCCAACGAACGCGGCGTCCGGATGTTCGGTGATATGCCGATCTTCGTTGCCCACGACAGTGCCGAGGTATGGGCCCAGCGGGAGCTGTTCGAGCTCGATGCCGAGGGACAGCCAACGGTGGTGGCCGGGGTTCCTCCCGACTATTTCTCGGCCACCGGGCAGCGGTGGGGAAATCCGCTATACCGTTGGGACCGCCTTGCGGAGGATGACTTCTCATTCTGGGTCGCCCGTCTCAAAACCCAGCTGCTGCTTTTCGATCTGATCCGTGTCGACCACTTCCGCGGTTTCGAGGCCTATTGGGAGATTCCGGCACAGAACGAACACGCCATCGACGGGCGCTGGGTCAAGGCGCCGGGCGAAGCGCTTTTCGAGCGTCTGCACGAGATCTACGATCCATTGCCGCTGGTGGCGGAGGACCTGGGGTTGATAACACCCGAAGTGGCGGAGATGCGCCGACAGTTCGGGCTTCCAGGGATGAAGATTCTACAGTTCGCTTTCAGCGGAGGCGCTGACAACCCCTACCTGCCGTTTCGGCACGAGAGTAACTCGGTCACCTACACCGGTACCCATGATAACGACACCACCCTCGGTTGGTATCTGGATCTGGACGATGCCGCCAGACAGCACGTGGATGACTATCTCGGACGCTCGAGGGAAGCGATGCCCTGGCCGATGATCAGGTGCGCGCTCGCTTCGCGTTCGCGGCTCGCGGTGTTGCCGATGCAGGATCTGCTTGCGCTGGATGGCGAGCACCGAATGAATCTTCCGGGCACCATCGGCGGCAACTGGAAGTGGCGCTTCCAGTGGCAGCAGCTGGATCACACGCTGGCCCGACGACTCTATCGGCGCGTGGAGATGTACGGCCGGCTGGCCTGATGCCCGCTCAGGGTGGAGATCTGCGTTCAGCAGAATCGATTTTTTTGACGAGGAGTTGACAGTGACCAGAACGATCAGAAAGGCAGTCTTTCCCGTTGCGGGTCTGGGTACCCGATTTCTACCTGCAACCAAGGCGAGCCCGAAAGAGATGTTGCCGATTGTCGACAAGCCTCTGATCCAGTACGCGGTGGAAGAGGCGGTGACGGCCGGCATCGAAGTGATGGTGTTCATCACCGGGCGCAACAAGAGCGCGATCAGTAACCATTTCGATACTGCCTACGAGTTGGAGAGCGAATTGGAGGCACGTCATAAGGACAAGCTGCTGGAGCTGGTCCGTAATATCACACCGCCGCATGTCTCCTGCGTCTTCATACGCCAGAACATGCCGTTGGGACTCGGTCACGCGGTGCTCTGTGCCGAGCCGGTGGTTGGCGACGAACCCTTCGCCGTGGTGCTGGCCGACGATCTGATCGACGATGGCAGTCGCGGCTGTTTGCGGCAGATGGTCGATATCTTCTCGAAGACGGGCTGCTCGATCCTGGCAACCGAGCAGGTGGCGCCCAGCGAGACTGCCAGCTACGGTATCGTCGATATCTCCGAGCAGGGGGAGCTGGTCGAGGTGAACGGTATCGTCGAGAAGCCCAGGCCGGAGGACGCTCCCTCAAACCGCGGCGTCGTGGGGCGCTATATCCTCACCTCGGGTATCTTTCACCAACTGTCGCAGACCGGGCGTGGCGCCGGTAATGAAATTCAGTTGACCGACGCTATCGCGCGACTGATGTCGAAAGAGCGGGTGATGGCCTATAACTTCAAGGGCCAGCGCTACGATTGCGGCAGCAAATTGGGATACCTGCAGGCAACTGTCGATTACGCGATCAACCACCATCATCTGGGCGCGGAATTCGAGGAGTGGTTGCGCAACAGAGTATCGGGTTGATCCTTCCCGCCAAGGGCGGCTGAGAGCGTAAATTATGAAAGTTACCGTGGTCAGCGGCAGTCATAGAACCCCGTCGCAGAGCATGAAGGTCTCCGAACACATCCGTGGTGCCCTGGAGGCGACGGGCGGATTCAGCGAGGTGGAGATCTTCGGTCTGAACGATAATCCGCTGCCGCTCTGGGATCAGGGTGTCTGGGAGGGTGCAGCGCGATGGAGCGAACTGCTCGATCCGTTGCGGGCTAGGCTGCAGGCCAGTGATGCCTTCGTCATCGTTTCACCGGAGTGGCACGGCCAGGTTCCGGCCGGGCTGAAAAACTTTTTTCTGCTCTGCAGCGCACGCGAACTGGGTCATAAGCCGGCATTGATCGTTACCGTCTCTTCGGGTGACGGTGGCTCCTACCCCGTCGCCGAGCTGCGTATGAGCAGCTACAAGAACAACCGACTCTGCTACCTTCCCGAACATGTGATCATCAGAAATGTCGAGCGGGTATTGAATGAGGATGCGGCGGATAACGACAGCGCCGCCGATCAATATTTCAGGGCACGCATCGCCTGGAACCTGGAGATTCTGCACGCCTATGCACTGGCGTTGAAAGGAGTGAGGGAGAGCGGCATCACCCACAACGATCTGTTCAAGAACGGCATGTAGCCTGGAGAACCCTGCGATGGACCATCCCGACAAGCTAGCCGTAAGAAGCTACCTGACGGATCTGCAGATTCGGATCTGCTCAGCGCTCGAGCTTGCTGACGGTTCGGCCCGTTTCGTGTCGGATGAATGGAGCAGAGCGGCGGGAGAGAAGCTCGGTGGCGGTGGCATCAGCCGGGTACTCTCCTCGGGAGCGGTAATAGAGCAGGGTGGCGTCAACTTCTCGCATGTCACTGGCCCGCAACTGCCTGCGTCGGCGACTGCGCACCGCCCCGAGCTTGCCGGAAGGGGATTCGAGGCGATGGGGCTTTCACTGGTGATACACCCGCAGAATCCTTACGTGCCGACCTCACATGCCAACGTGCGCTTTTTCATCGCCGAGCGGGAGGGCGAAGCACCGGTCTGGTGGTTCGGCGGTGGTTGGGATCTGACCCCCTACTACGGCAACGATGACGATTGCCGGCACTGGCATGCGGTTGCCCAGAAAGCCTGCGAGCCCCTGGGTGCAGAGGCCTACCCACGCTACAAACGCTGGTGCGACGACTACTTCTATATCAAGCACCGCGAGGAGCCTCGCGGTATCGGTGGACTTTTTTTCGACGATCTCAACGAGCCGGGTTTCGACGCTTGCTTCGCTTTCATGCGGAGCGTGGGTGACGCCTATCTGGATGCTTATCTTCCTATCATCGAGCGGCGCAAGGATCACCCCTACGGCGATCGTCAACGGGATTTTCAGCTCTATCGGCGCGGGCGCTACGTGGAGTTCAATCTGGTTTACGACCGTGGCACGCTCTTCGGTCTGCAGTCGGGCGGCAGAACCGAGTCGATCCTGATGTCGCTGCCGCCGTTGGTGAAGTGGCGCTATGACTGGGCGCCCACCGCGGGTTCCGAGGAGGCCGAACTCTACGAGCGCTATCTGAAAGCGCGCGAGTGGCTTTGATCGGGGTGATCCGCCGCCGGCGGATCACCCCGATCAGAGGTTTCTACGCCGGGATATGGATAGCCGATGGGACGCGTCGTCTGCGCGAGACCAGCCCCAGACCGGCGAGTCCGGACAGCAGCAGCGGCAGGGTCGCCGGCAGCGGTACCGGCGAGGGTGTCAACGGCGCATCGAAGCTCTGTCCCGGATTGAGTGCGCCGAACGAGGCCAGCTGCGGCCCGTTCCAGCTGAAATCCGTATAGTAGCGTCCGCTGCCGGCAAGCTGCAGTGATTCGAGTGCAGAGCCCGAGCTGCTCTCGGCAACCGGCAGTGATTCGCTGCTGAGGCCGCTGGCTGGCCCTTCCGTGGCGGTGACAATACCTTCGTAACTGAGAAACTGCACCACCTGATCGAGCGGGTCGGCCAGAGCGATGCCGTCGGGGCCGTTCTGCAAGCCGGGCGTGGTGAAGGCGAGCAGGCCGAAGCCGGTGCCGAGATCGGGCAGGGTGCCGTTCAGCATCAGGCTTTTGTAAAGATCCCCTCCGTTGCCGTTGTAGAAAAGCAGTTGCCAGCCGTCGAGCACCGTTCCACCAGGTCCTGCAATCTCCACCCCCTCATTACTGTCGCTGCCGCTGTTGTCGTAGTGGAATTCGTTGATGAATACGGACAATCCATTCGCGGCATGTGGCGATAACGGAAACCCTGCAATCGCGAGTGATAGCAGTAGGGTGCGAAACAGGGTTGATAGTGAAACGGTTGGCGCGGGTAGTGCGTTCATCGGGACTCTCCTTGTCATGGTTTGAGTGCGAATACCGGACATATCCTTATGCCCAGAAAAAAGTCTATTTCAGTTTGCTTGGGAAATAAAGTATTTCCCGATAATCCCGTTCAAATAAATTGCCGACCCGTCGCTAAGGCAGGGGCAGGTTCTAGCGAGAGTACCTATAACTGCCGCGTGATTTCACTTCGGCTGGCACGCTGCGCTTGATCGACCGATAATATGCGGTTTGTTTTCAGACCCACTTCAGGACAGAGAGCGATGAGCAACGACACGAATGTAACTTGGCACGAGCACCAGGTCTCCCGCGAGAAGCGGGAACGGCTGAACGGACACAAGGGGTGCGTGATCTGGTTCACCGGCCTCAGCGGCTCGGGCAAGAGTACCGTCGCCAATGCGCTCGACCACTTGTTGTACCGTCTCGGCATACACTCGGCGGTGCTGGATGGCGACAATGTCAGACATACGCTCAACGCCGGTCCACAGATGCTGGAAGATCGCCACAGCCCGGAATTCGCCAAGCGCTTCGGACTCGGTTTCAGCGCCGTCGATCGCGAGGAGAACATCCGCCGAATCGGTGCGGTGGCGCAGCTCTTCGCCGAAAGCGGAGTTGTCGCAGTGACCGCCTTCATCAGTCCCTACCGCGTGGATCGCGACCGGGTGCGCAAGACGCTGAAAGAGGGAGAGTTCATCGAGATTTTCATGGATACGCCTATTGCCGTCTGCGAAGAGCGGGATCCCAAGGGGCTCTACAAGAAGGCGCGTGCCGGATTGATCAAGGGCTTTACCGGTATCGATGACCCCTACGAGGCCCCTGAGTCGCCCGAGCTGACGTTGACAGCTGAGAACAAGACGCCTGATCAGCTGGCCGAGGAGGTTCTGGCCTTTCTGCAGGCGCGGGGAATCTGTCCGTCTGCGACCGGGGAAGATTGAATCGTGACCGACTTTTTTGTCTTCAACGGCGATGCCGACGGGATATGTTCGCTGCAACAGTTGTTGCTGGCGGAATCTCCCACGGATTTCGAGCTGATCAGCGGTGTAAAGCGGGATATCGCGCTTCTCTCTCGGGTCGAGGCGAAGCGCGGCGATCGCGTGACGGTACTGGATATTTCGCTCGACAAGAATCGCCAGCCACTGCAACGACTGCTGGCCGACGACGTCAGCGTGCGCTATTTCGATCACCACTATGCCGGCGATGTCCCGGATTCACCGTCACTGGAGACGCATATAGATACAGATGCCAGCAGGGGGACCAGCTATCTGGTCGATCGCTATCTCGCCGGCCACAGCCGTGCCTGGGCGGTTGTCGGCACATTCGGCGACAACTTCGACGCCACGGCGAAGCAGCTGGCAGAACCGCTCGATCTGTCGTCGACAGAGCTGGAGCGACTGCGCGAACTGGGCATTTTGCTTAACTACAACGGCTACGGCAGCTCGATCGACGATCTCCATCTGCCGCCGGTCGAGCTGTTCCGGCGCATCCGGCCTTTTGCCGACCCATTGCGGTTCGCAGCGGAAGAGGTGACCTTCAACCGACTTCGCGAGGGATATCGCGCCGATATGGAGGCGGCCGCGGCGCTGGAACCGCAGCTGGAGAAGCCCGGACACGCGCTCTATCTGCTGCCGAACGAACGCTGGTCGCGGCGGGTGAGCGGCGTATTCGCCAATCGGCTGGCGCAGGCCGCTCCAGAGCGCGCGCATGCCATTCTGACCGAGCTGGAACAGGGCGGCTATCTGGTGAGCGTACGGGCGCCAATCGCCAACCCGGATGGCGCGGACGAGCTGTGCCGGCGGTTTCCGACGGGCGGAGGGCGCAAGGCGGCGGCCGGCATCAACCATCTGGCGGAGAGTGATTACCAGCCGTTCGTCGATGCCTTTGCAGAGACCTATCGTTAGTTCTGCCACGCACTGCAGGGAGTGGCGCGCTTCTGTTTCTATTCGACAGACCCGCAAGTAGAATAGCGCCACGCCCGGGTGGCGAAATTGGTAGACGCAAGGGACTTAAAATCCCTCGGTAGTGATACCGTATCGGTTCGACCCCGATCCCGGGCACCAACTCTCATGCTGGTCTCTTCTCAATCCTTGCTATATCCCAGTGCGCGATCGACCACTGCCAGAATTCGGCGGGAGTGGCCGGGTGTGCTTCCGCCAACGGCTGATTGAGGAAACGCATGGCCTCCAGCAGCGCCGGAATCGGCTTGCTGCCATCGACGGGCAGATCCTGCGACTGTTTGCTCAACTTGCGTCCCGTCTCATCCACGACCAAGGGCAGATGGGCATATCCGGGCGCTGTGTATCCGAGGCAATGTTGCAGATAGAGCTGGCGCGGCGTGGAGCCGAGCAGGTCGGCACCGCGAACGATCTGAGTGACGTCCTGAAAAGCGTCGTCGACCACGACCGCCAGCTGGTAGGCGAAGGGTCCGTCGGCGCGGCGGATGATGAAGTCGCCGCTCTCCTGCTCCAGCCGCTGATGCTGCCTGCCATAGATGCGGTCGTGGAAACAGATCGCAGAGTTGTCGGTACGCATTCGGATGGCACGGGCATTGCGCCCAGCTGGCAGGCCGCCGCGGCACGTGCCGGGATATCGAGGCCCCTCGATACCAACCGCAGCGGCGCTGTTGATCTCTTTTCTGGTACAACCGCAAGGGTAACAGAGACCCTGCCGCCTGATACTATCGAGTGCCTCCCGATAGGCTTCGACGCGGTGACTCTGGTAGAGCACTTCGCCATCCCACTGAAAACCGAACGCCTCGAGCGTGCGTAGAATATGGTCGGCGGCACCCGGTTTTTCGCGCGGCGGATCCAGATCCTCGATCCGCACCAGCCAGCGCCCGTTTCGCTGGCGCGCGTCGAGGTAACTGCCCAATGCCGCTACCAGTGAACCGAAGTGGAGCGGGCCGCTGGGGGAGGGGGCGAATCGTCCGACGTAGCTTCTATCCGAGTCTGTCATAACGAATAAAGCCGGCATGGCACCGGCTTTATCTCAATTTCCCGTCCCCTGGCGATCAAACTAGCTCATCTGCTTTTCGCGTATCTCGTCGAGGGTCTTGCAGTCGATGCATAGCGTCGCGGTCGGGCGTGCTTCGAGCCGGCGGATGCCTATCTCTACGCCGCAGGCCTCGCAGAAACCGTACTCGTGGGTATCGATCAGCGAAAGGGTGTCGTCGATCTTCTTTATCAGTTTGCGCTCGCGGTCGCGGGTGCGCAGCTCAAGGCTGAACTCCGACTCCTGGGTCGCGCGGTCATTGGGATCAGGGAAGTTGGCCGCCTCGTCCTGCATGTGGTGTACGGTGCGGTCGACCTCCTCCATCAGGCTGGTTTTCCATGCATTGAGGATGCCGCGAAAATGATTTTCCTGCTTTTCGTTCATATATTCCTCCCCCTTCTTGGGTTTATAGGGGGTGAAATTGAACGGCCCGGTATGGCTCTGTTCGGGTCTCTTTTTTGCTGTCATCCAGTAGCTCCTGCGAACCACGCTGAAGAAGAGCGGTATATTACCCAGAACTCTGCTTTTTGGGCAATACCGTGCGCTTATCGACCAAACCGGTCGATTCTGAAGGGGGCATTGGTTAAGCTCGCTGCTGACAGGCGTTAGCCAGCTGGAGTCGTAGGATGTCCAAACTGAGAGCACTGCTGTTTGATGTAGATGGTACCCTGGCCGATACTGAGCGATTCGGCCATCGGGTTGCGTTCAATCAGGCGTTCGCCGAAGCCGGTCTGGACTGGCACTGGGACGAAGCGCTCTACCAACGACTGCTCGCCGTTACCGGGGGCAAAGAACGGATGAAGTACTATATAGAAGAGTTCCGCCAGGATCTTGTATTGAGTCAGGATCTGCAAGATCGGATCCCGGAGCTGCATCGGGTAAAGACCGAAAAGTACAAAACCCTGCTGGCTGGCGGCGCTATTCCGTTGCGCCCAGGGGTTCGGCGCCTGTTGCAGTCCGCCCGGTCCGCCGGTCTGCGGTTGGCGATCGCGACCACGACGACGCCGGAGAATGTGACGGAGCTGCTGCGCAATACCTTGGGAGAATCATCTATCGAATGGTTCGAGGTGATCGCAGCCGGAGATGTGGTTGCGGAGAAAAAGCCGGCCCCCGATATCTATCTTTGGGCGATGGAGCGATTGGCGTTGGCAGCGGATGAGTGTCTTGCCGTCGAGGACTCCCATAACGGTGCCGAATCCGCGCTAAGAGCTGGTATCCGCGCACTGTTGATCACGGTAAACGGCTATACCGAGAACGAGGTATTCCCGGACAACGCCCTGGTGCTCGACCACCTGGGGGAGGTGGATCTTCCCTGTCGGGTGCTGCAGGGGGAGATGGGCGGTGAACGGATTGTGACGCTGCCGCTGCTCAGCAACTTGCATGCCGACGCCATGCTTTCACAGTCGAACTGCTAGCGGTCGATCAACATGAGCATGCCGATAAAGATCGCTGACAGAATGAGCCGCATCCGTCCTTTCTACGTCATGGAACTGCTCGCGCGCGCGCGTGAACTGGAGATGGGCGGGCGCTCGATCATCCATATGGAGGTGGGGGAGCCCGATTTCCCGGCGCCGGATTCGCTGGTCGCAGCGGGGAAAGGCGCACTGGACCGGGGTTGCACCCGCTATCTTCCGGCCTGCGGGTTGCCCGAACTGAGGTGCGCGGTGGCCGACTTCTACCGTGCCAGGTTCGGCGTGTCGCTGGATTCGCGGCGTGTGATCATCACGCCGGGCGCCTCGGGCGCGCTGCAGCTGATCATGAGCGTGCTGGTGGAGCAGGGCGATGAGGTTCTGATGACCGATCCGGGATACCCCTGCAATCGCCACTTTGTCGAACTGGCGGGCGGTACCCCCGTACCCCTGCCGGTCGGCCCCGATAGTGACTATCAGCTGACAGCGGAACGGGTCGCCGCAGCATGGAATCGGAATACGGTCGCGGCACTGGTGGCGACACCGTCGAATCCTACCGGTACCCTTCTGGCGCGTGATCAACTGAATGACCTCTACCGCTCGGTGGCGAGCCGCGGCGGTACCTTGCTGGTCGACGAGATTTACCAGGGGCTGGTCTACGACGAGCCGCCGCACACTGCGTTGGCGGTCGCGGACGATCTCTTCGTCGTCAACAGTTTCTCGAAATACTTCGGCATGACCGGCTGGCGTCTGGGCTGGCTGGTCGCGCCGGAAGGGTACCTGGATGCGCTCGAACGACTGGCGCAAAATATATTCATCTCCTCCTCCAGTCTGGCCCAGTTTGCGGCGCTATCGGTCTTCTCCGAGGAGAACATAGGGCTGATGGAGTCGCGTCGCATCGCATTCAAGCAGCGGCGCGACTATCTGCTGCCGGCGCTGCAAGCGTTGGGATTCAGAATCAAGGCGCAACCGAAGGGGGCGTTCTATCTCTACGCCGACTGTTCGGATCTGAGCCAGGACAGCTCGGAGTTCTGCCGGGCGCTTCTCGAGGAGGTGGGCGTGGCAGCGACGCCGGGGAAGGATTTCGGCAGCAATCAGCCGGAGCGCTATATCCGTTTTGCCTACACTACCGGAATTCCCAGGCTCGAGGAGGGGGTGGCCAGAATAGCCCGCTTCCTGGCAGCGCGAAAACTTCGATAAGAATGCCGACCGTTAGCGATCCTCCAGTGCTTTCCGGTTATTGCACCAGAAAGCTGTGGCGCCAGCGACCGCGGCAGGCATGACCGCGAGGTTGATGACTGGGATCAGCATCATCAAAGTTATACCACCGCCGAATCCAAGTGCAGCCAGTCGACGCCGTTTCAGCTGACGGAGTTGACTGCCAAAGGCCATTCCGTGGTTTGACATGGGGTAATCCATGTATTCGAGCGCCAGAAACCAGGCGGCGAACAGTGCCCACAGCAAGGGCGCGGCCAGCTGGACTCCGGGAATCAGAAACAGCAGCAGCAGCGGGATGGCCCGCACCAGGAAATAGAGCAGCTTGCGTAGTTCGGAGAGAATTCCGGGTATGATATCGGCCGCCCAGTGGCCCGGTGCCTGCGAGGGTATCTCTCCGGTCAGCGATCTTTCGACTTTTGCCGCCAGCAGACCGTTGAAAGGTGCGCCGATCAGGTTGGCCAGAATCGTGAACGAGTAGAACAGAATCAACAGGTAGGCCAGCACGAACAGCGGCCACAAGATCCAGCGAATGTAGCTCAACCAACCGTTCTGCGGCAGGAAACGGTCGAAGAATGCACCGGACTGGTCAATGCCGACCCAGGCGAGCAGTGCGAACACCAGCACATTGATCGCCAAAGGTAGCAGAAGGTAGCGTTTCAGCCCCGGTTTGCGCAGTATCCGAAAACCTTCGAGGAGATATCCCATCCCTTTCAACAGGCCAACAGATTCTCTCTCTCCGGCGGTGGGGTTCACTGATTCGTTGAGACTGCGCTTCATCCTCATCTGTCGACAGTAAGGATTCTACTGCCTCTCCTTTAAAGTTATACTCGCCACGTCCGATAGTTCCGGATAGTAATCGTATCCAGAGGCGCATGAGATCGAAAAATGATTACGTGCTATTCTCGCACGCGATCCGGTAACGTGCATCCGGGTGCAGCGCATTCAACCACAGCCCGAATCGGCTGACGGCTACAACCAGACCAGCGCACCGATGGTGGCATCATTGGTCGTCCATACAACGGAGGGAGCAACCGTGACGTCTCGCTATTTTATTTTGGGGGTTCTGCTTTCCAGTCTGGCGCTTGTCGGATGCGCCAGCAAGAGTCCCTATCCGCAGTTACCCGCGTCGGAGGGGAATGCGCAGTTCTCGACCAAATACAGGATAGCGGCGGGAGACTCGGTCAACATTTTCGTTTGGAGAAACCCGGATGTCTCCACCACTGTGACCGTTCGCCCGGATGGCTTCCTCACTGCGCCGCTGCTGGAAGACGTGCCGGCTGCCGAGAAGACCCCGACCGAGCTCGCCAGACTGCTCGAGAAAGAGCTCTCGACCTACCTGCGTGATCCGCTGGTGACCGTCATCGTCAACGGTTTCGTCGGCGCCTATGAGGATCAGATCCGGGTAGTGGGCGAGGCCGCCGAGCCTCAGGCGATGCTCTACAGGGATTCGATGACGCTGCTCGACGTGATGATTCAGGTTGGCGGTCTGACGGAATTTGCCGATGGCAACAAGGCGGTCATCGTGCGCACCGAGAATGGTGAGCGCAAACAGTTCAATGTGCGTATCGAGGATCTGATCCGCGATGGCGACATATCCGCCAATATCGACATGAAGCCCGGGGATATCATGATCATTCCGGAGTCCTGGTTCTAGAAATCCGATGCACGAGCTGATCACACAAATACTTGGGTATACCAGAGGCGTCTGGCGCTATCGGTGGTGGATTCTCGGACTGGCCTGGCTGGTCTCCGTCGTCGGCTGGACGGTGGTGGCGAAAATGCCCGATCAGTACAGCGCCTCCGCCCGCGTGTTCGTCGATACGCAGACCATTCTGGGTCCGCTGCTGAAGGGGCTCGCGGTGCGGGGCAACGAGGAGCAGCAGCTGTTGATGATGACGCAGACGCTGATGAGCCGACCCAACCTCGAGAAAGTGATGCGCATGACCGATCTCGATCTGCGTGCCAAGACCGACGGAGAGAAGGACAAGATCATCGATGGACTCAAAAGAGATATCAGTCTGAAATCAACCCGGCGAGTCAATCTGTACACGATAGATTATCCCAACAGTGATCCTGAGCTGGCGAAACTGGTGGTCAAATCCCTGTTGACGATCTTTGTCGAATCCAATCTCGGGGAGAGTCGCAAGGAGCAGGACTCCGCACAGCGATTCCTCGAACAACAGATTGCCGACTATGAGATGCGGCTGGTGGAAGCGGAGGAGCGGCGCAAGCAGTTCAAACAGAAAAATCTCGCCTTTCTGCCCGGCGAAGGGGGAGGCTACTACGCAAGGTTGAGAGAGACCCAGGCTCAATTGAAGCAGGCGGAACTCGAGTTGAAGATCCAGCAGGACCGGTTGAAGGTGCTGGATGAGCAGATAGCCAATGAGTCCGAAACGATTGCTCGTGCGGAGGGTAGTGATCCGGTTGCGCCCACAGCGCTCGAATCGCGCATCTCGGGGCTGGAGAGCAGGTTGGACGATCTGCTGTTGAAATATACGGAGCGCCATCCCGACGTGTTGGCCTTGAAGGCGACATTGAAGACCCTCAAGAAGCAGCAGGAAGCCGAAGGCTCGAGCGAATCAGCCAGGAACGCTGCTCGAATCGGGAATCCGGTCTACCAACAGATAAAGGTGCTGCACTCCGAGGTGGAGGCAGACATAGCTGCCAGGCAGGTTCTGGTCACCGAGTATGGAGAACGCATCAAGCAGCTGGAAGCGGCGGTAGACAAAGTACTGCATGTCGAGACGGAAGAGGCGCAACTGAACCGCGACTATAATCTGCTGAAAGAGAAGCACCAGGATCTTTTGGCCAGGTTGGAATCGGCCAAATTGGGTCAGGATGTGGAGACGAAGGCGGAGTCGGTCCGGTTCAAGATCATCGATCCGCCCGTCGTGCCCAGCAAACCCTCGGGACCCAACAGAACGCTTCTGAGTACCCTGGTGGTACTCGCCGGACTTGGTGTCGGCGTCGCGTTGGCATTTCTTTTCTCGCAGATCAGGCCAACGTTCGATAGCCGTCAGATCCTGAACGATGTTACCAATCTGCCGGTTCTCGGCAGCGTCAGCATGATATGGACCAAAGAGCAGGTGAGAATGCGCCAGCGCCGGCATATCGCCTTTCTGTTCGGGTTGTTGGCTCTCGTCACGATGTATGCGGGTGTGATGATGATCCACATGCTGGAGATAGGCGCGCCGGATCTGCTGCGACGCGCTTTGGCAGTTGTCGGTATTTAGCATTAGTGAGCTTTTGCTATGAGCATAATTGAAAAAGCAGTCGACCGGCTGTCAAAAGAGGATCAGGCCAGGAGCGACGATGCGGCTGAACTGCTGAGCGCACGCGCTTCCGATTCCGATGTTCATGTTGATGCGAACGAGGATCAGCCAGGCTTAGAGAGCGGCGTCGAGCATGCGGTGCGAAATGTTGACGAATCGCCTGTACCCGAGCATGTCGATATCAGCTTTAAAAGCCTGAATATCGAAGGGTTGCTGTCGCCGGAAGGTGGACGTACAAGGCTGGATGAAGAGTATCGCATGGTCAAGCGCCCACTGCTGGTGCGTGCGTTCGCCGGAACGAATCTTGGCGGTTGCCCGCTCAATCTCATAATGGTGACCAGTGCGCTCTCCGGTGAGGGCAAAACCTTCACCACGATGAATCTGGCGATTTCCATTGCGATGGAGATGGATCGAACGGTATTGATGATCGATTCCGATTTGGCAAAGCCGAGTCTCTCCAGGCATCTGCAGGTCAGTGATCGCCCAGGGTTCACCGAATGTCTGAAAGATCCGGATCTGGACCTCGGCCAGTTTCTGTTGCGCACCGACGTGCCGAAGCTGACGGTGTTGTCAGCGGGAACGCGAAATAATCGGGCAACCGAGTTGCTGGCGAGCAATACCATGAAATCCCGCCTGCAGGAGCTCTCCTCGCGCTACTCGGATCGTATCGTGTTGTTCGACTCCCCACCGTTGCTGGCTACAAGTGAGTCGAGTGTACTGGCCAGCCACATGGGACAGGTCGCGGTCGTGGTCGAGTATGGAGGTACCCCCCAGTTTCTGGTGCGCGAGGCGATCGGCATGCTAAGAAACGAGGATGCCGTATCGCTGATCCTCAACAAGACCCGTGACGATTTTCTGAGCAAGCACGTAGGCGGCTACGGCTATGGTTACGGCAAGGGCTACGGCTATGGCGCTTACGGAGAGAAATAGCTGATGAAGTCCTGGAAGGGATCTCTGGCGATCAGCCTGCTGCCTCTAACTCTGTTTACTCTGGCCAACGATTCCAGGGCGGTCGATGGTTGGGAAAGCCAGGCCGCATTGACCGTCAGGACAGTTGTCAGCGACAACATCCATCTGAGCGATGACGACAAGGACAGTGATATCAATTTCCGTATTACGCCGAGTATCGGGCTGAGCAAGGATGGCCGCTATAATCGGGTTCGTTTCAACTATGGGTTGAGCTTTCAGAAGTACCTTGATGAAGCGGCCGACGAAGATCTTAAACACGATCTGACCGCCAGCTGGCACTCGGAGCTGTACCGGGATCTGTTCTATCTGGACGTAAATGCCAACGCCGGGCAGTCCCTGATTTCAAATTCTGGGCCCGGGACCGGCGACGACATCAACACTACCGGTAACACCACACAGACCTACACTTACTCCATCTCACCCTATATTCGGCGAAGTCTCGGAAGTGTTGCCGAGCTGGAGTTGCGATTCAAGCATGATGAGGTGATCCATGACAATGCGGCTTCTCGCGACAGCTCCAGCCAGATGTTTCAATTGGATCTCTCCAGTGGCCGGGATTTTCAGAAGATAGGCTGGAATATCGATGGCAGCGCCAAGCGTGTCAAGCGTGACGGTTCCGGCAGCGATGATAAATACCGAAAGATTCGCGCCGAGATCAGCTATGCACTGAACAGCAATTGGCGCCCGCACCTCTACGTTGGTTACGAGGATAACGACTTCACAACCAACACCGACACGCCCAGAGACAGCATTTACGGTGCTGGCGTAACCTGGACACCGGGACCGCGTACAACTTTGAGACTGGAATATGGCCATCGATTTTATGGTCGCGACGGCTCATTTTCACTGAGTCACAGGCAAAGACGCAGTGTACTGACCGCCAGTTTTTCCAGGGATATCACGAGTTCGAGGGAAGAGTTGCTGCAACGTCAGACATTCGTGCTGGTCGATGCCTTCGGAAACCCGGTCGCCAATCCGGCACTCGCTGTAGGCGCCATTGCCCTGGATAGCCCTGACCTGAGTAACGACATCTATATCCTCGATAGCTTCAGACTCGGGTATACGGTGCAGATGGGGCGCCGGGATACGGTCGACTTAAGCGCGCACCACTCACGCAGGGACAATCAAAGAACGGGCGGCGAAGAGACACGCTGGGGCCTGGGTGCGAACTGGTCACACAGTTTCACCGCTAATCTCTCCGGTAAGCTGAATCTCTCCTGGGAGACGGCGGATGAGGGTACGGGAAGCGGTGACGATGATAGGTGGAGCCTCGGGCTCGGGGTGGTTCAAAAGCTTTCGGAGAGAACAAGTTTTTCGTTTGACCTGCGGCATGCGAACAGAGACTCCAGCACGCCTGGATCGGATTATTCAGAGAACAGGGCGACATTGACCCTGAGCACTAGTTGGTAAGGAATCATGTACCGTAGCTTTTATGGATTGAACGACAAGCCGTTTCAACTGAGTCCCGACTCCAGGTTTTACTACAACAGTAAGCCGCATAATCGGGCGATGGCATACCTGCGATATGGATTGGAGAAGCGCGAAGGCTTCATCGTCATCACGGGTGGCATCGGAACCGGAAAAACGATGCTGGTCAGGCACCTGCTTGCGGAGCTGGAGTCGAGCGACGTCATCGCGGCGCAACTTGTCACTACGCAGGTGGAACC
>JAGRGU010000068.1 GCA_020445335.1 Gammaproteobacteria bacterium
TCCGCTGGCTCAAGCGCCATATCATGGATCAGCTCAGCGACGCCGAAGTGAAGGATATCGTCGGTAAAGCAGGTGCCCCAAGCGGCAAACGGGTAGCCATCGTCGGCGCCGGTCCGGCCGGCCTCACCGCCGCCTTCGACCTGGCGAAAATGGGCCACAAGGTGGTGGTGTACGAGTCGCGCGAGAAGCCGGGCGGCATGATCCGCTACGGCATCCCCGAGTACCGTCTGCCCTACCCCAGCATCGACCGCGACATCGGCGTGATCGAGTCGCTTGGAGTCGAGATCCGCTGCGGCCAGCGCATCGGCCGGGAGGTCGAAATGGCGCAGCTGCAAAGTGAATACGACGCGGTGGTGCTGGCGATCGGCCTGCATCTGGGTCGCTCGACGCGGATTCCCGGCGCCGACCACCCACAGGTGGCCAAGGCGGTCGACCTGCTGCGCGCGATCACCAGCGGAGAGCAGCTCGAGGTGCCGCGGCAGGCAGTGGTGATCGGCGGAGGCAACGTGGCGATGGATATCGCCCGCTCGCTGGCACGGCTGCAGCAGCAGCGTTACGGCGAGGTAAAGATGACGGTCACCGCGCTGGAGGATTTCGACCATTTCCTCGCCGACCCCGAGGAGGTTAGCGAAAGCGGCGAAGAGGGTATAGAAATCCTGGATGCGCGCGGACCGCAGCAGATTGTGGTCGAGGATGGTCAAGTGACAGGGCTGAAAACCTGGCGGGTGCGTTCGATCTTCGACGCACAGGGACGCTTCGCCCCCAGCTACGACGAATCCGACGAACGGATACACCCCGGCGAGCTGGTGATCGAGGCAATCGGTCAGGCCGCCGATATCTCGATCCTGGGCGAGACGCTGACCGAAGCGCTCGAATGGAACCGTGGGCGCATCGCCATCGATGCCGACGGCCGCACCTCGCTGGAGTGGCTGTGGGCCGCCGGTGACTGCGTCAACGGCCCGGACGTGGTACACGCGGTTGCCGACGGCCACCGCACCGCGCGCAGCATAGACGACTATCTCAAGCGTGAGGAGCAGGCAGCATGAGTGAGGGCGAAAGCAGCAGCTACGCCAGGTTGAAGGCGCACAAGAGCCTCGCCGAGATCCTGAAGACGGCGGTCTCTTTCGAGCGAACCGCGCGCGACTTCTACACCGCGCTGGCACCCAGGGTCGGCAAGAACATCCGCTATCTGGTCGAGGAGCTGGCCGCGGAGGAGCAGCGCCACTTCGACCTCTTCAGTGAGCTGATGGCGCGCCCCGACCTGGAGGCGCAGGTTGGCGAGCTGGTGGAGACGCCGACCAGCGACGCTCGCTTCTCAGACTGCATCCAACTGCCGGAACTGGGCGAGAACCCCGACGACCAAGCGGTGCTGCAGTACGCGCTGGGCCGCGAACACACAGCGATGGAGCAGTACGCTTCGCTCGCCGAATCAGCTCCGGATGGCCCCATCAGGGAGCTTTTCCGCTACCTTGCGGACGAGGAGACGCAGCACAAGAACGAGCTGGAGAAGCTCTACTACTCGGTGGTGCACAGCGGCGGGGTCTGATGCCTCCGAGACCCATGTGGAATCACTGGCCGTAGTAGCCGGGCGACACCTCACGCCACTCCTGATTGTTCACGCCGGGATCCATGTTGGGATTGTAGAACTGGTCGTCGGTCGGAATATAGCGGCCCGAGTCGTTCATGAAGTAGCGGTCGTGACCATCCTCGACTTCCCAGCGTTGTCCGTTGGCGGCATCGTAGACCGGCGCGGTTCCGCGAATGGCGTCGACCTGCCGTTGTTGACCGCTGTCGATCATCCCCTGCCTTCTGCGCCAGCTCTCCATGCTGCTGTCCATCATCGAATTCGAGGTCTCACGCTGGGTCGACATCCAGTTGTCGAACTGCTGCTGTTTCTGCCGCTGCCGGGCATTGAACTGACTCATACTGGCGTTCGCCTTCTGCTGTTCGCGGCGGTTGTGCGCCGCGATCTGCTGCGGATTGTGACGCTGGTTGGCGAGCGCTCGCAGGTAGACCGGTTTTTGTTGATCGAAAGCCTTGGCCGGGCCTTCGAGAATATGCATCGTATAGAAGGAGCTGTTGCCGAACTGCGATCGTGAGCGGGTGAGATGCACCACGATCACCCCTTTCTGACCCTCGCTGTCGGCGTAGACGACGCCCCTGGCCGCGTGCAGATCCTGGGAAGGGGCCACTTTCCAGAGCTGAGCGAGGTAGCGCCTGTCGAACTCGGCAATCTCGGGGTAGCTCTCCACGGCGACTATCCGGTTGCCGGCCTGCTGCAGTTGCGGCAGTAACTGCTGATCGAGCAGCTGATCCATCTCGACATCCATGCCGTCAAAGTACTCGCCCATCACCTCCTTGGCACGAACCCCGCCAGGCCCCGACCACTGCTGCGGCGTCACCGTCCAACCCGCCGGCAGCGGCACTTCGGCCATCAGCTCTCCGCTCTGCGGGTTGTTGAGCGGATGCCACTGCAGTTGCTCGGACGCCGCTGTTCGACCCGGCGCAGCCGCAAGCAACAACACCACCAGCAGCATCGCGCCAGGAATTCTCGAGCCGAATGGGAAAGCCTCCGACAATGCCTCTCGCCGCGGTTCCGCCAGATCTCCTGATAAGTTGATACGCATCGGCATCTTTTCCTTTTCGTGTTTCTCTCTTTGCTGAGCTCGAGACACCGCCTCAGGCGGAGCACATCGACAAGTCTCCGAGTATAGTCGAGCGTTGCGTTCCGCTGTGGAATTCTCGAATAGTGGTTGGCGATCGCTCTGTCCTGCTGGTCGCCTTGCGGAGAACGGCGCTGCTGAGGCTCTTCCCGCCCGCGCTTGTACCCGGAATCACGCCGGCATTGCTCTTTTGAACGAACGCTTCAAATAATTACCACTTGCTAATATACTCTGTCGCATTGAAACAAGCATCGGGAGGATGGCTCTCCGGCAATCGCCAGAACCGAGCCTGAGCGACGCGAATCAGGCAGGGTGAAGTCGATTGCCAGCAGAGTCGAACAGATAAATGCAACATGAAATCGTCTGCAGGTTTTGCGAGCAGGACCTGAGTAAACGGCTTATGATCGAGGGCGAACTCGGTTTTGCCGCCTGGGACCTGCACCCGGTCAGCGAAGGCCATTTCCTCGTCATACCCTACCGCCACTTCGACAACTACTTCGACATCACCGACGAGGAGCGCGAAGAGCTCTGGTCACTGGTTGCGCGGGGCAGATCCATGGTCGAGGAGAGACACAGACCCGACGGTTACAACATCGGCATCAACGTCGGCGAAGCCGCGGGGCAGTCGATCCACCACCTGCACATCCACGTTATTCCACGCTACAGGGGCGACGTCGAGAATCCCAAAGGCGGCGTCCGCGGCGTGATCCCCGACAAAAGACACTACACCATCAAATCGACCGATCCGAAAAAGCGGAAAAAATAGGATATTCGAGAAATAAAAAGGGACGGTGGGGACTGCAACCTTTCCCTTCGTCCCTTTTGATCTCTCAAACCAAGGTACTGGAAAGTTCGAGTGACTGATGGCTGGCAATACGCCGGTCTTTTAAGCCAGGAGTTCGTAGCCTTCCTTCACCAGGCCGAGTTGCCGTTCGATTTCACAGCGCGTACCGCCTTCGCTCAGCTCTTTCATGATCTTCTTCAACTTCTGTTCTTCGATCTTGAGCTGCCTGCCGAATGCTTCCAACCGCTTTTCACGATCCCGCAGACAGAGATCGGCCGACTCCAGTTGCGCGGTCAGTTCCTTTACGATTTTCTGATATTTCATCGTGCGCCCTCCTGAGCTTGGGATATTGCAAGATGACCACCCTTTGTCTCAGGCCATCTCTCTGATCACTCATGAATGCAAGAAGCGCGCTAACCCGGGGCAAAAATAATATCTCCAAGAAAATCATATAGTTAAGGTGTTTTCCGGAAATCTATCCCGCCGTCTGGGGTGTAACCAGATGGACTCAGATTCCGAATGGCGCAGCGCAGGATCATAAATATTATGTTTATCAGATATTTACACGCATCCTTGGCGAAGAACGAGGGGTGTAACATTTTCGCTAATTACATCCCAATAGGGCGAAGGGATAGCGAGGTACGAACGCCTCCCCCGAAGCACTATCCAAGGCGGCCTCCCCCGAATGGTGTTGGTCTTGGGGAGGGCTGGGCAGCCGCGAGAATAGCGAGAGATAAGGGTGGAGAAGATGGCATTGAATCCCTCCCTCCTCTATTCCCGCTTATAATCCCTCCCCTCCCGTCCGAACCCAAGCAGGCGACAAAGAGCTATGGATCCCGAACTACAGCGCCAGGTCAACCGGCAGCGCAGCATCATCATCGAGACTCTGCGCCCGCAGACCACGAAGCTGGCGCTGCGCTGCCGACCGCTGCTTGGCGAGCGTGAATCGCTGGAGCGGATTCTGCAGGAGGCGATGCGTTCGCTGCCGTACTGCAAGTATCTCTGGGTGCTGGATGCAGCCGGTCGGCAGGTAAGTTCGAATATCGGCCGTGACGGCGCCCTGCCCGACCAGTACGGTCGGCAGCGATTCCAGCGCCCCTATATGCAGGGCGTTAATGACGCCGAACTCGACTTCCATCTGTCGGACGCCTACATCAGCCGCAACAAACGACGCCCCTCGCTGACCGCGGTGCAGCTGATCCGCACCCGGGAAGGGGAGATCGCAGGCTATCTAGGGGTCGATTACGACCTGCGCGAACTGCCTCATGTCGAGCATTTACACCAGGCGGAACCGCGCTGGACCCAGGCCAAGGGGGACCCATCGATCCGCAGCAATCTGTTCAATCAGAGCCGTGTCGAAAGCCTGATGGACAGCCGTGTCGACGAGATCATCGCGCTGCTGGTCGAACTGATGTCCTGTCACGGCGTGTTTCACGGCAAACTGCACTTCTCCAGCAGTCGCGCCACCATCTGGACCCTGGACAACCCCTACAGCTACCGGATTCTCGACTTCGAAACCCTGGCCGACCCAGACATCTGCCTGGCCTACCCGCATCGGGACTACCCGCGGATGGCGGTCGTGCCGATAGCCACTATCGCGCCGATCTTCGCCATCATGCGCGAACTTCGCTTTGCCGATGAGACCATCTACCTGCGCGCCGGATCTCTCAATCTGTGCAACGGCATGGTGTCGTTGAACTTCTCCTGCGACGGCTCGCACTATATCCCCTACGACGAATTCCTGGCGAAGGACCTGGGGTTCTGGTTCGGGCAGGATAGCGTTCAGGTGAGACGCGCCTGGCCGGAATCAAACAGCTGAAAAGGGAGAAAAAGGAGACGGAGTAAAAGGGGACGGAAGGTAAAAAAAGAATCACTCCCTCACCTTTTCTATTTTTACGCTTTTATTACAACGGTAAAGAGAGTGACGATGCTGCCGATTGAGCTATTTATTGGCTTGTCAAAGGAACCGTCAAGACAGTGAAACCCAGCATCCTAAGGACTCTTTTCCTCTCCTTTCTAGGCTTCGGCCTGGCCATGGGGATTATCTTCCCTCTCTACGCACAACTCTTCGTTGACTGGAAGCCGGGGATGAAAACCTGGTTCGATGTAGGCTGTATCGTCGCAGGTCTCTCCATCGGCGTTGTCAATTTCTGGCTCTGCCGGACAGTGCTTCTCAGGCGCCTGCAACAGATTTCCGATCTCGCCCAGGCGATCAGGAACAACGACATCACCCAGACCTGCGATCTGGTCAGCCACGACATGGTCGGTGCAATCGTGCGCAGTTTCAATGGCATGGCGGAAAACCTGCGGGTGATGATCGGGCGCATCACCAATTCGGTCTCCGAACTGGAAGACCAGACCGGCCGGCTGGCGCGTCTCTCATCCGATGGCAAGCAGGGTGCGGATACCCAGCAGTCGGAAATACGGGCGGCGTTCAGCGCGATGGACGAGATCACGGACAGTATCAACCGGGTCAGTGAGTTGGCGAAAGAGGCGGCGGAATCAACCGCACACGCGGACCAGCAGGCGAAAAAGAGCGCCTTCATCACCGGCGACTCGGTCAGTTCGATTACCGCGTTGACGCAAGAGATGGAGCGTACAGGCCAGGCTATCAGGCAGCTGGAGGAAAAAGGCGAGCGCATCGGCCTGGTGATGGATGTAATCAGGGGTGTCGCCGAGCAGACCAATCTGCTTGCCCTCAACGCAGCGATCGAGGCGGCGCGCGCGGGTGAGCAAGGTCGCGGATTTGCGGTGGTGGCCGATGAAGTGCGCACCTTGGCAACTCGTACCCGGGAGTCCACCGAAGAGATAGAAGAGATCGTCTCGCAGCTGCAGCAGGGGTCACACAATGCGGTATCGGTAGTGACCGAAGCACGGTCAACGGCGCAGCGAACAGAAGCACGTTTCAAGGAAGCGGTCGTGCTGCTGAACGAGATTACCGACCACATATCCTCGGTAACCGAAATGAGCCAAAGGGTGGCACAAGCCGCTGACACCCAGGCGCACATGATGTCCGGCGTTCACGGGCACGTGGAAAACATCAATGCGGTTTGCAACCGCAGCACCGAGGGCGCCAGCCAGGCGGCAAACGCAAGCCATGATCTCAACACCCAGGCGCAGCACCTGCGCGAGTTGGTGAACCAATTCAAAACCGGAAGATAGGGAAAGAGGGGAGTAGAGAACAATTCCTCAATCCCCTGCTTCCGATCTCTACTTCACCGTCTCGTACGGCAGGCCGACGTACTGCTCGGCGATCACCCGCCGCCCGTTCTCCGAGCCGAGGTAGTAGTCCAGTTCCGAGACCATGAACTTGTCGAAGGTGGCATCCGCCTGCGGGTCATCGGTGAGCTTGTCGAAGCGGTGCAGCATGTTGGTCATCCACCAGGAGAAGCGTTCGCCGTGCCAGACCCGGCGCAGCGCGATCGGCGAGTACTGTTCGATCGCATCCGTACGTCCTTCGCGATAGACCTTGACCATGATCTGGTAGAGCGCGGCGACGTCGGAGGCGGCGAGATTCAACCCCTTGGCGCCGGTCGGCGGGACGATATGACCGGCGTCGCCGACCAGGAACAGGCGACCGTACTGCAGCGGCTCGCAGACGAACGAGCGCAGCGGCGCGATGCTCTTCTCGATACTGGGACCGGTCACCAGTCCGGCTACCGCCGCCTGCGGCAGCCGCAACTTCAGCTCCTCCCAGAAAGCATCGTCTGACCAATCCTCCACCTTGTCCTCGAGCGGCACCTGCAGGTAGTAGCGGGAGCGGGTCTGCGAACGCATGCTGGCGAGCGCGAAGCCGCGTTGATGTTTGCAGTAGATCAACTCTTTGTGTACCGGCGGCGTGTCGGCCAGCAGTCCCAGCCAGCCGAACGGATAGACGCGGATGAATTCGCGTCTCGCCTCGGCCGGAATGGTCTGGCGCGAAACACCGTAGAAGCCATCGCAGCCGGCGATATAGTCGCACTCCAGACGATACTGCTCGCCGCCATGCTGGTAGGTGATGTAGGGCCGCTCGCCCCTGACCTCGTGCGGGGTCACTTCGGCCGCCTCGTAGACGGTCTCGAGACCTGCCGCCGCACGCGCCTGCATCAGGTCCAGCGTAATCTCGGTCTGGCCGTAGACCACCACCGTGTCGCCACCGGTCAGCCCCTTCATATCGATACGGTGCAGCTCCCCGTCGACGGCGATCTCGAAACCTTCGTGGATCTCCCCTTCACGATCCATGCGCTCGGCGACACCCGCCTCGCGCACCAGCTCGACAAAGCCCTGCTCCAGCACACCGGCACGGATCCGCCCCAGCACGTAGTCGCCGGTCACCCGTTCGAGGATGACGTTGTCGATCCCCTGCCTGGCCAGCAGTTGCCCCAGCAGCAGACCCGAAGGCCCCGCGCCGATGATGGCCACCTGTGTTTTTCCATTGATCATTCGATGCTCCTCCTCTGGATTGGGTGCGATACTCATAACTGCACTTTAGAATCACATCACCGCAATAACAGTGGATTTAATCGGCTATTAATTGTACTTTTTATCTATTCCGCTCTTTCTGGTGTCGATCATGGCGCGTCCGACCGGCAACCGCGGCATCGCCCGCTACACACTCTACGGTGAGGAAATCTCGGCCAACGACCCCGAGTTTGTCCATATCGAACCGATCGTCGACCGCTCCCGGCTGCACGACTGGCGCATCCGGCCGCACAGCCACCAGCGGATGTTCCAGCTGGTCTTCATCGCCACCGGGGTGGCCGAGGTTTCGGTCGACGACAGCAGCCGCTGCGTCACCGGCCCCTGCGCGGTCACCTTGCCGGCTTCGGTGGTGCATGCATTCAGATTCGAGCCGGAGATCCGCGGCTACGTCGTCACTGTCGCTGAACTGCTCCTGACCGACGCCCGCTACCGCCGCAGCCGCGCACTGCTGGAGCCGCTGTTCCGCCAGGCGCAGGTCACCCGCTTTTTCACCGACGATCCCGAGAGCGCCTTCGTCGAGCGTTCGCTGGCGCAGATGCTCTACGAGTATCAGCGGCAACGGCCGGGCAGGGATGCGATGTTCGAGTGGCTGCTGCGCATCGTGCTGACCGCGATCCGGCGACGCATGGGGACGCAGACCGGCGTCGAAGAGGACCGGCAGGGAGATCCCGGTACCCGCTTCGCCCGCTTCCGCCAGCTGGTAGACGAGCACTACCGCAACCACTGGTCGGTGGAGCAGTACGCCGACGCACTCGCGATCAGTCAGGGGAGACTCAACCGGCTCTGCCAGCTGCAGGAGCGGAAGTCGGCCGGCGAGATCGTCCAGGACCGGATGGTGCTGGAAGCGCAGCGTCATCTGATCTACTCGACCGCATCGGTGGCGCTGATCGCCTACGATCTGGGGTTCAACGACCCGGCCTACTTTTCGCGCTTCTTCAAGCGCCGGACCGGGGTGACGCCGGGCGCGTTTCGCCGTCGCCGGGAGCGGCGTTAGTCGAGACGCCGGGACCCGCCCCGGTCTCCCCCCGACCGGCCCTGCGCCCTCCGTTCGGATGCCGCTCAGCCCGTGCCGTTCTCCAGCAGCAGCAGACCGGAGGCGGTGTTGGAGATCGGAATGTGATAGTTGCTGTGCAGCTGACGGACTTTGCCGGTCAGCGCGCCGCGCATCGCCAGCCACATGATCAGTTCGGCCCCCTGCGCACCGGCCAACCGCACCAGATCGTGAATCGAGTAGCCGGTCAGCTCTTGCGGCCGGTCGACGATCTTCTCCATGCACATCAGGTCGAACTCCTTGTTGATGAATCCCGCCCGCTCGCCGTCCAGCTGATGCGACAGACCGCCGGTGCCGAGGATCACCACCCTGGAGTCCCGCGCGTAGGATTCAAGCGCGCGGCCGATCGCCTGCCCGAACTTGTAGCAGCGCGCCGGCGTCGGTAGTGGATGCTGCACGGTGTTGACGCAGACCGGGATCACCTTCACCTTCGAATAGCTGAAATCGGGCCACATCAGCGACATCGGCACGGTGAAGCCGTGGTCCACCAGCATCTCCTGACAGCTGGTGACATCGAACTCGTCCGCCACCAGCGATTCGATCAGGTGCCAGGAGAGCTCGGGATCGCCCCTGAACGAGGGGATCGGCTTGATCCCCCACCCCTCGTCGGCGTTGCGATACTCGGGCGCCGCGCCGATCGAGAAGGTCGGCATCTTGTCGAGAAAAAAGTTGAGCCCGTGGTCGTTGTAGATCACTACCGCGACGTCGGGCTGCTGCTCCTCCAGCCAGCGATGCACCCGCGGATAGCCGTCGAAGAACGGCTTCCAGTAGGGATCCTCGAACAGCTCGCGCTCGATCGCGTTGCCGATCGCGGGAATGTGCGAACTGGTTATGCCACCCAATATCTTCGCCATCGCTACTCTCCCGCCCTGAGCAGTTTGGCCTTGAACTCTTCGACCGACAGGCCGGTCTGTTGCGCGCCCACATCCTGCACGTTCAAACCGAAAATACCGGCAAACTTGGCCAGGTAGTAGATGTTTCCCCCCTCGGCGATCAGATCGAGCACCTGCTTCTCAAGGATCGCCTGCTTCTGCGCCGCGCTGAGGCCGAACTTGTCGCAGTAGGCGCCCTGATCGGCGAGAAACTCCTCGCGCGCCTCCGCCCGGTTGAAGGAGTAGCACATCTTGTTCAGCGCGTAGCCCTTCATCGCCATCTCGCCGTCGAATATCGTCGTGCCCGGAATCGGCTGTTCGTGATTGATGCCCTGCATCTGCTCCCCTCCTCCTATGTGTTGTTCTCTGTCGATCGCGCGCGCCTCAGGCCTTACAGCCCAACAGCGCGCGCCTCAGGGCCAGTAGAGCCGCATTGGATTGTCGACCAGCAGCGCCTGCTGCAGCGCCGGGCTGGGGGCGATCCTGGGGATCACCTCTACCAGCGCGCCGTCGTCCGGCATATGCGACTTCATGTTCGGATGCGGCCAGTCGGTGCCCCAGAGCACGCGTGTCGGAAAGCGCTCAACCAGCGTCCGCGCGAAGGGGATCACATCGCCATAGTCGGGCGGACCGGCAAGGCTCAGTCGCTCCGGGCAGCTCACCTTGACCCAGATGTTGTCGTGCGTCTGCAACAGTTGGATGAAGCGCTGGAAGTCGGCGTGCCCGACCCCCTTGGCGATATCTGGGCGTCCCATGTGATCGACCACGATGGGGGTGTCTATCTGCCGCAGGAAGGGGATCAGCTCCTCCAGCTCGGCCGCCTCGAAATAGACCACCACGTGCCAGTCGAGCGGACGAATCTTCGCGACGATATTGAGATAGACCTCTTTCGGCGTGGCGTCGACCAGCCGCTTGACGAAGTTGAAGCGCACCCCGCGCACGCCCGCCTCGTGCAGCGCTTCGAGCGCTTCGCGGGTAATCTCCTGGCCGACCATCGCCACGCCGCGCGCCCGCTTGCCGGCAGCCTGCAGCGCGTCGACCATCGCCCGGTTGTCGCGGCCGTGGCAGGAGGCCTGGACGATGACGTTGCGCGAGAAGCCGAGATGGTCGCGCAGCGCGAACAACCGCTCCTTGGGCGCATCGCAGGGGGTGTACTTGCGCTCGGGCGCGTACGGGAAACGCGCGGCCGGACCGAAGACGTGACAGTGGGCATCCACCGCGCCGGCCGGCGGCCGGTAATCGGGCTTTTTCGGCGCTGCGTGAAACGGGAGATAGTCCTGATCCATAAGGTTGCTCCTGAAACTCTCCATCAGTGGCCGTAGACGGTGCCGTCGAACAGTTTGCGTGCGGTACGCACGATCGCCGCGCCGGTGACGCCCGCGCCGCCATCGGTCTCCAGCAACACCGTCGAGCGACCGATCGGGTGCTCGATGTCGAGGCGCTTGCTGCGACCGGGTGGAATGCGCGCCACCGCGGCCGCGGGCGAGCCCGGCAGCAGCGCCGCGGTGGCCACGCTGACCGCCCCCAGCACGCCGATCGAAGCGTGGCAGCGGTGCGGGATGAAGGTGCGGGTGTTGAGCGCGCCACCCGCCAGCGGCGCGCTGACCAGCGTCATCTTCGGTACCGTCTTTTGAGTGACGTCGCCGAGGTTCATCATCGGGCCCGCCTGCAGCCGGATCGACTCCAACCGCCTTTTCAGCGCCTCGTCGCCATCCAGCGTCTCGCGGCTCTCGTCGCCGGCGATGCCGAGGTCGGCCGCCAGCAGCACCACCGTCGGCATGCCGTTATCGATACAGGTGACCGCCACGCCGTCGATGCGGTCGACCGGGTTGCCGGTCGGCAGCAGCGCGCCGCAACTGGATCCGGCGCTCTCCTGAAAACTGAGCGGTATCGCGCTGGCTCCGCCTGGGACGCCATCGATACGCGCATCGCCCCGGTAGCTGACGCGACGCTGCGGCGTGGCCACCCGCGCCACCGCGGTCTGGCCGCTGTTCTCCATGTAGATGGTGACCGGGGTCTCGTCGTCGCGCGCCTCGACCAGGCCGCGCTCGATCGCGAACGGCCCGACGCCGGCGAGGATATTGCCGCAGTTCTGCGCGTCGCTGACCAGCGCCTGGTCGACGAACACCTGCAGAAAGAGGTAGTCGACATCGACCCCGGGGCGTGTGGAGCGCCGCACCACCGCCACCTTCGAGGTGAGCGGATCGGCACCACCCATGCCGTCGATCTGGCGCGGATCGGGCGAACCCATGACGCCGAGCAGAAAGGCATCGCGCGCGGCGCGATCGGCCGGCAGATCCCCTGCCAGGAAGTAGCCTCCCTTGGAGGTGCCGCCGCGCATCCACATGCAACGCGCCTCAGACATACTTGAGCCCCTTACCGGCCAGCCGTCCGCGCATGTCGTAGATATCCAGACCCAGTTCGCCCGCGGCCAGCCGCGCGCGCTTCGCCTCCTCGTTGGCGAGCCGCGCCTTTGCCTGCGCCAGTACCGCCTCGGCCTCCTCACGCCGCACCACGCAGACGCCGTCGTCATCGGCGACGATGACGTCGCCCGGATTGACCAGCTCGTCGGCGCAGACCACCGGCACGTTGACCGAGCCGAGAGTCTCCTTCACCGTGCCCTGGGCGAACACCGCCTTGGACCAGACCGGGAAGCCCATTTCGGTCAGATCGGCGATATCGCGCACCCCGGCGTCGATGATCAGGCCGACACCGCCGCGCGCCAGCATCGAAGTCGCCAGCAGATCGCCGAAGTAGCCGGCGTCGCTCGGCGAAGTCGGTGCCAGCACCAGGATATCGCCCGGCCGAACCTGCTCGATGGCGACGTGCACCATCCAGTTGTCCGCCGGCGGCGCGGAGATGGTGACCGCCGAAGCGCCGATGCGCGCGCCGCGATAGATCGGCCGCATGTAGGCCGCCAACAACCCCTTGCGCCCCTGCGCCTCGTGCACGGTGGCGACCCCGCACTCGCCCAGCGCCTTGACCACGTCCGGATCGGCCCGTTCGATCTTCTCTACCACGACATTCATGGACTCTCCTCTCAACCCCGCCGGACAGCGTTGCGCCATTCGTGAGCGATTCGACGAAGTGCTGGCGTTCTATTGAAAAAGCGTCACACGGTCAGCGGTCGAAGCGCAATCGAGGATCGACGCCAGCCGCAACAGCGACGCTGCATGTTGATCAGTATTGGATCGAAAGCCCGCTTTGACTATTCCAATTTCCGGCTTAAGCTATAAGTATTAGCTATACCGCTCTAATTTCATCGACCGGAAAAAAATCAGCGGAACCGCCCCTTGTCGCTCGATATCCCCAATTTGAGACACCTGCGCGCGTTCCGCGCGGTGGCGCACAGCCGGAGCATCAGCGAGGCCTCGAAACGGATCTTCCTGTCGCAGCCGGCGATCACCCAGGCGATCGCCAAGCTGGAGCGGGTGCTCGACGAGCGGCTCTTCGAACGACGCAGCGACGGCGTCTTCATCACCGAAGCGGGGAGCGTGTTTCTGCGGCGCGTCGAGCGCGCCGGCGCGCTGCTGGCCGACGCCGCTCGGGAAATCGGCCGCAATCTCGGCAAGCGAGCCGGCAATACCCGCTTCGATCACCTGCTCACCACCACCCAGCTGCGCGCGCTGACCGCCGTGGCGGAGGCGCAGAACTTCACCCTCGCGGCGCGCGCCATCGGCATCTCGCAACCCTCTCTGCACCGTGCCGCGCGCGATCTGGAGAAGCTGCTCGATATCCCGCTGTTCGAAAAAACCAGCCAGGGAATCGGCCTGACGCGCGCGGCAAAGACCCTGGCGCAGAGCGCCAAGCTGGTGTTCGGCGAGATCCGCCAGGGCTACGAGGAGCTGGCGGCGCTGCGCGGCATCGAACGCGGCACCCTGGTCGTCGGCAGCATGCCGCTGGCGCGCACCTATCTGCTCCCCTCGGCGATCAACGACATGAGCCGGAGCTTTCCCAAGACCCACATCAGCGTCATCGACGGCCCCTATGACGATCTGCTGCACCATCTGCGCTACGGCGATATCGATCTGCTGCTCGGCGCGCTGCGCTTTCCGCCGCCGACCGACGACATCGTCCAGGAGACGCTCTTCTCACCGCCGCTGGCAGTGGTCGGCCGCCGCAACCACCCGCTGGCGAAAAAACGCAGGATCACGATCGCGGATCTGCGCGCCTACCCCTGGGTCGTGCCCCGCCCGGAGACGCCGACACGGCGGCAGTTCGAGCAGCTGTTCGACGACGCAGGCAGCCAGCCCCCGGAGCAGCTGATCGAATCGGGCTCGCTGATCCTGATACGCGGACTGCTGCTCGAGAGCGACCGGCTGACGCTGATCTCTGCGCACCAGGTGTTGCATGAGCAGCAGATGGAGCTGCTGGCGCCGCTGCACATGGATCTGCACCACACCCGGCGTCCGATCGGCATCGCCATGCGCGGCAACTGGCAACCAACCGCCACCCAGGAGGCGTTTCTGCGATGCCTGCGCCAACGCGGTCGGCTGCTCGCCTCTCAGTGACAGCTTTTTGCAGGTGCTATATCAAAATCCAATAGCAAAGTCCTTTAATCAATTTCAACCCCAGCTGGGCGAATGCTAGATTTTCCTGCAACTGACATGGCTTGCGCTCCGACCCGGTGTCGGCGGCGATAGATAGATCCACCGAAAGCGGAGCACCGCGCGGGATCGAAGGGAGCAGAGGATGAGAGTATGCGTGGCCGGCGCGGCAGGCGCCTTCGGGATGAAACACCTCGATGCGCTCGGCGCCATCGAGGGGATCGAGGTGGCGTCTGTCGTCGGCGCCCCCGGCGAAGATCTCGAGGCGTTCGCCCAAGCGCGCGGCATCGGCCACTGGTGCGACGATCTCGGCGAGAGCCTGGCGCGCAGCGACATCGACGCGGTGATCCTGGCGACGCCGACCCAGCTGCACGCCGCGCAGGCGATCCAGTGCCTGGAGGCGGGCAAGCACGTGATGGTCGAGATTCCGATGGCCGACAACCTGGCCGATGCCGAGCGGCTGGTCGCGACCCAGCAGCGCACCGGACTGGTGGCGATGGCAGGTCACACCCGCCGCTTCAATCCGAGCCATCAGTGGCTGCACCAGCGCATCCTCGTTGGCGAGTTGAAGATCCAGCAGATGGACGTACAGACCTATTTCTTCCGCCGCAGCAACCTCAACGCACTGGGTAAACCGCGCAGCTGGACCGACCACCTGCTGTGGCACCACGCCTGCCACACGGTCGACCTGTTCCAGTACCAGACCGGCGGCGTCGCCGCGCAGGTGCAGGCACTGCAGGGACCGGCGCACCCCGAACTGGGCATAGCGATGGACATGAGCATCGGCATGAAGACCGACCAGGGGGCGATCTGCACCCTCTCGCTGTCTTTCAACAACAACGGCCCGCTGGGGACCTTTTTCCGCTATATCTGCGACAACGGCACCTACATCGCCCGCTACGACGATCTGGTCGACGGCTACGAGAAGCCGGTCGACCTTTCGGCAGTGGCGATCTCCAGCAACGGTATCGAGCTGCAGGACCGCGAGTTCTTCGCCGCGATCCGCGAGGGACGCGAACCGATCGCCGGCGTCGCACGCTGCCTGCCCGCCTACCAGACGCTCGACCGCATCGAGCGGGCGCTGGCTTGAGGCGCCCACCCGCGCAGGGCCTGCAACAACAGCGGCGCCGCAAGCAGAGATACGGCGCCATCCAAAAAAAACATATTTGCGTTTCCAATGGAGGACGACATGAAGAAGAGCCTTGTTTCCACACTGATCGCCGCTGCCATCGCACTCGGCACCCAGCTGCCTGCGCAGGCGGCCGACGTCAAGCTGCGCTTCGCCCACTTCTGGCCCGCGGTTTCGAGCACCCACAAGAACCTCTACCAGGCCTGGGCCGACACCGTCGAGAAGGAGTCCGGCGGCCGCATCGAGGTCGAGATCTACCCCTCCTCGACGCTGGCCAAGCCGCCGGCGCAGTACGAGGCGGTCAAGAACCGCATCGCCGACATGACCGCGACCATCCAGGGCTATACCGCCAACCGCTTCCCGCTGACCCAGGTGGTGGAGCTGCCCGGCGTATCGGATAACGCGGGGCACGGCTCCTGCATCATCCAGTCGCTCTACGACGAGGGATTGATCAGCCAGGAGTACCAGGACACCAAGCCGCTGTTTCTGTTCACCCACGGCCCCGGACTGATCCACACCCGTGACAAGCTGATCAAGGAGCCGGCCGACTTCGCCGGGCTGCGCATCCGCCGGCCGACGCTGGTGGTCAGCAATCTGCTCGAAGGTCTGGGCGCGCAACCGGTCGGCATGCCCGCGCCGCAGTCCTACACCTCGATGCAGCGCGGCGTCATCGACGGCGTGGCGCTGCCCTGGGAGGGGGCGCTGGTGTTCCGCCTCAACGAGCTGGCGACCAACCACACCGAAGTGGGCGGCCTCTACACCCTCTCCTTCATCGTGACCATGAACAAGCAGGTCTACGAAGGCATGCCGGCGGACCTCAAGGCGGTTATCGACCGCAACACCGGACAGAGCTGGTCGAAGCGGGCCGGTATCGAATTCGACGCCCTCGACGTCAAGGGCCGCGCCGCCGCTGTAGAGGGCGGCCACAAGATCCACACCATCGAGGATGGCGCCAAGAACCCGGCCTGGAAGCGGGTGTTCGACGCCGCCACCGAATCCTATCTCGACGATCTGGAGAAGCGCGGGTTGCCCGGGCGCAAGGTCTACGCCCGCGCGCTCGAGCTGGCCAAGAGCTGCCGCTAGGCGTTCGCCGGGGGCCGGTCTCCGGCCCCCTGGCAACTCTGGAGATTCCCATGAAGATGCTGATGAACGTGGTCGAGCGGGTCGCCTACGCGATGCACGTTATCAGCGGCCTGCTGCTGATCACGATGATGGTGACGGTGCTGCTGGATGTGGTCTCGCGCACCCTGTTCGGCGCCAGCGGCGGCAGCATCGACTTTACCTTTCACGGCGCGGTGGAGATCGTCAGCTACGGCCTGCTGTTCATGGTGCTCTTCGCCCTCCCCTACTCGGTCAGCAGCAGCCAGGTGATCGTCGATCTGTTCACCGAACGGATGGGCGAGAACGCCAAGCAGATGTTGGCCGGCATCTTCACGCTCGGTTTCGGCCTGATGGGTCTGGGCATGGCGGTCAAGTTCTATGAGGCGACCCTGCGCGTGGCCGAGACGGGCGAGACCACCCAGGATCTGTTGATCCCGCTCAGCTACCTCTACGCGGTCACCGCCGCGGCCACCGCGATGCTGGCGCTGCGCGGCCTGCTGGTCGCGATCGAACAGCTGCAGCGGCGCGGAAACGCATCGTGAGCGCGGCCGTGATCGGTTTCATCTGCGTCGGCGGCATGCTGCTGCTGATCGTGCTGCGGGCGCCGGTGGCGCTGGCGATGGCGCTGACCGGCTTCGTCGGTTTCGGCTGGATCGTCGCCTTCGAGCCGGCGATCTCGATTCTCGAGTCGGGCCCCTTCGAGACGCTCTCCAACTACAGCTTCAGCCCGATCCCGATGTTCATCCTGATGGGCGTCTTCGCCTCCAAGGCGAAGATGTCCGCCGAGCTCTTCAATGGCGCGCGCACGCTGTTCGGCAGCTGGCGCGGCGGCATGGCGCTGGCGGCGGTCAGCTCCTGCGGCGTCTTCTCCGCCATCTCGGGCTCCTCGCTGGCGACCGCCGCCAGCATGTCACGCGTGGCGCTGCCGGAGATGCTGAAGAACGGCTACGCGCAATCGCTGGCGACCGGCACCCTGGCCGCCGGCGGCACCCTCGGCATCATGATTCCGCCGTCGATCGCGCTGCTGCTCTACGCGCTGATCACCGAGCAGTCGGTCGGTGACATGTTCATCGCCGGCATTCTCCCCGGTATTCTGGGGCTGCTGCTCTACTGCGCGGCGATCGCGATCACCGTCGCGCTGAAGCCGGAACTGGCCACGCCCGGCCCGTCGACGACGCTGACCGAGAAGATCGTCGGACTCAAGGGTCTGGTGCCGTTCGGCATGATCTTCCTGTTCATCATCGGCGGCATCTACGGTGGCATCTTCACGCCGACCGAGGCTGCCGCGATCGGCGCCGCCGGTACGCTGCTGATCGCGCTCTTCCGCGGCTTGACCCTCAGGCAGTTCCGCGCCGCGATCGAAGAGACCCTGTTCATGTCGGCGATGATCTTCTTCATGATCATCGGCGCGGAGATCTTCGGCTACTTCCTGACGGTATCGCGCATCTCCTTCGAGCTGGTGGAGATGGTCGACGCGATGGGGCTCTCCCCCTTTGCCGTGCTGCTCTGCGTGCTGCTGCTCTACATGCTGCTCGGCTGCGTCATGGACAGCATCGCGATGCTGCTGTTGACCGTGCCGGTGGTCTTCCCGCTGATCCAGGCCGCCGGTTTCGATCCCGTCTGGTTCGGTATCGTCTCGGTTATCACCGTGGAGCTGGGATTGATCACGCCGCCGGTCGGCATGAACGTATTCGTCATCAAATCCGTGGCGCCGGATATTCCGATCAGGGAGGTGTTCAAGGGGGTCTTCCCCTTCGTGCTCTCCGACATCGTCAGGCTGGCGCTTCTGATCCTCTTTCCGGCGCTGGCGCTGGGGCTGCTTTAGGGCCTGATGAGAGGCCCCGGGAAACGTCATGAGCAACTTTCAGTGGAACGAAAAGCTGAGCGTCGGCAACGCCGAGATCGACGCCGACCACAAGGGGCTGTTCGAGCTGATCGCCGAGCTGGAAAACTCGGCGGTCACCCGCGGCTTCCTCTCCTACATTCTCGGCCGGCTGGAGGGGTACGCCGCCGAGCACTTCGCCCGTGAGGAGCAGCTGATGCGCAGGGTGGGCTATCCGGGATTCGATGCCCACATCCGCGAGCACAAGGCTTTCGTCGAGTGGCTGGAGACGGTCAAGTCGACCTACACCCGCGCCGCCGAATCCCCCTACCTGATCGGCGACCTGGTCAATGACTTTCTGCGCGGCTGGTTGACGCGGCACATCATGGAAGAGGATATGAAGTACCGCGATTTCATCTCCGAGCGGAAGCGGGCATCGAATTGATATCAACGGAGCCAGCAATGCGCGAAACACGCGACTACGACGACATCCCCGGCACCTACGTCTTCGACGGCGAACGCTGCCGCCGCGGTTACCACCTGAACATGTTCTGCATGTCGCTGAACCAGGCCGCCAACCGCGACGCCTTCCGCGCCGACGAGGCGGGCTACCTGCGGCGCTTCCCGATGAGCGAGGCCCAGCGCCGGGCGGTGCTGGAGCGCGACTGGCTGGAAATGCTGCGTCAGGGCGGCAATATCTACTACACCTTCAAGCTGGCCGCCTGCGACGGTCTGACGATGCAGGATGTCGGCGGGCTGATGGCGGAGCCGCAGGTCTCGGGCGACGCGTTTCGCCGGATGATGCTCGACGGCGGCCGCCCGATCGCCGGCAACCGCAGCAAAAAGGAGCGACACGATGGCTGAGATCATTGCCGGCATTGGCACCTCGCACATTCCGCCGATCGGTGCGGCGATGGACAACGGCAAGACCGGAGAGGACTACTGGAAGCCCTTCTTCGAAGGTATAGCGCCGGCCCGGGAGTGGATGGCGAAGACCCGCCCGGATCTCTGCATCCTGGTCTACAACGACCACGCCTCGGCCTTCTCGCTACAGAGCACCGCCACCTTCTCGATCGGCGTCGCCGACCGCTTCCCTCCCGCCGACGAGGGCTACGGCCCGCGCCGGGTGCCGACCGTCGACGGCGATCCGGCGCTGGCCTGGCACCTCGCCGAGTCGCTGGTGCTGGATGAGTTCGACATGACCATCGTCAGCGAGATGCCGGTCGACCACGGACTGACGGTGCCGCTCTCGATCCTCTTCGGCCAACCCGACGCCTGGCCCTGCAGGGTGATACCGCTGGCGGTCAACGTGGTGCAGTACCCGCAACCGACCGGCAACCGCTGCTACAAGCTCGGCAAGGCGATCCGGCGCGCGGTCGAGGCCTACCCTCAGCCACTGCGCGTCGCCATCGTCGGCACCGGTGGCCTGTCGCACCAGCTTCAGGGCGAACGCGCCGGCCTGATCAACACGGCCTACGACATCGACTGGCTCGACCGGCTGGTCAACGACCCCGAATCGATCAGGCATATCGGCCACACCGAATACCTGCGCGAGACCGGCTCCGAAGGGATCGAGGCGATCATGTGGCTGGTGATGCGCGGTGCACTGCACGCCAACGTTAGCGAAATCTTCCGTTACACCCGGGTGCCGGTCTCCAATACCCACTACGCACTGACCATTCTGGAGAATCGCGGCCGCTGAGCGCAGCGGCGACCAGGCCCTGGGCGGCGGAGCGGCGCGAGCCCGCGCCGAAGCCAACATCCATCAAACGAACTGTTACGCAGGAGTGAGCATGACTCTGATCATCGACTGCCACGGCCACTACACCACCGCCCCGGCCGAACTGGGCGAGTATCGCGAGCGGCAGAAACGCGAGCTGGCGCGCGACCCGTTGTTCGAGCACGTCAAGGGGATAGTCGGCATCAGCGACGAGCAGATTCGCGACAGCCTGGAAGGTGCGCAGCTCAAACTGCAGAACGAGCGCGGCACCGACGTCACCATCTTCTCGCCGCGCGCCAGCTGGATGGGCCACCATATCGGCAACCAGTCGACCAGCCGCTGCTGGAGCGAGCACTGCAACGACCTGATCTATCGCATCACCCAGCTCTACCCGCGCAACTTCATCGGCGCCGCGCAGCTGCCGCAGTCTCCCGGCGCCGATCTCACGGCCAGCGCGGCGGAGCTGGAGCGCTGCGTCACCGAGCTGGGATTCATCGGCTGCAACCTGAGTCCGGACCCCTCCGGCGGCCACTGGAACTCACCGCCGCTCGACGACCGCTACTGGTACCCGATCTACGAAAAGATGTCCGAGCTGGAGGTGCCGGCGATGATCCATGTCAGCGCCTCCTGCAACCGCTGCTTCCATACCACCGGCTCGCACTACCTGGGCGCCGACACCACCGCCTTCCAGCAGCTGATGATGGCGAAGACGCTGTTCCACGACTTTCCCGATCTGAAGTTCATCATCCCCCACGGCGGCGGCGCGGTGCCCTACCACTGGGGGCGTTTCCGTGGCCTCTCCGACATGCTCGGACTGCAGCCGCTGGCGCAATTCATCGAGAACAACATCTACTTCGATACCTGCGTCTACCATCAGGAGGGGATCGACCTGCTGGTCGACGTGGTGCCGGTAGAGAATATCCTCTTCGCCTCGGAGATGGTCGGCGCGGTGCGCGGCATCGACCCGCAGACCGGCCACTACTTCGACGACACCAAGCGCTATATAGACGCCTGCGCGCTCGACCAGCGGCAGAAGGCACAGATCTTCTCCGGCAATGCGCGCCAGGTCTTCAGCCGGCTCGACCGGCGGCTGGCGGAGGTCGGCTTGCTGGCCGCCGCCTGAGATGCGGAGCACGACTCAACAGCTGAGCGCGGACGACGGCCACCATTTCTCGCTCTTTGGCTGCGCGCCCGCACGCGAGCGGGGGCGGACGCTGATCCTGCTGCACGAGATCTTCGGCGTCACCTCGCACATCCGCGAACTGGCGCAGCGCTTCGCCGACGAGGGCTACACCGCGCTCGCACCGGCGCTGTTCGACCGCATCGAGCCCGGGCTCGAACTGGCTTACACCGAGCATGAACGGGGCCGGGAGCTGATCGCGCAGCTGCAACCGGAGCAGACGCTGCACGATATCGGCGCGGTCATAGCCAGCCGTCCCAAGGGCGAGAGGATCGCCGCCATCGGCTACTGCTGGGGCGGCTCGATCGCCTACCTTGCCGCCAGCGAACTGCCGCTCGACGCCGCCGTTGCCTACTACGGCACGCGCATCCAGCAGATGCTCGAGCGCAAACCGCGCTGCCCGCTGCTGCTCCACTTCGGCGCCCGGGATCATTTGATTTCCGCCCCGGCGGTTGCCGAGATCCGTGCCGCCAACCCCGACGCGGAGTGCCATATCTACGCCGACGCCGGGCACGCCTTCAACTGCGACCAGCGCGCCAGCTTCCACGCCCCGAGCGCCGACCTGGCACGGGAGCGCACGCTGGTGTTTCTGCGCGCGCATCTGGGCTGACGCCTCAACAGGCTCGGCTGCGCCCGCCGCATAATCCTCGGTACGAGTTTCCTCTTAACGGAAAACGAAGAAGCGTGGAAAAGAGAGCGAAAAGGGTACGGAGGGCTTGATATTGCGCCCTCCGTACCCTTTGTTCTTTTTTGAATAAATATTTTTTTAC